>DGGW01000080.1:22609-23565 GCA_002393065.1 Alphaproteobacteria bacterium UBA3864 | reverse complement strand
TCAAATCGTCGTAAAAGTACAGGGCGGGCACGCCTTTTTCGCGCAGATCCGCCATCAGGGCGTTGGCGCGGCTTTTATCGTCGCCGTTGATTTTTTTGACGTAGGCGAAATATTCGCCGTAGATCTTGTTTTTATCCGGCGCGATCAGATACAGAAAACGGATATTCTTTTTGTCGCACCAATCCCTGAAACCGGACAGGAACGACACGGCTTTCGCGCGTTCTTTTTCGGAAAAGAGCTTTCTGTTCTGGAAATTGGCGACGCTACCCTCCGCCTTGTAAAACAGCCAGCCGTCCTTGCCGGCGAAAGCCCTGCCGCTTTCCTTTCTTTCGACCGATTTCGCGTGGAACTTCAACAACAGGTCGCGTCCGAAAAAGCGGTCGGAAAACCAACGGTCGAAGCCTTCGCCGAATTTCGTGTTCAATCCTTTTTCCGTCAGGAAGGACGGCAACTTCGCCAACATCCTGTTTTCGCGTTCGGATCGGTCGGCATGATCGATCTTCATCATCGGAACGAACAGCGCCGCAAAGAACAAAACCGTGAAAACGGCGTCGATTCCGTCCTTTCCGCGCCCGAACAGACGCGCGGCGGCTTTATACAGGACGGCAAGCGACAAAACGGCGGCGGAAAAATACAGGCAAAGAGTCCCCATTCCTTTTCCCCCAAAAAAAATCAGTCGCGGTAGTTGCCGAACTGAAGCGGCTGATCGATTCCCAACCCTTTGACGAAAGCGATCGCGTCCTGCAGATCGTCGCGTTTCTTGCCGGACACGCGCAATTCGTCGCCCTGAATCGCGACCTGCACTTTCATTTTGGAATCCTTGATGGCTTTGGAAATCTTTTTGGCGACGTCCTGCGCGATCCCCTGCTTGACGGTAACGGGCAGACGCACCATCGCGCCGGCGGCTTTTTCCTCCTTGCCGTAAGACAAGGCGGAGGTATCGAGCTTGCGGCGGG
>DGGW01000080.1:0-22563 GCA_002393065.1 Alphaproteobacteria bacterium UBA3864 | reverse complement strand
TGTCACATACGTTACGAGCAGTTCGCGCATCTGCTTCATTTTCAGATCGTCGTCGGCCAGCAAAACGATCTGCCCGTCCTTCAGTTCGACGGAGCTTTTCGATCCCTTGAAATCGAAGCGGGTGGAAATTTCGCGGCTCATTCCGTTGACGGCGTTTTGAATTTCCGTCATGTCCGTTTTGGAGGTAATGTCAAAAGACGGCATGGTAACATCCTTTCGTTTATGAATTTTCCGAATGATAAACAAAAAAGGGAAGAGCCGCAACCCTTCCCTTTCAAAATTCGTCCGAACGACGCCGTCAATCGATCAAATGCAGATTTTCGGCGGACTTGCGCCCGTCCTTTCCGGCCATCAGTTCGTATTCGATGCTCTGACCGTCGCGCAGACCGCGGATCCCCGCCCTTTGCAACGCCGATATATGCACGAAAACGTCTTTCGACCCGTCCTTGGGGCAAATGAACCCGAAGCCTTTGGCGGCGTTGAACCATTTTACAGTACCGACATTCATCATTTTCTTCACTTTCCATCCGGTTAAACGTTAACAACGGAAAAAAATGTAGCAAAATATCGCACGGACCGACAGACGGACAAAAGCCTATATCCCGCGTGAAATTTTGCCGAAACCGATATTTTTTTCTTTATTCAAACCGTTATCTTGAGTTATAACTGTTCAACATTATCGGGAACACTCTTTGAGGAGCATCTTTCGACCATGATGGAATTTTTTGAAAACGTTGATTTGAATCAGCGCATCACTTTTTTGGCGACGATCGCCCATCTGGCGCGCGTCGACGGGGATTTCGACGGGAATGAAAAGCAGTTTTTCGTTGATTTGGCAAAGCTTTACAATCTGACGAAAGACGATGCGAAGGAAGCCATCCGTCCCCGTTCCGACGAAGAAATCCTATCCATGGTCCGCGGTATCACGGACAAAGGGTTCGCTTTGGTGTTGATTCGGGAAATGTTTTATCTGGGATACGAGGACGGTGATCTGTCCGATTCGGAAATCCTGTTCATTTCCAAAGTCGGCATGGCTCTGGAAATCCCGCTGGAAAAAATGGAAAAGATCAGTAATTGGGTCATTCGCGGCATCGAATGGGAAGAGGAAGGATCCGAACTTTTCACCGATTACGAAAAATCCGATATGTCGGAAGAAGATCTCGATTCTTACGAATTTTAACAGGATGTACTTTAATGGCTAAAGAAGAATTATTGGAATTCAGCGGCGTCGTCATCGAAAAACTGCCCAACGCAATGTTCCGCGTCAAACTGGAAAACAATCACGAAATTCTGGCTCATACGGCCGGAAAAATGCGCAAGTTCAGAATCCGCGTCATGGTCGGCGATAAAGTCGATATTGAAATGACGCCTTACGACTTGACCAAAGGCAGAATCACTTTCCGCCACAAATCGTCTTCGCCGCAAGCGCCGCAGGAATGAAAAAATCCCTCCGTCATCGGAGGGATTTTTTATCACCGCTCGTTGATCGGTAAAATATCGACTTCGACGCCGGCTTCGGTCAGAATCGTTTTGGCCAGATTGAAATTGTCCAGCCAACGGTCCGGAATCGGCCGGTCTTCGACGACGACCTTTTTGATGCCGGACTGGATGATCGCGCCGGCGCAACGGGAACACGGCAGATACGGATAAACGTAAATCGTACATCCGGCCACGGATTTCGGCGCCGTCAGAATGGCGTTGGCTTCCGCGTGAACGATCAGCTCATATTTCAATTCGCGGACGTTCAGGCGTTCTTCGGTATCCTTCACACCGATCGGCAGACCGTTGAAACCGACCGATACGATCCTCTTTTTATCGTCGACGATAACGGCGCCGACCTGCGAAGACGGATCCTTGGACCACGTCGCGACCAAACGCGCCAAATCAAAAAACCTTTTTTGCCATTTATCCATAGCCATCCCCTTTAAAAAGACTTCACAAAACGGCATTTCGCCTGTAATCTTCGTAATAGAATAAACCATAACAAGAGGATATCAAAATGAAAAAAATAGCCGTGGTTCTCTGCCCTATGCCGATGGAATTCGAAGCCGTTGAAAACCACATCGGCCGTTTAGGCGAAACCGTCGCCGCCGGATTGGAAGAAAAGCTTTTCATTTTACCGAATTGCGATCTGATTCTGACGCGGTGCGGTATCGGCAAAACCTGCGCGGCAAGCAAAGCGCAGAAAACGATCATGACCTATTCGCCGTCGCATCTGTTCGTTTGCGGTGTCGCAGGTGCCGTATCGAAGGATTTAAACGTGTTTGACGTCGTCGTTCCCGATCTTGTCGTGCACGGCGATATGAACATCGGCGGCACGTATTGCGCATCGGGCGTCTTTGATTCCGTCGCGCCCGCTTTTGAAGGCAACCCCGCTTTTTCCAAAGACGGCTTTTCGTTGGAAACTTTCAATTCGGCTTATCGCGGCGGCATTTTGGCGACGCTTGACCGCTTTGCGGAAGAGGATGATAAGGTTTTTCTGGAACGGCAGTTTAAAGCCGTCGCGATCGACATGGAAAGCGCCGCCGCCGTGCAGGTCGCCGTCATGAACAACGTTCCCGCGACCGTCGTGCGCGCGATATCGGACAACAGGTCGCATTCGTTCGGCGATTTCGCCGCCAACGCGCCGAAAGCCTGCGATTGCGCCGCCGAAGCTCTTTTGCATTTTATCGCTTTGCTGTAATATCGGGGAATGCTGATGAAAAAAGCGCTCTTTGCCGTTTTGTTTTGTTTTATGGGAATATCCGCCGTTCATGCCGAAGAATGTGCTGAAGGCTATGTTTCCGACGGCAAAGGCGGATGCCGTTTGCCCGCTTGTTACGACGATGCCGACTGTCATATCGACCAGGTTTGCGAAAACGGCGGTTCGGCCGAAGCCCGTTGCGTTCTGAAAAAAGACGGTTCCGATTGCTATTGTTCCGTCGAACAAACAAAAGAAGGCGCAAAACGGTGCTATGTTTACAAAGGCGTTTGCACACCGGCTTTCTGCGAAAAATACAACGATTGTCCGGAAGGTCAGACCTGTTATGACGCCGGCGAAGAAGGCAAGCGTTGCAAAATTTGCGACATGGACGCGAAAATGCCGGATTGCCATTGTCCGCCCGGCACGCTCGGCAACGGCGCCGGAAGTTGCATCAAACCGCAATGCACGACAACCCCGAACGATACTTGTCCGGTCGGACAGCACTGCACTTTTCCGGACAAATCGGCGGCGGCGTGCGAAGACTGCCCCGCGGGGACGCAATGCACCTGTCCGTTGGAAAAAATAGCCGACGGCAAAGGATGGTGCGTCACCGGTTGCGCCTACACGTCGCAGGTTTCCTGCGAAAACGGCGTCAAAGCCTGTCAGCGTTGCACACGCGACAACAAATGCTGGGTGTGCAACGATTGCGCCGACGGATATTATCTGGACGCGGCCAGAAACCTCTGCCGGCCCTGCTCCGACAAATGCGCGATTTGTTTTTCCGCCATGAATTGCGTCGAATGTCAGGAAGATCACAAGCTGAACGCGGAAGGCGTCTGCGTTCCCAAAGTTTGCACCGACTATAACAAAACGTTCCGGACGGACTGCGACATCGGACAAAAAAGATTTGAAACGGGAATCACCGCCGGCGACGGCAAGGAATGTTTCACCTGCGTGACGCTGACGTGCGAAGACTTGAAAATGCACAGGGACGACGACGGCCCCTGGGCGAAAAGATGTATCCTCGACGGCGGCAGCGTCGAAACGGACGGAAAGTGCTTTTTCTGCAAAGCGGGCGTTTGTCCGGAAGGGTTTTCGACGGAAACGACCCGTTGTCCGCGGGACAAAAAACTGGCCGTTGACGGAAAAGCGAACGGGAAACCGTGCGGACGATGCGTCCCGAAACTTTGCGCGGAAATCGACGAAGAGCTGAAATCGTCCTGCGACTTGTCGATCGAAACACCCGTTTCGACCGAATTTATCGGAGAAGACGGAGCTTGCTTCCTTTGCACGCCGAAAACGTGTTCGGAACGCAACAATGAATACAAAACGTCTTGTCCGGACGAAAAAATCGCCGAGAAAACGGGCGTTACGGGAAAAGACGGCCCCTGCTTCATCTGCCGTGAAAAAACATGCCGCGAACTGGATCCGACGTTCGTGACCGAACGGAGAAAATGCCGGAAAGGAAGAAAGATCAGCACCGGATTCAGCGCCTTTGACGGCAAATGTTTCTATTGCGACACGGACGAATAACCATGGACATGACCGATTTTGTTTCGCTGACGGGCAAAGGGACGACTTTGGCGGGATTGGATATCGGCGACAAAACGATCGGCGTCGCGGTGTCCGATACGCTGTGGTGGACGGCGACGCCGCTCAAAACCGTTTTTCGCAAAAGCTTCCGTTATGATATGGAAGAACTGACAAAAATCCTTGCCGGTCGGGAAATTTCGGGCTTCGTTTCGGGGCTTCCGCTTGAAATGAGCGGAAAGGAGGGCGAACGGGCCGCGACGACGCGAACCGTCGCGCAACAGATCGCCGACCATTTCGGAAAGCCCGTTTTCTTTCAGGACGAGCGCCTGTCGTCCGCGGCGGCGGAACGCGTGATGATCGGCACGTTCGACATGAGCCGGAAAAAACGCAAGGAAAGACTGGATTCCGGCGCGGCGGCCTTTATCCTGCAGGGCTTTTTGGATCGCGTCCGCAATCTGCCGTAAAAATCAGCGGCCCTTCGCCTTGTCGGCGATTTTGGCTTTGACGGCGGGCGACGCCGCTTTCGTTTTGGCGGGCGCGATGATCTTGCCCGTTTCGTCGCGGACGGCCATTTTGTACACGGAGCGGTCGCGTTTGGCGCCGTAAACCTCGTCCGCGTAATCCTTCGTCCATTCGATGATGCTTTCGCGATCCGATTTCGAAACGGAAAAAGCTTTGTCGGAATCCAAAAATTCGGGTTCGACGTAAGGCTTGCCTTTGTTCAGACAGAGCGCGAGCACGTCTTTGTTTTTCAAGGCGTGCGCAAAACGGGACGGATCGTCGTTGTCGATCCCTTCTTCGGAAATCCCGCCGACCCACGGCGTAAACCAATGATCATAGAAATCGCGATATTCCGCGCAGTCGTACCACGATTTGAAAGCAGCGTTCAGCGCTTTGTCCTCGTCGCCGGTCTTCGCCTTTGCGTCCTCGTAAGCGGTCAGCATCGGCAGTCCGCGTTTCTTTTCGGCTTCGTACGGGGCGGGATAAACATCTTTCAGCTGGCACAGAAAAGCCATTTCATGCGCGGTCGCATCGGCTTCGATGGCGCGGTTTTTCTTGAGCATGGACGCGACTTCCATATCTTTTTCGCTCAAACCGGATTTATCGCGTTCGTGTTGCAAAGCGTGAGTCGCTTCGTGAACCATGACGGGCAGCTGATAATCGAAATCGTTGGTCGGGTTCAGGACGATCTTTTTCTTCGCCGGATCGCAGAAACCGCCGAATTCGCCCGTTTCAAAAGCGAATTTGTAGCCGAGCTTCGCCAGTTCCGTCAGCGTGTCGCGCCCGATCTGCGTTTGCATCGCCGTCGAAACGATTTTGGCGAACTGTTCTTTTTCCGCCTCTTTATCGCCCTTTCGGGAACCTTTGAACGCTTTGGTCAGCGTCTTTTCGACATCTAGCGACTTTTCACCGCATTTCATCTTTTTGACATCGCCGACAGCCATAAAATCCGCATACGTTTTCGCCATGATCGAAACTCCGGTTAATTCACTGTAAAAGAGATTACTCTTTTTCGAATTATTTGTCCAGAATTTTGTCCGATTTTTTTTATTTTTTCACGGAATCGCAGGCGGCGTTGATCGTATCGACGTCATCGGCGGCGACAAGCTTTCCGTTCAAAAAGACCTGTCCGTCATGCACTTCGACCCTGGCGACGGGCAACGCGCCGAAAAACGTGTCCGACTGCCATTTCGGATAAGCCTGCTTCAGCAACACGGCGACCGGCAGGGAAAAGCTTTCGGGCGCGGCGATCCCGTAGCCGCCGTTCAGGTCAGCCCCGACGACAGGCCGTCCGTACACGTCGCGACCGGCGCGGTAGGCCGCCAAATCGTTGCAATCAACCGCGACGGAGTTCGTCACGGCAAGAGCGGCAATCAAAGGAAAAGCGAAAAATCCCGTCATCTCGTCAAACCCTGACCAAATGAACGTCGACCATCGGACGGCGGCCGTGCGTTTCGACGACGACGCGGCGAACGGCGGCCTTGACCGCGTCCGACACGGTCTTGTCGTCAGCGGCGTATTCGGCGTTTTCGGACAAAGCCGCTTTGACGGCGTCTTCCAGAACGGCGAACTCGTCGCTGTCATTTTCAATCAGACCGACGGCGGAAAACTGAATCCGGCCGAGAACCTCGCCCTTATCGTTCAAAACGACCGTTGCGACGACCGTGCCGTCGTCGATCATCCGGCGGCGCTGACGCAAAACGGACGAATTGAGCGGAATGATTTTTTTGCCGTCAACGGCCATCACGCCCGTTTTGACCTTGCCGACGGTTTCGGGGTCGTCCGGCGCCAGACGCAAAACGTCGCCGTCGGCGATCAGGCAAACGTTTTTGACGCCGCTCGCGCGCGCCAGATCCGCGTGTTCGTGCAAATGAGCCGCTTCGCCGTGAACGGGAACGGCCGTCCGCGGTTTCAGGAAAGCATAAAGCTTTTGCATATCCTTCCGTCCGGAATGACCGGAAACGTGAACGAGGGCGTCTTTGGCCGTAACGAGTTCGGCGCCGCGTGCGATCAGCCTGTTCTGCACGTTTGCGATCGCCTGTTCGTTGCCGGGGATGACCCGCGCCGAAAAGACGATGACGTCGCCCTTTTTCAGCCGGACGGGGCCGACGTCGTACGACAGGTTGCTCAACGCGGACCGCGGTTCGCCCTGACAACCGGTGCAGACATAGACGATTTTGTCCGGCGTATAGCCGGACGCTTCGTCATCCGTCAGGAAAAACGGATAATCGCGGAAATATCCCGCCGCCCGACCGGCGCCTTCGACCCGCCACAGCGAACGGCCGAGCAGACAAACTTCGCGACCGTTTTCCCGCGCGGCGGCGGCGATGCTTTCCAAACGGCCGAC
The DNA here is from genome assembly GCA_002393065.1 of Alphaproteobacteria bacterium UBA3864. Taxonomy (GTDB): domain Bacteria; phylum Pseudomonadota; class Alphaproteobacteria; order CAAGCB01; family CAG-977; genus UBA2903. The sequence continues at coordinate 15,499 of DGGW01000080.1, read as the reverse complement.
GTTCGACGCGAAACACGTAACGATCAACCCTTTGCCGCGAGCGCGGGCGAAAACCTCCGTCAACGAATCGCGCACGTCCGTTTCGGACGGAATGTCGCCGTCGACGAACACGTTTGTCGAATCGCCGACCAACGCAAGGATGTTTTCGCTTTTCAGCTCTTTCAAAGCCTTGTAATCGGGGGCTTTTCCGACGACGGGAGCGTCATCGAACCGCCAGTCGCCCGTGTGAAAAACGGAACCGTAGCGTGTTTTGATCAGCAACGACGACGATTCGGGGATCGAATGGGTCATCGACACCAGTTCGATTTCAAACGGGTCGAGGTCGATATAGTCGCCTTCGTTGACGACGACGACCGGCACGCGGCCGAGCAGACATTCCTCGTCAAGACGGGTTTCAAGCATTTCCGCTGCGAAAGGCGTTACGTAAACGGGGCATTTCAAATCGCGCCACAGCTTTCCGACGGCGCCGATATGATCCTCGTGCGCGTGCGTGATGACCAGCCCTTTGATTTTCTTCGACACCCGCGCGGCATATTCCGCATCGGGCAGCAGCATATCGATTCCGGGCAGACCGTCGCCCGCGAAACCGATGCCGCAATCGACGGCCAGATAACTGCCGTCGCACGCGTACAGCGCAAAGTTCATTCCGATTTCGCCGACGCCGCCGAGCGGCACAAAAAACAACCCCTGATCGGGAACGGTGATAAAATCGGTCTTTTCGTTTTCCGGCATTGTCAAGCTCTTTTCTCCGACGGGCCGAAGAAGACGTCCCCGGCCGTAATTCTTTTAATTTCGTTTTCGCACTTTAACAGCAACACGCCGTCGTTATCAAGCCCGTAAAAAATCCCTTCGAGCGTTTTTTCGGGCAGATTGACGCGAACGGCGGAACCCAAACCGAACGCCCGTTCCTTCCATGCAGATAAAACATCGGAGAAAGGAGCCTTTTCAAGCGCTTCGAACCGCTCCGTCAGGATCGGCAGAAAATCGTCGGGCGAACACGTAATCCCGAAATCGGCGACGGCCGCGGTCGGATACAGGACTTTTCCCGCCGGCGCAGACGCCAGATTGACGCCGATTCCCGCGACCAGCCTGTCCTTTCCGTTCGTTTCAAGCAAAATTCCCGCCGCTTTTTTCCCGTCCAGCAAAACGTCGTTCGGCCACTTGCACCGCGGCGACAAGCCTATCCTTTCAAAAGCCTGCGCCAACGCGACGGCGGCGATAAAGCTGTAGCGGGACGCCGTTGCCGGCGAATCGACGCGCACGGCATAGCTGACGTAAAGATTACCTTCCGGACTGATCCACAAGCGCCCCATCCGGCCGCGCCCTCCCGTTTGCCGGCGTGCGACGATCGCGACGCGGTCCTCGCCGTCGGGCAAAGCCAAAGCGTCGGCGTTCGTGCTTCCGGTCGTCTCTTTGAAAACGAATCTCATATCAGAACAACCCCGCCGCTTTCGCCGCGAAACGGGCCAACGGCTCCAGCAACAGCGGCAAAGAAACCGCCGCCCCCGCCGACAACAGCAAAGCGATCTTCATCGGCTTTGGCGCGGGCAACAGCTTTTCGACCGTCGGCGCGAAATACATCTGCCGGACCAGTTTTAAAAACACATACGCCGGAATCAGCGTTCCGATCATCAACACCGCGGAAACGAAAAACCGGTTTTGCGAAAACAACGCCCCCGCAACGGAAACGACGCCCCAAAAACCGGAAAAAGGAGGCAATCCCGAAAAGCTGAAAAAGACCAGCGAAAACAAGGCGCCCCGCACGGGTTTTTCGCGCCCCTGCCCGTCCAGCAAAGAAACATCTTCGCCCAAAACGTCGCCGGCCCGCAACGACAGCATGATCGCGAACAGCCCGAGCGCCGCGAAACCGTCCACGACCGTATAAACCGTAAAAGCCGCCCGATTCCCGACCGACAGCGCCGCCAAAGAAAAACCGTTCGCCACGATCATCGCATAAGCCGTCAACCGCTTGAAATTCTTTTGCGTCAGCATACCCAAAGCGCCGCCGACGACGGATAAAACGGCGACGACGGACAAAACGGGCCGCCAGAAAAACAGCAGACTCCCGAACGGTTCGCCGACGACCCGCGCGAAGCTCGCCATCAACGCGACCCGAACGGTCAATCCGAAAAAGGCGGTCACGGGCGACGGCGCGCCCTCATACACATCAGGCATCCAAAAATGGCAGGGAACGACGCCGATCTTGATAAAAGCCCCGATCGTCAAAAAAGACACGCCGAACAGTAAAACGGGCAAAATCTTTGCCGTATCGAGCTCTGCAAGCGTTTTGAAATCGGTCGTTCCGGAAACGGCGTAAATCACAGACACGCCGAAAAGCCAAAGCCCCGACCCCAACAGCGAAGCGATGATGTATTTGACGCCGGCTTCGGTCGAACGGTCTCCGCTTTTTTTGAACGCGGTCAGAAAAGCCAGCGGTGTTTGCGCGATTTCCAATCCGAGAAACTGCGTCAGAAAATTTCCGGCGGAAACGGCCGTCATCATGCCGAATGCCGATAATCCCAGCAACGCCGGAAATTCGTAGCGGCGATATTTTTTGTACGCCAGCCAATCCAACCCGAAGGCCAGCGAAAAGATCGTCCCCGCCAAAATCAATATTTTGACGTTGCGCGCGAAATGGTCCGAAACGAACAAAATGCCGTGCAGCAAATGCCGTCCGTTGATGACGGGCGTTGCCAGCGTCAAAACCAGCGCAACCGCCAATCCTGCGAAAACGATCTTTCCCGCCGTGCGGCGGATCGAAGGGTAAAGCCCCGCCGTCAGCGAAAGGATGCAGGAGACCAAAACAACCGTTTCTCCGAAAAAAGGCGCAAAACTTCCGATCATTGTCACCGTCCCGCAGTTAAAACCGTCCGCGCCGCGTCCGACGTTGTTTGCGTCAAACCCGACGGCGTCAGCATCAAGTAAATGAACATCGCCCCGATAATAACCGACACGACCGCTTCACGCCAACGCAAATCCGCGCCGGTCACAGTGTTTTCGCCCGCTCCGCCGAACAGGAAACGACTGAAATGGCGGAAAAACGACGCGTACAGCAACACGATCGCCACGGCGGCGGCCGCCGTCGACAACAGGCTTTGGGCGAAAACCGAACGAAGGATCAGTATCTCGCCGGTAAAAACAGGAGCGGGCGGAAAACCGATCAGCGCCAGACACGCGATAAAGAACACTGTTCCCAAACGCGGGAAAGACGTTAAAACGCCGACGATGTTCCCCGCGTATCCGGCACGCTGATACACCGCTCCGCACGCCAGCAGAAAAGCCGCCATCGACACGCTTTGCGCCACGGTCAGGAACAAAACGCCCTGTTGCGCCGTCGGAACGACGCAGAACGCGCCCATCGCCAAAAATCCGGCCTGCGTCATATGCGTAAAAGCAGCGATCTTGCGCATATCGTCCTGCACCAGCGCCGCCAACGCTCCGTAAACGGCGGAAACGGCCGCCCACAGGCACAATCCTGTCGACAACGCCGAAATGTCTTCACCGGCCAACGGAACGGCAAAGCGCAAAAACGCGTATAAAATCAGTTTGGTATAAGCGCCGGAAATCAAAACGCCCGTCGCGGGCGCGGCTTCGGTCAGCGCGTCCGTCAACCAGCCGTTGAACGGGAACAACGGGGATTTGAACGCCAGCGCCGCCAGAAACAAACCCAAAAAGAGCCTCCGTTCCGTTCGGGAAAAAACGGTTTTGGCCGCGTCTTCAAAGGACGATCCCCCCGTATGCCGGTAAAGCATAAAGACCGCCACCATCAAAAACAAAGCGCCCGCCATCGCATACAGCGCGAAACGGTACGGCGTTTCCTCCTTTTTCTCGACGCCCCAGCCGGACAGCAACAGAAACAGAGGAAGCAGTGACGTTTCGGTCGAAGCCAGAAAATAAAACAAGTCGCGGGCGCAGACGGCGAAAAGCAGGAAAAACTCCAGAATCAACGTCAGAAAAATACATTCACGCATTGACACCGTAATGTTTTTCCGGGTCACGATAACGGACAGGACGCTCAAAAACGAAAACAACACAACGAAAACAGATGACAAAGGATCAAGTCCGACCGTCAGCGACACGTTCCATACCGGCGCTTCAAAAATGACGGCTTTTTCGTTTTCCGTAAAAACGGCGGCGGCCACCGCGGCCAAAAACGTGCTGACCGACATCAGCAACGCGACGTGATAAGCGTTGCTTGAGCGACGGTTTTCGTCGCCTTGTGCCAAAAGGGAGAAAATCGCCCCCAACAGCGGCATCAGCAACATGACGACAACCGGAGAAAAATGCGACATGCGTTCACCCTTTCACAAAAACGGCGACAACCGTCAGCAAAACGAACAGCCCGATCAACGCCGGCATTATAAAAACCGACAATTTGCCGCTTTGAACGACGCGCCAGCGTTCGGCGGCGCGCCGAATGGCGACGGGAATCCTTTCCGCCGTCGAATCGGACGAAAAGAACGACCAAACGATACGGGCGAAAACCGTTACGGGACGCATGACGGCTCTTTCGTAAAAAGCTCCGGCCGACAGGAAGCGGACGACTTCCGTTACCGCTTTTTTTACGCCGGGCGGCGCTCTTCTTTTCCGGGCGGCGTAATAGCCGAAACCGATGCAGATTCCGGAACATCCCGCCAAAGACAGCGCCAACATTCCCGTCGTTTCGACCGTCGTCAAATCATCCAGAATACTGTTTCTGAAAACAAATTCCTGAAACAGGGACACCGTCATCAATATCGCGGGCGGCGCGATCATCCATATCGACGGTTTGAGCATCGCGCCCATGACTTCAGGCCGGATCTTGCACGGCGCAAAGAAAACGACGTAAAGCAATCGGGCGAAAGCCCACGCCGTCCCGAACGACAACCCCGTAAAAACAAGAGCCGTCAGCAGTCCGCCTTTCAAATACAGCGCCGCGTACAGATTTTGCCAAACGCCGAATGTCCCGATCCCCGGGAAACCGACGCAACACAACGACAAAATCGCCATGATCCAAAAAAGGTACGGCACAGCGACGTTCAACCCGCCCATTTTATCGGTCTCTTCTTCGCCGCGCAGCGCCCATACGATCAACCCGACGGAATAGATCAGTCCGGCGGCCGGCAGCATCAGCGCGACGAAAGACCTCAACGCGATAGCGCGGCCGCCGACGGCCAGAACGGCGACGACAATCCCGAACCATCCCGTCAGCAGATACGCCAAAACGCTTTTGATGTTCCGTTTTATCAGGGCGCCGCCGATCCCCGTGACGGCGCTGACCGATCCGACCAGCAAATACAGGATCTTCGCTTCCCGCGACGACGCGAAAAACGGCCAGGCGTTATACAGAACGTAAAACGCCGCGCCGCCGGACACGCAAGGCATGATATACGCCAGAGCCGGAACCGACAATTCCGCGATTTCCGAAACCAGAACCGGTGAAACGAACAGCGTCATTTTCGTACACACCCCGATCAGCATCAGCGTTGCGAAACAAAAAGACTGAAGCGGAGAAAAAGCGACTTCCGCGCCGTTCGTAAACGGCGGAACGACAAAACTGCCCGTTTTCGTTTCAAACATGAACAGCGCCGCCAACAGCGCCATATCGCCGGCCATGTTCGCGACGAAAAAGCGGTTCGCGGCGCGACGGATCGATTGCTTTTCATGAAAGGACAGCATGACCAGATACGATATCAGGACCGTTCCTTCCCATCCGGCGAAGAACTGGAACAGATTGACGGAACCGACGGTCAGGATCATCAAAAACGACAGCGCGCACACCGACGCGAAATAACGCGTTCTCTTTTCCTTCACGACATAAAAACGCGCGAAAAGCACATTGAGCAACGCGACGAAGATCATAAACGCGATCAACACGATTTCCGAACGCGTGAACGAAAAACGCCAATGGTAATCCTGACCGCCGAACGTCGCGTAATGGCCGAGCGAAACCGAAAACGTCCTGCCGGAAAACCTGTTTTTGAACGTCATGGCGGCCACGCGCAGAAAAGCCGCGACCAGCGCCGTTCCCGCAACTGCGAAGGAGGGCAATTTCTTTTTCGTGTCGCAAAACAGCGCAAGAGCGGCAATGAGGGGCAGGAACAGGAAAAACATCGGTTATCCTTTCATCGAATCGATCTTTTCGGAATTCAGATGACGATGACGTCTGAAATAAAGCAGGAAGAGTGTCAGGCAAACCGTGATCTGAACGCCAGTCAACGCGACGATCATCAATGAAAACGCCAAGCCTCCGGCGTCGCCGGACAAAGCGCCGCCCGCCGCAAAATTGAACAAAGCCCCCAAAAAAACGAGCTGAAGCGATAAAATCAGGCGCATCATGTCGCCGCAGTGCCTGACGGCGCCCCACAATCCCGAAAAGAACAAAACGGCGGAAACCGCTAAAACGATATCAATATCGACGCTCACGGCTTTCTTCCCTCCTCTTTCGTCAACAGCGACGCTATGCCGACCATGCAGGCCAGCAACAGAACGCCGAACATGACCGGACAAAAACCGTAATCCCGATAAAGGACGTTTCCGACACGTGAAACGGAACGCGCCTTTTCCGCGCCTCCGTTCGACAGAAAGACCCATCCGGTTTCGACCGTCCCCATCAGAAGCATCGCGCCGAACAAACGTGCCGTTTTCGGCGGAAGGGAGCTTCTGACGTCGTAAAAACCAAACACGATCAGCGCGAACATCAAAAAAACGAGCAACGACGACGCCGACATGATCAGCAAAGAAAATCCCAGAAAACGGGCGTTAAATCCGGACAAGACGCCCGCGACGGCCAAAACGGTCTGGAAATGGCAAAACACGGCGGGAACAACGGATTTCACCCGAACCGACATCAGGGCGAAAACGACCAGCAAAGCCGAAAAAACGATAAATTCAGACGACAACATCGGCTTCATCCTTTTCCAAAACGACGGCGGAACAGGGACAAACGTCGGCGCACAATCCGCAAGCCACGCATTTGTCCGCGTCGATTTTCAGCGACACCGGCCGCCATTCCCCCTTGTTCCTTTCAACGCGGACGTTAACGGCTCCGACGGGGCAAACCCTGTCGCACAATCCGCAGGCGCAACACTTTTCGACGTTGACGACGGCCGTTTTCCGGCATTCCGGAGCGACGGCGGGCAAGCGCTGCTCGGCGCCCCGCCCGAAGGTGTATTTCAAAACGACGGATAAAGAGGAAACGAATTCTTTTATCATCGCTCACCCTCCGATCAGCAGCAAAACCGCGGCCGTCAGCATCGTCCACCCCACGACGAAAGGCAACAGGACGCGATAGCTGAACGACATCAGCACATCCGTTCTGCAATCGGAAAACCCCGTTCGCATCAGCGTCATCAAAAAAACGACCGCCGCCGTTTTGACCGTCAGCCAAACGAAAGGCGGAAGGACGGTCAGTCCGAAGGGCGCCGCCGTTCCGTCGAAAAACAGATACACGGCCATGACGGACAGCAACACCCTGTTCAGCGTTTCCGCGGTTTCCGTCAGCCAGAACAACCATCCGCCGTATTCCGCGTACAGGCCGGACGACAATCCGCGCATCGCTTTCGGCGACCGGAACGGCGACTGCGCCGTCACCATCGCGGCGCACAACAGGAATAAAACGAACAGGGGAAAGTGCGGAAAAACATACCAGACGCCGCTTTTCCCGCCGGCCGCCGTCATCAGAAGGCAAACGACGGTAAAAGCCAGAACCAGCTGACAGGACAAGATCTGCGCCAACATCCTCATCGCGCCGAAAAACGTGAAGCGCGATCCCCCCGACCACGCGCCGACGACGAAAGCGTAAACGCCGATGGTCGACAACGTCGTCAGGTAGAGCATTCCCGACTCCGGTTGCAACGCCATTTGCGGATCGAACGGCAACAAAAAGAAATAGAACAGAGCCACCGAAACGGCAAAAACCGGAGCGGCGACAAAGACCCGTTTTTTCGCCCCTTCCGGAACGCAGGCTTTTTTCAGAAAGAGCTTGACCGGATCAACGAAAAACGGCAAAAAACCGCGCGACGGGCGCATTTGGATACGGGCGCACAACGCTTCCTCGAACCACAGAAAGACGATCGAACCCGCAACGATCGCGACACTGATGAGCAACGCGTGCGACAAGACGTCCGCCACGGGAAGAAAATCGTTTTTGAAATCGAACGGCAACATTATCGTTTTTCCTTTCCGGACAAGCGCCACCGCGCGGAATGTTCCGCCACGACGTCGCGGATTTCTTCCGGACCGTCGACGTGAACGGAAGAAACCTCGCCGTCCCTGCCGAAAGAAACGTCTTCGGCGGGAAAGATTTTTCCCCTTTCGAAAAACACGGAACTTACCGACGCGAGCCGTTCCCTGATTTTTTCCAAATCGTCATACGGCAAAAGCGTCGATCCGACCCGTTCCGACAACGCCCGCAGGATCTTCCAATCCTCCCGGGCTTCGCCGAACGGCGGCAAAACGGGCGCGGTTTCGCGCGCCTGCCCGAAGCAGTTGACATACGTCGCCTTTTTTTCGTTCGGCGCCAATCCGGGCAGGACGACGTCCGCGCGCAAAGCCGCTTCGGACGCGTACGCCCCCTGATAAACGGTAAAAGCGCCGCCCAATTGTTCGGGCAAGGTGAAATCGTCGTGGAGCAGATAAACGAAATCGCACACGCCGACGGAAATCTGCGGACGCAACGGCGTTTCGGAAACGGCGCCGAGTTCCGAAGCACCCAAAGCGGCGATATTGTCCGTTATAAAGCAATATCCGTTCCAATCCTGCCGGATGACGCCTTTCTCCTTGCATATTTTGTAAATCAGCCCCATCGCGAATTCGGCATCCGCGCGTCTTGTGATCCCCTCGCCGACGAAAACGACAGGAAAAGCATATCCGTCCAAAACGTCCGCCAGCGTCTTTATATCGGAAACATTTTTCTTCGGCGTGGGATTCCCGTCGGCTTTCCATTCCAAAAAAGGCGCGGAGCGGCGCAAATCAACGCCGATTTTTATAAAAACGTCGGCTTTGGCGAAATCGTCGGGCTTAAGATTGACGAGCTTTGATTGACGGCTTCGAACGTCGAAGTATTCCGTATCGGTCCGAACGTCCGTTTCGCCGTCGCCCAAAGACGCCATAAAATCTTTCAGCGCGGCGATCGATTCGCAATCCGCGTACCGGCCGATCAGCCCGGCGGGATGATGCGCCGTTTCCGCGCGAACGGCAACGGCGTCGAGCGCTTCGCCCCAACTGACGGCCTTTAGCGTTCCGCCCGTCCGGATATACGGTCTGTCCAACCGTCCGACGGAAAAGCCGTCCGCGTAAAAACGGCCTTTGTCCGATATCGGCGTTTTTTCGTCGGCGGGCGAAACGGCGGCGATCTCTCCGCGCGCCGTTTCCAACACAACGGGCGTCTCCGCCGCGTCGGACAAATCAAGTCCCGCTCCGGACCTTTTTTCCCAAATGCGGAAAAGCTTCCGCGCGGAAGCGTCCGCGATCGCCCCCGAAGGACAAACGTCCAACAGCGTTCCGGACAAAGGCGAAACGGGCGCCCGATCGGGCGGCATCGCCGTTTGCGGTTCGCCGAGCGCGGCAAGCAGCTCCGAACACCGGCCGCATTCGATACACCGTTCCGGACGGCGTTCCAAAAAGGGACCGAGCGACGAACGAACGGCGACGCGTTCCTCATAAACGGCGGCGGGACGATACTTTCGGCACAAATCCTGAATCTCGCAGCGGCCCGCCTTTGAACAAACGGAACACTCCGGCTTGTGCAGGCGCGCCATCCGTTCGACGGCGGCGCGGGCTTCGGATTCGTTCGTTTCGGGAGAAAGCAGAGGTTTCATCTGTCCGCCTCCGTCATAATGAGGCCGAGAGAACCGATGACCGGTTCGACGTCGGCCAGTTCCAACCCTTTCAGCAAATCGGGCAAAAGCTGCAAAACGGGAAAACAAGCCGACCGGAAATGACAGCGATACGGCTTTTCCGTTCCGTTCCCGACCAAAAAGCACCCCGTCTCGCCGACGGGCGTTTCGACGGGAGCGTAAACTTCGCCGTCAGGCAGAACAAGCCCCGCCGAATACCGGTCGCTCCAGTCGGACAGTGTCTTATCGCCGGACCGGCCGAAGGCGGAGACGGCGCCTTTTTTCGTTTTCAGCAACGAAACCGTTTGCCGGACGATCGCCAACGACTGCCTGATTTCGTCAAAGCGAAGCAGACATCTCGTCATAGCGTCGCCGTCGCGGCCGACGGGCACGGAAAAATCGAGGCTGTCGTAAGCGTCGTAAGGATTCGTCTTGCGCACGTCGCGATACTCGCCGGCGGCCCGCGCCGTTATTCCCGTCAGCCCCGCGGTTTGCGCCTCTTCCCGTCCGATTACGCCGCACCCTTCGACGCGGGAGCGAAAAACGGGATTTTCCGTCAGCTTTTTCAATTCTTTCAAAACGGGAGGAACGGCATTTTTCGCCCAATCGTCAAACATTTCGCCGACGTTTTCGTCGATATCGCCTGCAACGCCGCCCGGCCGGAAATACGTCGCCGCGGGCGAAGCGATCGCCGCGGAGATCAGCGCGTCGATCCGCGAGCAGGACTTTTCGGCGATCGACGGCCCCAAACGGTTCCCCGTATCCCGTAACAAGCGTCCGATCGTCCGGATATGGGCGGAAACTCTGGCCGTTTCGGCCAACATCGCGCGCAGGACGCCCGCCCTTTCCGGCACGTCGATCCCCGCCAGTCTTTCAACGGCGAGGACGTACGGATACACGTCGCAGAACGGAATTTCCCGACACAGCTTGTCGGCATAGACCAGCCCTTGCAAAACACTCCGGTTTTCCATGATTTTTTCGATTCCGCGATGGGAAAAGCCGATATGCGGATCGACGCGCAAAAGCCGTTCCCCGTCCAATTCGGCGACCAGACGGAAAAAGCCCGTTCCGGACGCCGGTTCGGGCGCGATGTTCATAAAATACCCGTTTTCCGTTTCGCGCATTTTCACTCTCCGTTCAAAACGACGGCGACGGCGTTCGGACGCGCGTCGGGCCTGACGTCTTCGGATATCAGCGCGCCGTCCCGATAAACGATGCGTTTGCGGCCTTTTTCGGGAAAAGTCTTGAGCAGCGGGAAACCGGCCAGCGTTTCGGTCGTGAGCAGACGCCGCAAATCGGGATGTCCGTCGAAAGACAGGCCGAACATTTCGCGCATTTCGCGCTCATACCAAGCGGCATTCCGAAAAACAGGGCAAAGCGACGGCGTCGGCACGTCGGCCTGCGTAAACAGCTTTAAACAAACACTGCGGTTCAAATAAGAACTGGTCAGCCTGTAAATCAATTCAAACGGCTCGGACCGTTCCGGACGATGGACGGCGGTCGCATCCGTCAGTTGCGTAAAGCGGCAGGCCGGATCCTTGTACAGAAACGACGCGACGCGCAACACGGCGGCGCGCATGACGGTCAGGACGGGAACGCCGAACGACACCGAGCGGTCGAGAACGTCCTGTCTGGCGAAATGGAGCGCGACGAATTGCGCAAATTCTTCCGGATTATCCAGGCTCATCGTCCGTCCTTTCCGATTTTTTTCTTCAGTTCGGCGACGGCGGCGGAAAAATCGGCGGCGGAAGGCGGGCACCCTCTGACAAAGACATCGACGGGCAGTATGTCCGACAGCTTTCCGACAACGGCGTAAGAATCGCCGAACAAACCGCCGGTTTTCGCGCATGTTCCGACCCCCAGAACATACTTCGGCGACGGCATCTGGTCATAGATCCGGCGGACGACGGGCGCCGCCTTGATCGACAAAGCGCCGGCGACGACCAGAACGTCGGCGTGGCGGGGATTATAGCGATGAAGCATTCCGGTCGCCGTGACGCCCGATTCGCACGGGCAACACCCCGTATTGAGCGGCAACGCCGTCGGCGACAGACTTTCCGCGAAAGCCGACAGATTTTCCAGCGTCGTGGCAAAGAACCTCATTTCCATTCGAGCGCGCCTTTTTTGATTTCGTAAAAAAAGCCCGCCGCCCACAACGCGACGAACAGGACGGCCGTTCCGAACCCCGCCCAGCCAGACGGGATCAAAGACGTCGCCCACGGCAACAGCAATATGAATTCGGCGTTGAACAACACGAAAAGCAACGCGATAAAGGAAAAACGCAAAGGAAAATGACGTCCGGCCGACGACAGGATGTCGAATCCGCCGGCGTAATTGCCGTTATCGTCGGCGTTTTCCCGCGCCCGATAGCGCTGAACGAAACGCCCGGCCGCAACGGACAAACGAACGGTCAATCCCGCCAGGATCAACAGCACGGCAAAAAAAATCAAAAAATAAAAATATGTATGCGACAACCGTTCCATAAAAGCGGTTTTACATCAAAAGCGGCCTTTTTTCAAGCCGAACCCGTTTTATTGAGGCATCGCGGGCAGATTTTCGGGGGACAGCGGCAGTTTTTTCACGAGGCGGACAGGGACTTCGTATTCGCGAATCAGTTCGCCGCCCTCAAATTCGACGATCAGCACGGATTCGGCGTGAGCCAGCGGCTGGCGCGCGTCGGGGTGGATGAAATCGAGCGTGATGGAAAATCCCTGTTGACGGTACAGCAAAGCGTGCTTGCCACCGTCGTAAACGATTTGCGGATGATCGGGTTCGCCCGCACGGGCGCGAATCGAAATCAGCAGATCCCCCGCCCCGTTTTGCAGAATGTCGTAATATCCTTCCTGTTCCGGTCCCGTTTGTCTTTCGACCATAGAAATACCCTTTCCGCTTTTTTCGACGGCGGCGCCGACAGATATCGGCGCGGGCGCGTCCGTTAGGGGTATATTTATCCCACTTTGGACAGAAAGGCAACTTTTTTTATTTAATTTTAACCGTCTTCCTTTGACGAAGGGCGTAAAGTGCGGCCGGATGAACGTTTTTGCGCTTTATCTCCTTCCGGCATATCTTTTTTCTGGTCGTTTTCCTCTTATCGGTATATAATCCTCCGAATTTTATTTTCAGGAGTTTTCCATGCCCGAATACCCTCAAATCATGATCAACGACTTTTTGGACACCGACGTGCGCGGCATTTTCACGACGCAGTACGTCGAACCGCAGGAAATGTTGCTTATCCACAACCTGTCCGGCGCCAAAGTCAAAATCGTCAAAGAAGAAACGGCCGTCAAAACGTATCTGTTTTCCATGACGAACGGCTGGCTTGAAATCCAGCGCGAACAGGTTTCCGGCCCCGTGACCTTCATCCCGATGTCGTTGCCCAAACCGGACGAAGAAATCGAAGCGGCGAAAAAATCGGCTTCCGTGCAGGAATACAGAAAATACAACGGCTTGCGATACCTGAAGAATTTAGCGATTCTTCTGGGCGAAAATCCGGAACGCATGGATTCGATTTTGCTGGAGCTGGAATAAGTTTCCCGATTATCCGAATCAAACCGCGCGACGGAAAAAATTATCATCCCGCTAAACCTTTTTTTAGCGTTTTTCCTTTACCAAAGTTCGGTAAATATGGTATCCACGCTATCAAAGCTTTCTAACCGAAGGAATGATCAACAGTGACTAAAAAAGAAATCCAAACCCCCGCCCTGCCGAAGGTAACGGCGGAAATGATTGCCGAAAAAATCGAACGTCTGATGCGCTATACCCTGTGCAAACAGGTTTGCGAAGCGTCGAAAGAGGATTTGTTCACCGCGTTGGCGCTGGCCGTGCGCGAAATCGCCGTCGACCACATGTACGCGACCGCACGCCGTTACGCCGAAAAGAACCCGAAACGCGTGTATTACCTGTCGATGGAATACCTGCTCGGCCGTTCGCTGGTCAACAACCTTGACAATCTGGGCATTTACGACCTGCTCGATCAGGTCAAGCTCGACAACCCGATCAAATTGCGCGACGTGATCGACTGCGAATACGATCCGGCGCTGGGCAACGGCGGTCTGGGCCGTCTGGCCGCGTGCTTCATCGATTCGATGGCGACGCTGAACCTGCCGGGCTACGGCTACGGTCTGAACTATCAGTTCGGCCTGTTCAAGCAGGTGTTCAAAAACGGATACCAGACGGAATTGGCGGATTCCTGGATGGAACGCTCCTCGCCGTGGCAGATCGAACGCGCCGACCGCGCGTGCCGCGTGCCGATCTACGGCCGTTTGGTTTACGAAGAAAACAACGGCGAACGCCGTCCGCACTGGGTCGACACCGACACGCTGATCGGCCTGCCCTACGATATGCCGATCGTCGGCTTCGGCGGCAAAACGGTCAACTACTTGCGTCTGTTCTCCGCCCGTTCGTCCAGCGAACTCGACATCAAGACCTTCAACGAAGGCGGCTACATCAAAGCGGTCGAAAAGAAGATCAAATCCGAAACGATTTCCAAAGTGCTTTACCCCTCCGACGCCGTCGAAGCCGGTAAGGAACTGCGCCTGGTCCAGCAGTACTTCTTCGTGTCCTGCGCGATCAGCGACATCATGCGCCGTTATCTGGAAACGAACACGGATCTGCGCGACTTCCCGAAAAAAGCGGCGATCCAGCTCAACGACACGCACCCGACGCTGGCGATCCCCGAACTGATGCGCGTCCTGATGGACGTCCACGGTTTGGATTGGGACACGGCTTGGGAAATCACGCAAAAGACGATGGGTTACACGAACCACACCCTGTTGCCCGAAGCGCTGGAACGCTGGTCGGTCGAATTGCTGGAACGCGTCGTACCGCGCCATCTGGCGATCATCTACGACATCAACGACCGGTTGATGAAGGACGTTTCGAAAAAATACCCCGGCGACGTCGGCAAGCTCGTCCGCACGTCCATCATCGAAGAATCGACGCCGAAGCAGGTCCGCATGGGCAATCTGGCGATCGTCGGTTCGCATTCGGTCAACGGCGTCGCGGCGATCCACTCCGAACTGGTCAAGAAAAACCTCGCGCCGGATTTCTATGAAATGTGGCCGGAACGCTTCAACAACAAAACGAACGGCATCACGCCGCGCCGTTGGCTGTTGAGCGCGAACCGCGAACTGGCGGCTTTGATCACGGAAAACATCGGCGATTCGTGGATCACGAATCTGGACGATCTGCGCAAGATCGAAAAATTCGCGTCCGATTCCGAATTCGTCCGTTCGTTCTTCGCCATCAAGAAAGCCAACAAGGAAAAGCTGGCGAAGATCATTCTGGACACAACCGGCAACAAGGTCGACACGGATTCGCTGTTCGACGTTCAGGTCAAGCGCATGCACGAATACAAACGCCAGCTTTTGAACGCGTTGAACATCATCCACAACTACCTGACGATCACCGAGGACGGGATTTCCCTGCCGTCGCCGCGCACGTACATTCTGGGCGGCAAAGCGGCGCCGTCTTACGATTTCGCCAAGCTGGTCATCAAGCTGTTCAACAACCTGTCGCAGGTCATCAACAACGACCCGCGCGTCAAGGATCAGATGAAGGTCGTCTTCATTCCCGACTATAAAGTGTCGATCGCGGAACGCGTGTTCCCCGCTTCGGACGTGTCCGAACAAATCTCAACCGCGGGCTTTGAAGCGTCCGGCACGGGCAATATGAAGTTCATG
>DGGW01000035.1:4588-4936 GCA_002393065.1 Alphaproteobacteria bacterium UBA3864 | reverse complement strand
GGAACTGGTCGTCCCCGACAAGACGAAACGCCTGTCCGAAGGCGCGATCGCCCCGTGGACGGGCGCGAACGGCGAAATGTACCCGTGGCACAAGGAAGCGCTGTACCACCTTTCCGACCGGCTGGGGCTGGATCCGGACGCCCGCTGGTGCGACCTGTCCGAAGCGGTGCAAAAAGCCGTCCTGTTCGGCAAGGGGCGGTTCGAAGGCGTCATTCCGAACCTGAACCGGCGCTATCTGGAAACGGATTCGGAATATATGCGCGCCGAAATACAGAAGTTTCAGAACAATATCCCGTGCGAAGCCTGCCACGGAAAAAGGCTGTGTCCGGAAGCTCTGGCCGTCAAAAT
>DGGW01000035.1:0-4491 GCA_002393065.1 Alphaproteobacteria bacterium UBA3864 | reverse complement strand
CCCGCCGGTGGTTCGCCGAAGTCGAAGACCGGCTTAAACCGCAAAACAGGGAAATCGCCCGCCGCATCCTGCGTGAAACGAGGGAAAGACTCGATTTTCTGATCAACGTCGGGCTCGGGTACCTGTCGCTTGACCGCGAGGCGGGGACGCTGTCCGGCGGCGAAAGCCAGCGGATACGGTTGGCGTCGCAAATCGGGTCGGGGCTGACCGGCGTGCTGTACGTTCTGGACGAACCGTCGATCGGTCTGCACCAGCGCGACAACGACCGTCTGCTCGCCACGCTGAACCGCCTGCGCGATCTGGGCAATTCGGTCGTCGTCGTCGAACACGACGAGGACACGATGCGCGCGGCGGACCTGATCGTCGACATGGGACCCGCGGCGGGCGTGAACGGCGGCAAGGTCGTCGCCGTCGGCACGGCGGACGAGATTTCGAAAAATCCGGACAGCGTCACGGGACCGTACCTGTCGGGCGAAAAGAAGATCCCCGTTCCCGAAAAACGCAGGACGGGCAACGGCCGTTTCGTTACCGTCGTCGGGGCGAAGGAGCATAACCTTAAAAACATCGACGTCGCGTTTCCGCTGGGCGTGTTCACCTGCGTGACCGGCGTGTCGGGCGGCGGCAAGTCGTCGCTGGTCGTCGAAACGCTCTATAAGGGGCTGACGAAGCTGTTGAACGGCACGCGGCTGACGGTCGGGCGACACGACAGGATCGACGGGCTGGAAAACATCGACAAGATCATCAACATCGACCAATCCCCCATCGGGCGGACGCCGCGGAGCAATCCCGCGACGTACACGGGTGTTTTTTCGCCGATCCGCGACTGGTTCGCCGCTTTGCCCGAAGCGAAGATGCGCGGATACGCGGCAGGGCGCTTTTCATTCAACGTCAAGGGCGGGCGGTGCGAAGCCTGTCAGGGCGACGGCGTTTTGAAAGTCGAAATGCACTTTTTGCCAGACGTGTACGTCAAATGCGACGAATGTCACGGCACGCGCTACAATCGCGAAACGCTTGAAGTCAAGTTCAAGGGAAAGTCCGTCGCCGACGTTTTGGATATGACGGTGGACGAGGCGCTGTCTTTCTTTGCCGCCGTGCCGACGATCAAAAACAAGCTGCTGCTGCTCAAACGCGTCGGCCTGGGATATATCCGGCTCGGCCAGTCGGCGACGACGTTGTCGGGGGGCGAGGCGCAACGCGTCAAATTGGCGAAGGAGCTGTCAAAAAAGGCGACGGGACGGACGCTGTATATTCTGGACGAACCGACGACGGGCTTGCATTTCGAAGACGTGGCGAAACTGCTTGAAGTGCTGCACGCGCTCGTCGACGAAGGCAACACGGTCATCGTCATCGAACACAATCTGGAAGTCATCAAGACGGCGGACTATATCGTCGATCTCGGCCCCGAAGGCGGCGACGGCGGCGGGCGCGTCATCGCGACGGGAACGCCCGAAGACGTTGTGAAATGCAAAGACAGCTTTACGGGCAAGTATCTGAAAAAATACTTACGCTAAAAAAGCCTTCAGTTCCTTGCGCTTTTTTCGCGTGATCCAGAACGGGCGGACGATTTTTTCGGCGACGAGCGCGCGCAATTCCTTTCGGGCGAATTCCGTATCGGCGCCGGGGGTCTGCGCTCTTAAATAAAGCTGGTATCCCTGTTTCGCGATTTCGCGGTCGAGCAACAGTCGGTCGAGCGGCGAAACCGTCTTTTTCAATCTGTCGCTTTCGCGGCAAATCTCCGCGCATTGACGCAGGAAAGCCTCGTTCGCGGGCTTGTGCATCTGCTGACCGGCGTGCTGTCTGTACGCGTAAAGAGGATATCGGAACAAGACCAGACGCTTTGAGTCCAGCAGGACTTCGAAATTCAGCAAAATGTCGTTGAATGCGGGCAGGGACTTCGCGAAACGGCGGGTTTCGAACAGGCGTTTGCGGTACAGTTTCGTCCACATGAACATCGGGATATGGACGCGGAACAGATACTTCATCAGGAACGGCGAAGAATATGCTTTTCCCTTCGGTTCGGCGGGCAGAGGCTGAAACGACGGAACGGGCGCGTCGAAAGTGAACAGGGAACAGGCGGCAACGTCGGCTTCCGGCGTTTGGTCGAAAGCGCGACGCAGCGTTTTCAGGTAATCGGGGTGCCAGCAGTCGTCATTGTCGATAAAGGCGATAAAATCGCCCTTCGCGGCGTCAAGCCCCGTGTTGCGCGACGCCGAACCGCCGCCGTTTTTTTGACGGATGACGCGGACGCGGGAATCCTTTTTCGCAAAAGAATCAAGAATATCCGCGCTTGAATCCGTCGAGCCGTCGTCGACGCAGATCAGTTCGAAATCCGGATACGTTTGGTCAAGAACGCTTTGAATGCAGGCGGACAGATACTTTTCCGAATTGTAAACGGGCATGATAACGGAGATGTCCGGCATGGCGATTCCTTAATTGTATTCAATGAAACGTCCCCGAACGGATATTCGGGGACGTCGGACGGCTTAAAATTTTATCGGGAAGAGTCGCGGGACTGAGTCACGGCCAACGTCAATCCGCGGGGCTTCGGCGTGGAAATCTTTCTCATTTCCTCTTTTGCCGCGGCCAGTTCGACTTCGGCGGACAGGTCTTTCTGCCCCTTGACGGCGGCCTTGTTGATTTTTTCGACGGCATCGATCGTTTTGCCGATCAGCTTTCCGCTTTCCGACTGCGAGGCGAATTGCTGGCGCGTTTCCGTAATGTATTTTTCGGAATACATTTGGGCGGCGGCGTTGCCTTCCAGTTTCCGTACGGGCAGGGCGTCGATCGATGCGTCGTGATGCGCGCCCTTCGCGACCATGGCCGTGTCATACATATCGACGGCCGTTTTTGTCAGCAAGTGAACCTGCAAAGCCTGTTTGCTTTCCATAAATTCGTTGAACCCGTCGACGCGGTAAGCGCCGCAGAATTGCGCGATGTCCTCGGGGCGCAGGGATACGACGGGGCGTTTGTCCGGCTTGCCGTTCAGGGAACCCAGCGCGGGTTCGATGTCGTATCCGAATTCGTAGGACGCGGTGATGCGTTCGTCGTCGAACCAGCCTTTGAACGCGTCGGAAAGGGTGTTCGATTTGGCGAAACGGTCGAGGATCGGCTTGTAGTGCTTTTCAAAGCGCTTGATTGGCGCGGTGTGCCCCATCTCTTCCCATTCCTTGCAGGCCTGGACGGCTTGCGCCTGCGCGTCGGCTTCGGTCGCGCGGTTGATCATCAGGCGGGTCTTGTAGTCCAGATTTTTCATTTCGGCTTCGTTGCGGCCGAGGTTGTTCTGCAGCAAATGGCGCGCTTCGTGGACCAGCGAAAATTCCATAAAGTCCATGCCGAGCGATTTTGCCATCACGATCTGATTTTTGTTCGGATCGAAGTATCCGCCCGCCGTGCCGAGCGACGTTTCCAGAAAGAAGCTGACGTTGTAGCGCGCCATGTCGTCGATCGCTTTGCGGCCGGTCGGGATCTTGGCCAGCGAATCAAACAGTTTGTCGGCAAATTCCTTTTCCGACGGGACGACGTTCACGTTCACGCCGCGGATGTTGTATTTTTGAACTTCTTCTTTTTTAGCTTCGTTTTTTTGTTCGAGTGCTTCTTTCAACATGGTTCGTTCCGACCTTTCGTTATCCGGATAAAGCGTTGTGCGCCTTTTCCTTTTTGCAATAGTGGCGGAATGATACTCCTGCTGCTCTTTTTTGTCAATATTTTAGACGAATAAAAGCTTTTCTTTCGTAAAAACAATTTTTTCAATCAAACGATTGATTTTTTCGGACGGAGGTGCTATATGCTTTTTCCGGATAAAGAATTTTAAAAGGAAAACGAACGATGAAATTTTGCGAAATCCTGATTTGCCGGCTGGTCATGGCCGTTTTGTTCCGCGCTTTGAAAGTGTTGATTCGCCGCGACGGACGCGTCAAAGCGATCGCCGCCGCCTATCCCGACGGTTTTTCGTGTCGTCTGCGCGCCGGCATCGGAGCGGACAAGCCGACTTTGTCCTTTATGATAACGGACGGCGGGGCGGAAAAGATCGGAAACGACGGTCCCGTCGATCTGGATATCACGATCAAAAGCCTGACCGACGCGGTGCGGCTGTTCACGGGGCGGCTGGGCGTCGCACGGGCGTACGCGGAACACCGGTTCTATCTGAAAGGCAATCCGTTCGACACGATGGGGCTGGTTCGTTCGATCGAGATCGCCGAATCCTATCTGTTCCCGAAATTCATCGCGTCGAAGCTGATGGTCGCGAAGCCGGAACGCGAATTCAATCCGATAAAATTGTTTGTTTTGATGGCGGGAGTGTAACACTATGGAATCGTTTGAATTTTTGATGCGGGCGAAGCTGTGCGCGGGCGAAGACGCGCTTGACCATCTGCCCTATGAAATGATGCGGATGAACGCGAAGAAGCCGCTTGTTTTAACCGATAAGACGCTGATGTCTCTCGGTTTGTACGACGTGTTGAAAACAGCGGCGGAAGGATTGGATTGTTCCGT
>DGGW01000074.1 GCA_002393065.1 Alphaproteobacteria bacterium UBA3864 | reverse complement strand
CCGGCGGGCGTCTGACGGCCGTCGACCGCCGCATCCGTCAATCCTTCTTTACCGATTCCGCTTCCGTCAAAGCGTCCGACGGCGACGTCGTCATCGCGGAAATCCAAGGCTCCGCCCTGCGCGGACAGCCGTCCAAGGCGAAAATCGTCCGCGTCGTCGGCAAAGCGACCGATCCGCACGCCGCCTCGCTGATCGCGATCGCTTTGCACGGCATTCCGACGGATTTCACCGAAGACGCTCTCCGTCAGGCGAAGAAAGCGAAACTGCCCTCCGTCGAAGGACGAACGGATCTGCGCGACCTGCCGCTTGTTACGATCGACGGCGAAGACGCGCGCGATTTCGACGACGCGATTTATGCCGAACCGGCGGACGACGGGTGGAAGATCGTCGTCGCGATCGCCGACGTCGCGTATTTCGTCCGTCCGGGCGATCCGATCGACCTGTGCGCCCGCGAACGCGGAAACTCGGTTTATTTTCCGGACCGCTGCGTCCCGATGCTGCCGCCCGAGCTGTCAACCGATTTATGTTCGCTCAAACCGGAGCGCGATCGGCCGTGCCTTGCGGTCAGGCTGACCGTCGGCAAAAACGGCAAGCTTGAAAAATACAAGTTCGTCCGCGCCGTCATGCGCTCCGCCGCCCGTCTGAACTATCACGAAGTTCAGGCCGTTTTCGACGGCAAGGAAACGCCGATGAACGACGGATTGCGACAAGCTCTGAAAAACATATACGGCGCGTACAAGGCGCTGGAAACGGCGCGGGAAAAGCGCGGCGCCCTTGAATTGGACGTGACGGAACGGGAAATCACGCTGGACAAGGACGGCAAAATCGTCGACATCCGCCCGCGCGAACGGCTGGACAGCCACAAAGCCGTCGAAGAATTCATGATCGCGGCCAACGTCGCCGCCGCCCGCTGTCTGGAAGAACATCACACCCCCGTCATGTACCGCGTCCATGAACCGCCCTCGCCCGAAAAAGCACTGTCTTTGAAAACGACTCTGGCGGCGCTCGGGCTCAAAGCGCCGAAGCCCGACCATGCCGGACTGAACAAAGTGCTGGAAAGCGTCCGCGGCACGACGAAGTCTTACGCCGTGAACCAGCTTGTCCTCCGTTCGCAAAGTCAGGCGCGCTACAGCCCCGAAAACGCCGGCCACTTCGGATTGGCGCTGGACACTTACGCGCATTTCACGTCGCCGATTCGCCGCTATGCCGATTTACTGGTCCATCGCGGACTGATCTCCGCCCTGCGTTTCGGCGGCGAAGGTCTGATCGCGCCGGACGGAAGCGAAACGTGCGATCTGGAAACGACCGGCGAGCATATCTCCGCCACGGAACGGCGCGCGGCGGCCGCCGAACGCGATGCCGAAGACCGATACCTGTCCGCCTATCTGAAAGACCGTGTCGGCGAACGCTTTACGGGCGTCGTCAGCGGGCTCAACCGTTTCGGGCTTTTTGTCACGCTTGAAGATCTCGGCGCCGAAGGACTGATTCCCGTCAACACGCTGCCGAACGATTATTACATCTATGACGAAGAACGCTTCCGACTGGTCGGCGCGGATACGGGAAACACTTACGAACTCGGGGAAAAAGTCGAAATGATCCTGTCCGAATCCGTTCCCGTAACGGGCGGACTGATCTTCCATCTGCTCGATGCGGGACGAACAAAGCCTGCCGGCAAAAAAGCGGTGAAAAAATCCCGTCCCGTCAGGAAAAGGAAATAAGATGCGGCGATGGCTCTTCCTTTTGCTGGCGGCATCAACTTTTTCGGCTCAAGCCGCCGATCCGCCGCCCGCGTGGTGGGAGGAAACGGCCGGATACCCGCTTTTGCCGATTCACCGGATGGAAAAAACGCTGACGGCCGCCTGCGAACTGACGACGCAAAAATCTTTGTTCCCGATGACGGCGAAAGAGCTGACTTTCACCGCCGTTGAAAGTCTTTCGACGATCGACGGGGAAATCAAGGCGGCGACGGACGGCAACCGCGTTTTGTTACTGGCCAAAAGGCAAGTCCTGAAAACGCTGGTTGAACCGGACGAAGACGATTGCGCGAACTGGTCGCGGTTACTTCTTTCGGCGGCGGTCGCGGCCCGTCCCTTTTCGCAAAAAGCGGCCGAAGCCGACGCAGAGGACTTTCTCAATATCTTCATTAACGCGTATCTGGCGAAAACGGACCGGTACGGCCACTTTGACGCCCGCGATCCGGCGACGGAAACCGCGTATAAGGAACCGGCGAGTCTGGGTATACGGTACAGACGAATCGGACGGTATCTGGAAATCACGGAAATCCTGCCGGACAGCCCCGCTTCGCAAAGCGATCTGGTCGTCGGCGACAGAATCGCGGAAATCGACGGCAAACGGATATCCGACCTGTCGCGGATAGAAACGTTAAACGCTTTGCGCGGCGAAAAAGGGACCGAAGTGGCCCTGACTTTGCGCAAAGACGGAAAAACGGCGCGCCGAGTTCTGACACGCCGCCCCGTTTCGTCCTCGCCCGTCACTTACTTTATCGATGAAAAAACGAAACTGATGACCATCAGGATCGCTTCTTTTTCGGAACGCACTTTGCCGTCCATGAGAGGAACCATGCGTCTGGCAAAAAAAGAAGGCGTTACGGGTCTGATCATCGATTTGCGCGGAAACATGGGCGGTCTGTTGAAAGCCGCCGTCGAAACGGCCGATTATTTCCTGCCGGAAGGGTTGCTGATGATCCGCACCGAAGGCACGGAAGGCGATCAGGAATACTATTCGACGAAAAAATACAAACGGCCGGTATATCCCCTCGCCGTTCTGGTTGACGCCCGCACGGCGTCAAGCGCCGAATACTTTGCGGGCGTTCTTCAGGATTACCGGCACGCCGTCGTCATCGGCACGCCGACTTACGGCAAAGGCGCGGTTCAAACCGTCGAGCAAGTCAACGGCGACGGCACGCTTTCCCTGACCGTTTCGCGTTATTTTCTGCCGTCGGGATACACGCCTGACGGATACGGGCTGTTTCCGAACATCTGCACGTCGGGCAAAGACATGAAGGACGTTGACGAACCGTTACTGGTCCAGAACGATTTAAAGCCGTGGCGGACGGGTTCGGAACGCGTCAAACGCCGCGCGCGCGGCGTCTGCCGCCCCGAAAGCAGGGAAAATCATCCTTTCGATGAAGAAGCCGCAAAGAAAATTCTGACGGATCCGGAAAAATACAATGCGGCGCTGACATATTTTTCCCTTGACAACACCGCAAAATAGCGTATCCTGACGCCATTGTTTTTGTTTTTTTGATGGGTGAACAGCTATGGCTAAATCCGCTACGATTCAAATCAAGCTCGAAAGCACGGCCGGTACGGGATATTTCTACACAACGAAAAAGAATCCCCGCACGAAAACGGAAAAGCTCAGCTTGAAAAAGTATGACCCGAAGGCGAAAAAGCACGTCGTTTTCAAAGAAACGAAACTGCGCTGATTCTTTTTGCGTCAACCGATTAAAGCCCGTTTTTACGGGCTTTTTTTTGCAGGTGCGAATGATTTTCGCTTTTTTGCTTTTTCTTTCGGCGATCTTCCCCGCCGCGGCGTTTGACGATATGCCGCTGGCGGTTGCCGTTACCCGCCCGACAACGGCGCCGGTAGCGGTGGAAGAAATGATTCAGCGGGGCGAAGATCCGAACGCCGTTGATGACAACGGCATGACGCCGCTGATGCTGGCGGCCAAACACGCCGAAAATCCCGCCGTTATCGCCGCTTTGATCGATAACGGCGCCATAATCGACAAAAGAAATCCTTACACCGGACAGACGGCACTGTTCTACGCCGCTCAATTCAACAAAAATCCGAAAATCCCGATGTTGCTGATCCGCAAGGGCGCCGATCCCGTCATAAAAGATTTTCACGCACGCACGATCAAACGGGTCTTGTCCTTCAATCCCGCTTTGCCGCAAGACATGTTCGACGACTACTTCGCCGGCGATTCGGCCGCTTCGTCCACCGTTTCCCCGGCATCGCGGTAAGAAACGATCCGCACGGAAACGCCCTTGTCATCGTTTTCCCGTATCGTCCCCATCAACTTCGCCAACAGTTCGCACCCTTTCAGCACCGTTGCCGATTGGTATTCGACCGCGCCCGTCGGCTGTCCCGATTTATCCAGAACCGGAACCGGTTTACGCGCCTGTTCAATGACTTCGCGCACCGTCGCGATCAGATAATCGCTCATTTCTTTTTCGGTAAAATCTGTTTTCTTTTTCATTTTCAACCTCCGATAAATTATAACATATTGTTATTAGAGATTCAATCAAATAAGATTTATACAAAAAGAACCTTCTTTTGGCGGAGACGAATATGCTGTCCTATCAACATTTGTACCATGCCGGCAATCAGGCGGATATCCACAAGCACGCGACGCTCGCCGTCCTTTTACGGAAAATGGCGGAAAAGGACAAGCCGATGAGCTATTTGGAATCGCACGCGGGACGCGGCGTTTACGACCTGAACGCGCCGGAATCGGCCAAAACGGGCGAAGCCGCCGCCGGAATAGAAGCTTTCCTGAAATCGGGAAAAGCGCCCGAGGAACATCCCTATATCAGCCTGATTACCAGAATGCGCCGCGAAATATCGCCGTCGGTCTATCCGGGATCGCCGTTTATCGCGGAAGCCCTGCTCCGCCCGACGGACACGATACACCTGATGGAACTGCATCCGCGCGAATATGACGCGCTGTATCGCATGATGCGCTATCCGAACGTCCATTTGCACAAACGCGACGGGTTTGAAGGCGTTCCGGCCCTTTGTCCGCCGACGCCCGCGCGGGGAATCGTTTTCACTGACCCGAGCTATGAAGATAAAACGGACTACGCGACGACTGCGCGTTTCGTTTTGAAGCTTCACCGCAAATGGGCGACGGGCGTTATCGCCGTATGGTATCCGATTTTAAAAGACAATCCTCATTTCGATCTGACGAAACCTCTGTCTGAAGCGGGATTGCCCAAGTTTTTTCAAAGCGAAATCCTGTTCAAGAAACCGGCGACGGCCCTGATCGGCAGCGGAATGATCATCGTCAACACGCCGTTCGGAACGGAAGACGAAATGGCCGAAATCAAAGGCTGGCTTTAAGATTTTCAACCCTATTGACATCTACTTGTCCGCGGCCCCTTTCCGTATGATGAAGACCGTTTTTCATCATTATGAAAAGGGGTGCTTTAATGAGTACTGTCGCGGAAACGATTGTTTCGATTTTATCCAAAGCCGGAACGGAACGGATTTATTCGCTGATCGGGGATTCCCTGAATCCGTTGGGCGAAGCCGTTCGCCGGAACAAAAAAATCCAATGGATATCCGTCCGGCATGAAGAAACGGCTTCGTTTGCGGCCGGATCCGAAGCTTTTCTAACGGGGAAAACGTGCGTTTGCGCGGGATCGTGCGGTCCCGGCAGCATCCGGATGATCAACGGGCTATACGAATCCGACCGCAACGGCGCCCCCGTTCTGGCGATCGTATCGCAAATCCCGTCAACGGAAATCGGTTTGCGCTATTTTCAGGAAACCGATCCGATGAAAGCGTTTAAAGACTGTTCCGTTTTTTGCGAAACCGTGTCCCGTGCGGGACAAATGCCGCGCCTGATGACCGAAGCGATGTACACGGCGGCGGCCCGAAAAGGCGTTGCTGTCCTGATCGTTCCGCAGGACGTTTTCACGGCCGAGATTCCCGACGACGGAAGCGCCCCGTTCGACGCCATAAAAACGACGACCGCCCTGTTGCCGAACGAAGCCGACGTTCGGGCTTTGGCCGATATCGTCAACGCGCATGAACGAATCACGCTTTATTGCGGTATCGGGTGCCGGAAAGCCAAAGCCGAAGTCATGGAACTGGCGCAAAAGATAAAAGCGCCCGTCGTCCACACCTTGCGCGCCAAAGACTTTATGGAAACGAACAACCCGTTCGACGTCGGATTGAACGGGCAGATCGGCGACGGCAGTCCCGAAAAAGCGCTGACGGGATGTGATTTGCTGATGCTCCTCGGGACGGATTTTCCCTTTTCGAAAGCGTTGCCGACCCGTCCGGACATCGTTCAGATCGACAGTCGGGCGGCGCATTTGGGGCGGCGCTGCCGACTGACTTTCGGACTGAAAGGCGGAATGAAACCGACACTGAACGCCTTGTTGCCTTTCGTGCGCGAAAAAACGGACGAAAGCCATTTAAGCGACGCCGTCCGATTCAAAAACGACATCGTTGCTCAAAAAATCGAAGCCTTGACGAATTTTGCGGCGACGCCGACGCTTCGCCCCGAATACCTGACGCATTTGATCGACATCGTCGCGCCCGACAACGCCGTTTTTGTCATCGACGTCGGATTGAACGACGTTTGGGCCGCGCGCTTTCTGCACGGAAAAGGAACACGGCGCATCATCGGATCGTTCAAGCACGCCTCGATCGGCGCCGCTTTGCCCGAAGCCGTCGGCGCAGCCTTCGCGTCGGGCGAAAAAACGCCGATCGTCGTTCTGGCCGGCGACGGCGGTCTGACGTCCATGACGGGCGATCTGGCGACGGTCAGAACGCACGGGCTCAACATCAAAACGATCGTGTTCAACAACGGCGAACTCGGCTACATCACGTACGAAGCCGAACAGGAACGTCTGCCGCCTTTCAAAACGAAGCTCGAAAATCCGGATTTCGCCCGTATGGCGGAAAGCTTCGGATTAAAAGCTTTTCAAATCGGAACGCCGGCCGAAGCCGCCGACGTCCTGCGCGACGCGTTCAACGATCCGTCTCCCGTCCTCATTGACGCCCTGACCGACCCCGAAGCCTTGCCTTAACGGAGAAAACCGATGACAGAAGAAACAAAAAACACACCTGCGGAAAAGAAAATCAGCCCTTTGACGGTGATTCTATGGATTGTCGTCGCCGTTTTGCTGTTTTTGCTGTGGAACAAGAAAGAAAAGGAAAACGCCGTTCGACCGGAACGGGCTCAAACCGCTTCCGTCCCCGTCGTTGACGTCGCGCCGCTGACCGCGCAAAAAACAACGATCGACAAGAACTATATCGGCTATGTCACGCCGGTACATTCCGTTTCCGTAAGACCGTTCATCAGCGGGTTCGTCGAAAACATCCGCGTCGAAAACGGACAAACGGTTCAGGCGGGCGATCTGATGATGACGCTGGAACAAAGCCAATACCGCGCTCAAACGGACGAAGCGCGCGCCGCCCTTTCCGGAGCGCGGGCCACGTTGGAAAACGCGGAAACCTATCTTGCCCGCGTCCAAAACGCCGGCAATCAAGCCGTATCGCAGTCGGAACACGACAAAGCCGCCGCCGCTTTTCTGACTGCCAAAGCTTCCGTCGCCCGGGCCGAAGCCGCTCTGAACGCAGCGCAGGTGCTTTACGGATATACGATCATCCGCGCGCCGATTTCGGGCAGGATCGGCACCGTTCGTCCCAGCAAAGGGGCGTACGTGTCGCCGTCCGCGTCGTCGCTGCTCGAAATCGTGCAGATGTCGCCCGTTTATGTCGTTTTTTCCCTGCCCGACAAAGAATTTTCCGCGCTGGCGGCGGAAAACGGCGTTTCCGAATTGTTGAAAGGCCGCCGTATCAGCCTGCGTTTATCCGACGGCAAATCGTATCCCTTGACCGGCGGCTTCGCGTACGCCGACAACAGTGCCGACAAAGCGACCGGTTCGGTCGCCGTGTACGCCTTGTTCGACAACCCTCAATCCGTCCTTGTCCCCAATTCGTATGTGGACGTTATCGTTTCGACAACGTACGACGACGGCGTCCTGATCGATCAGGAGAGCATCGATTTGACACCCGAAGGCAAGAAAATTCGGGTCGCGAACAGCCGTTTCATCCGCACGGAACCAGTTGAAGAAATCGCCGCCGTCGGCACAAAGTATCTGGTCAAAAACACTTTTGAGCAAGGGGATTATCTCGTTAAATCAATATCAGGAAAGATAATTGAAAACCACCCCTTTAAACTTAATATAATTTCTGAAAACAAGGAGTAATCCAAGATGTTTTCGGCTTTCTTCATTCATCGTCCCCGTTTTGCCGGCGTTCTGGCGATCGTCATGGTTCTGGTCGGATTGCTGGCCATCGCCGTCCTGCCGGTATCGCAGTATCCGCAAATCACGCCGCCGCAAATCGTCGTCAAAACCAGCTACCCCGGCGCATCGGCGCAAGTTCTGACGAACACGGTCGCCATTCCGATCGAAAACAAGATCAACGGCGTCGAAAACATGCTGTACATGTCGTCAACGTCCACGGACACCGGCGAATACACCCTGACGATCACGTTCAAAGTCGGGACCGATCCCGATATCGCCCAAGTCAAAGTCGAAAACAGACTTCAACAGGTCAAATCGGAACTGCCCGATATCGTCAACCGCGAAGGTCTGTCCGTTAAAACGCAGTCGCCCGACATTCTGGCGGTGCTGGCGCTGACATCGCCCGGAAAAACGAAGTCGGACCTGTTCCTGAGCAACTACGCTTACGCCAACCTTCAAAATCCGCTCGCCCGCGTCGAAGGCGTCGGCGACGTGAATATTTTTTCGCCGCAGCAAAGCATGCGTCTGTGGCTGAACACGGAACGGCTGTCGTCGTTGAATCTGACGCCGCAGGACGTCGTATCGGCCGTTCAATCGCAAAACGTTCAGGCCTCGATCGGCGAAATCGGATCGGCCCCGACACCGCGCGAAACGCCGATTTTACTTTCGCTTACCTCAAAAGGTTTACTTAATTCCGTCAAAGACTTCGAGGAAATAGTTATTACAACGTCTCAAGACGGCGGCATCGTCCGTTTGAAGGATGTGGCCCGCGTCGAAATCGGTGCGGAAACCTACGGGATGCAGTCCGGATACGATAACAAACCGGCCGTCGTGATGATGCTCAACCAGCTGCCGAATTCAAATTCGCTGGAAATCATGAAGAACGTCCGCAAGGAAATGGAAGTGCTGAAATCGGCTTTTCCGGACGATATGGATTTCAAGGTCGTTTATGATTCGACCGATTTCGTCCGCGCATCGATCGAAAGCATCATGGAAACGCTGGTCATCACGTTCAGTCTGGTCGTTCTTATCACGTTCCTGTTCCTGCAACGGATAAAAACGACGCTGATACCGCTGGTGACCATCCCCGTATCGCTGATAGCGACATTCGCGGTCGTGTATGTTCTGGGATTCGATATCAACATCCTGACGCTGTTTGCCATGATTTTGGCCATCGGCCTGGTCGTCGACGACGCGATCATCGTCGTCGAACGCGTCGAATATCTGATGAAATACGAAAACCTGAACGCGGCGGAAGCTTCGACTAAAGCGATGAAACAAATCGGCAGCGCGGTCATTGCCACGACTTTCGTCCTGTTGGCGATTTTCATCCCCGTCGGACTGATGGCGGGCATCACCGGCAAAATCTATCAGCAATTCGCCGTAACCATCGCGACTTCCGTCGTTTTTTCCGCCGTCAACGCGCTGACGCTCAGTCCGGCGCTGTGCGCGGTCTTCCTGCGGAACGAAAAAGCCGGAGAGCCGCGCGGTTTTTTCCGGATTTTCAACGAAACTCTTGATTTTGCGAAAGAAAAATACACGCAAATCGTGGGCTTTTTTTCGTCGTCCCTGACGATAACGACGCTGATTCTGCTGGCGGCGCTGGGAACGGCATGGTTCGGGTTCGCGCACACGCCGACATCGTTTCTGCCGCAGGAAGACCAAGGCCTGATCATGGCAAGCATCCAATTGCCGGCGACGGCGACGATCGAGCGAACGAAAGCTTTGCTGAAAGAGATCGGCGACAAGGTCGAAGGCGAAAAAGGCGTCAGATATTATATTTCGGTCGCCGGATACAGTATGCTGACCGCCAACGGCGAAAACACCGCCATGGCGATCATCGGGCTGGACGACTGGAAAAAACGGAAAGCGAAAAGCCTTTCCGCCGACGCCATCACCGGAAGGCTGGAGGAACGAACGGCCGGCATCGCGGACGCGCAGATCAACTTTTTCACGCCGCCGGCCATACCGGGCGTCGGCAACAGTTCGGGGCTGACCTTCGAATTGCTGGCGACGGACGGCGCGACGACGCCGGCGGAACTGTTCGCCGTTTTAAAGAAGCTGTTGGGCGACCTGAACGCTTCGAACGCCGTAACAAACGCGTTCAGCACTTACACGGCCGACGCGCCGCACATCTATCTGGACATCGACCGGACAAAGCTTGAATCCTACGGCGTTTCCGTTTCTTCGCTGTTTTCGACGCTGACGGCGAATCTGGGATCGACCTACATCAACGACATCACGCTGAACGGGCAAACGAACCGCGTGATCGTTCAAGCCGACGCGCCGTTCCGCCGCACGCTTTCCGACGTCGAAAACATGTACGTCCGCACATCGGCGGGCAACCTCGTCCAAGTCAAAAGCTTTGCGTCGACGCGGACGGTCCTGTCGCCGAAGACGGTCTATCGTTTCGACCAATACACGGAAGCCTCCGTCAATGCGCAAGCCAAAGCCGGCGTCAGCACGGGAACGGCGATCGCCGCCGTCGAAAAGATCGCTGCCGGCCTGCCCCGCACGTTCCGGACGGCCTGGACGGGATTGAGCCTGCAGGAAGTCGAAGCGCAAGGCCTGGCCGTCATTCTGATCGCGTTGGCGCTTGTTTTCTGCTATCTGTTTCTGGTCGCGCTGTACGAAAGCTGGATGTTGGCCTTTTCCGTCATGTTTTCGACGGTTTTCGCGGTCATCGGCGCTTTGGCCGGCCTATGGATCATGAAGCAGGATTTGAGCATTTACGCGCAGCTGGGACTGGTCATGCTGATCGGTCTGGCGGCAAAGAACGCGATTCTGATCGTCGAATTCACCAAAGAACGCCGTGAAAAAGGCGAAACGATCCGCGACGCCGCCGTTCAGGGAGCCGGCGAACGGTTCAGAGCCGTTTTAATGACAGCGCTGACCTTCATTCTGGGCGTTTTCCCGATGATCGTCGCGACGGGCGCCGGCGCCGCCAGCCAGATCGCCATCGGAACCGGCGTCTTTTACGGAATGATCGCGGCGACGTTCGTCGGCATCGTCTTCATTCCCGCCCTCTTCGCCCTGTTTGAAACCGTCAAGGAAAAAACGACCGGAGGCTCTCATGAATAAGCATTTTCTCTTTATCGGATTAAGCTGTCTGACCGCCTGCACGGTCGGTCCCGATTACAAACGTCCGGACTTCGTTTCCGACGATGAAATCGCAAAGGCCCTGTCTTTGAACGAAAAAGCTTCGCCCGTTTTAAGAAGCGACTGGTATGCGGCTTTCGAAGACGAAAAACTGAACGCGCTGATCGATCAGGCCCTGACGAACAACCCGACGCTCGATTCTTACGCGCACAAGCTGAAGCGGGCGCGGCACCTGTTAGCGGCGGCGAAAGTCGCGGGACTGCCCGTTTTCGACGTTTCAGGCGGTTATACGAAAGTCAAACCGTCGCGAAACGTGGCCGGCGCCGTGCGCGAAAACTATTACACCGTCGGGTTGGACGCGTCGTGGGAAACGGATTTCTGGGGCGCCGAACGCCGGAAAGCCGAAGCCGCGAAAGCTGCCGTCGAAACGGCGAAAGCCGGTTTGGACGATATGAAGATCATTCTGAAAGCGGAAGTCGTTTCCGTCTATGTTTCCCTGCGTTCGGCGCAGGAACGCCTGCGTCTGCTCGAACAGGCGGCCGACGTGCAGAACAGCCTGTCGGATATCGCCGACAGCAACCGTTTTGCGGGACTGACGGCAACGACGGACGCTTTGACCGTCCATATCGCGACGGAACGCTTGAAAGCGCAAATTCCTTCGCTGGAACAAGCCGTCGACACCTATAAGAACGCTCTGGCCGTTCTGGCCGGCGTTTTGCCGGACGCGTTGACGCCTTTGACCGGAACGGATACGGACGCCAACATAGTCAACGCGCCGTTCAAGTGCGATTTATCGGCGCTTTACGACATACCGGCGGCCGTCATCCGTCACCGTCCGGACGTCCGCGCCGCCGAAAGCGAACTGGTGGCGGCGAACGCCGAAATCGGACAAGCCGTCGCCGCTTTGTACCCGAACATCTCCCTGTCCGCTCTGTTCGGGTTTCAAGCCGACGTTTTTAAACGGCTGACATCCAAAAACAGCCACCTTGTCAACCTGACGCCGACGATATCTCTCCCGCTGTTTCACTGGAACGCGCTGACAAACGCCGTCAAAGCCGCCGAAGAAGGCGAACAGGCGCAAAAATCGGCTTACAAAGCCGCTTTGCTGTCGGCCGTCCGCGACCTGAAAGATTCGATGACGCAGGTCAACAAAAGCTATGCCGCGCATTTGAAAAACAAACAGGTCACCGTCAAAGCGCGCGATTTGGCCGCCCTGACGATGAAGTTGTACCGTTCCGGCCTCGTTCCGCTGTCCGACGCGCTTCAATCGATTCAGAACCTTCTGAACGCCAGATCGTCCGAAATCGCCGGAAAGGCGGAAGTGTATCAGGCCGTCGCCGCGTTTTACAAAGCCGTCGGCGTTTAGGCCAGCGGATCGTAATCGGCGGCCGCGCGAAGGGATATTTCCTCCGATTGACGAAAAGCCTCCCTTTCCTCGCGCACGCCGCAGGCCAGATACCGGAAAGCGTCGGCGGCGTGGCTGGTCCAGTCGTGCTTCGGGCGCGGCATGAAGTCCCGGCGGGCGTCGTCCCACTCTTTCTGATACTGACGCAAGGCCTCCAGCCCGACACGGCACTTTTCGGCGTCAAAACGACAGCGCGGCAACAGCAGGCGGACGGCGGCGATACCGCTTTCGACGCTCGCGCGGGGCAAAACGCGACCGCGCACGCCCAGTCCCGCCAGCATCTCCAGCCGGCTCTTCCCGCTGGACAATTCGTGAACGCGGATGTCGTGCGGGAAAATGTTGTCGTTCGAATAAACGTAGGGTTTGTTTTTCATCACGCGGACATAGTGATCCAAGCCGACACCGGACGCTTCGTAATAATCGACGACGTCGATTTCGTTGCCGGAAACCTGATAGAACCAGATCGCCGTCGCGTCGCCGACGCCGAGATCCCACGCCGTCCGGACAGGCTTTGCGGGATCGGCGGGAACGGACCCGATACGCCCGTTTTGCTCCAAATCGTTCAGCAAAGCGGCGTAATAAGCGCCTTTGACGGCGGCGTCGAACGAACAATAAAACTCCTGCCGGATCATTTCCTCGTCCATGCCGGCGTTGCGTTCGGCATCCACGGCTGATTGCGAGATCGCCTTTGTTTCATCGACGCCCAGAACTTCGGCAAACCAGCCGTTGGCGCTTTGAGCGTTCCGGAACAAGGTCAAACCGTGATTACGACCGCGCGGCGTGTAAATGAACAACGCCCAGCCGTCGTTTTCCGCCAAAATCGGCCGGATGAAGTCCCATGCAGCCGGATCGGCGAGCGAGTATTCGGAAAACACGACGCCGACGGGGTTCGCGCCGACCAAAGCGTTGTAGTTGTCCGATCCGACGCATTGCCAAATCGACCCGTT
>DGGW01000071.1 GCA_002393065.1 Alphaproteobacteria bacterium UBA3864 | reverse complement strand
CCCTTTTCCCGATACGGAAGCATAAACGCGTCCATAAAGTCTTCCGTTTGCCGGACGGACAGATAACACGACTTCGGGAAAGAAACGATAAATTGCGTCGTCAGCCGCGTTTTGCGTTCCCGTGTTCCTTTGCTTTCGTTACGCTTGTCGATCTCCGGATTAAAGCCCCATTCTTTGACGGCTTTTTCAAAGTCCGCGGGCTTTACTTCTTTGCCGCTTTCATCAAGAACTCGCGTTTCCTTGCCGACACCGTCAGACTCTTGCCCGATATAGCTTAAACTCGCAACGACGGTGCGGCTTGTATAACTTCGTCCCGTGATTTTGACGAAAGCCTGACGACAGCCCAAACCGCGTCCGATCGTTTGTTCGGGAATGTAAATGCCTCTGATATGTTCTTCCAAAAAGTCATAAGGGCGTTTTCTCATTCAATCCCCGCATCGCTTCCAAAGCCTTTTCTTTCACTTCGGAAAGCTCTTTTATCAGGCTCATCAGTTCTTTGACCCGTTTCGCGTTTTTCGGGTCGGCGTTCAGGGCTTTAACGGCTTGGTTCAGATTGACGCCGATTTTGTGCGTTTCAAAAGCAAGCCGCTTTAATGTTTCCGCTTCCTTGCGCGTCGGCAGGTTTTCCTTGTCGATATAGGCGCAGAGCAGTTGCCGCAGAACAAAAGAAAGCGAGCGTCCGAAGTGCCGTTGAGCCTCTTTTTTCAGCGAAAGCCCGACCCTGAATTTGATAAACCCGTTCAAGTCGTCAGACTTGTGCCGCGCAGTGCAGGAAAGCTTCGTGGCCACATTGTGGACACCCGCAGCGTTTCCTGCACTCGCTTCTTTTGATGTTTTCGACGAACGGAAACGCAAGTCCGTAAAGCCCGTCATTTGTCATCTCCGTCGCAAGGGATTCCCGTTGACGAGAATATCTTGGACAGTCGCCGTTCGATCCATTCGTCCAGATCTTCGACTTTGTAAATCACGCGCATCGTTCCGAACTTGCGGAACTTCGGCCCGCCGCCGACGCAAGCGTATTTCGCCAACGTCTTCGGGCTGACCGGCAAGCCTTTCCTTAAACAGTATTCGGAAGCCTGTCCCCGTGTCAGGTATTGTTTTTCTTCAGCCATATTCATTCTCCTCAAAAAAGTTAAACGCGGTCATTCGCGTCAAAACGAATTTGAAAGGAGGGAAAAGACTCAAAACAGAGGGGACAGCCTTGTTTTTTTATTCAAAAACAAGGGGGACTATGTTTTTTATGGCGGAATCAAGCCGTTTTTTATAAGATTTTTTTCAACCTGAAACGGTGTGGCGGAGGTTTTCGTCTTTCTTTCCGACGGGGCGACCGCCTTTCGCCTTGTGCGGCAACACGCCTAACAACGCTTCGATTCTTTTTTCAGGCAAAGCGGGTGCACGTTTGACAATCTCCTGTCGCAAGTCGGCGGCGGAATAGTCCGCAAAACGGTTTTCCAAATCCAAAGCGGC
The DNA here is from genome assembly GCA_002393065.1 of Alphaproteobacteria bacterium UBA3864. GTDB lineage: Bacteria > Pseudomonadota > Alphaproteobacteria > CAAGCB01 > CAG-977 > UBA2903. The sequence continues at coordinate 3,972 of DGGW01000071.1, read as the reverse complement.
GTAAATATCCCGACACAACGAATAATACAAAGACGCGTTTTGCGGGTCGTATTCGCCGACGTTTAAATCCTTTTCAGAGTATTCCGCTTTTTCCCATTCGTATTCGCACTCAAAATCGGGTTTGTTCTCCGGCGGGAACTTTTCCAAAACGTCTTTCGTTGAAATTTGAAGTTCTTCCCACCCCGTATAACGGCGATATAGCGGCGATAAAATCTTTGCAAGAAAACTGTCCTCGACATAGCGGTTTTTATAAGTGATAAACACGCGGTTGGCGGACAGGTCGAAACGATACGAACCGAGTTTCCGGTTGATGTCGGGTGTAATCCCGATTCTGCCGTCAACGATTCCTCGGTCTTCCAAAGCGGTTTTCAGGATTTTGTTCAAAACGGCGACGGGCGTTTGCAACGGCAGGTAACTGTCTTTTTCAACAAAGCGGCAGGATGCGACTTCTTCGGCGGGAATAAAGTCGATATAAAGCTGTTTTTCCGGATAATACTTGCGCTTCAACTGACGATACCGGTCAATCCGATAATGCGGTTTCAACAGCTTGAACGCGAACGGAGCCCCCAAAAGGGAGCAAGCCGTCAATCCTGCGGTTAAAGGACGCTCTTTTATCGAATTGTCGATTTTGCGCTTGAACAAGGAACAGCCGACAAAACCGATCAGCGTAATGACGCTTATAAAAGGCAAAGACAACAACGGCAAGCGCGTATAGCGATACCCCGTAACGTGAACAAGTCCGAGTTCCAAAATACATCTCGCCCGAAGTTCCGCCGAGGCGCGCTCTTTTTTATCGACCGGATGAACGGAATCAAACTGTCGCTCGAACAATGCGTTGGTCGGTAGTCTGCCGTTCGTCAGATATGCGACGAACTCCGCCAACGTCATATATTTGCGAACAAAAATTTTGGAAGACATACAAAACCTCTTTTTAAATCAGGAGGCATATTAGCACACTTAAAAGGAATGATTTAAGCTTATATTTTAATCGGGTTGCGTTGTTTGAAAAAATTTTGTACCTTGTAAAGAGGTAATTTTTGGATAAAAAAGTCATCAAACCGGAAATGTCCTCAAAGGAAAGAAGCATCGGAAAAACTGTTACCCCGATGTTACCCGCAGGATTTTTTAAGGATTGAACAGATATGGGAAAAAGAGGAATTAAACAAATAAAAACAATTAGATAAGTCCAATCATAAGATATAAAAACTTTTCGCCGTTTTTATTCTTTCTGAACATCCGCCCACCTTCGCAGGTGGGTTTTGTTTAACCAGAATATAAGGATGTTTGGAAAATGAACAAAACAACTTTAACAATGATCGGGGCGGCCTTGCTGTTTTCAACGGCCGTCCGCGCACAGGACGCGGCGATCAAGCCGTACGCGTCGATCAAAGCCGTCATGACGAAAACCGACGCGGAGTTTTGGAACAATAAAAGAAAATTCAAGCCGAAAGGCGCGAATATCGCCGTCGGCCTGACAAGCGGAAAAAATCTGCGCGTCGAAGCCGAATACGGTTACCGCGAAAAGAAGGAAAAAACAGAAGGGGTTTTCTTTGATTACGGTCCCGCATATGAAACAGGGCAGGAGACCATGGAATTGTCGTCAAGCTCGTATATGCTGAACGGCTATTATGATTTCCATAACGAATCAAAGCTGACGCCGTATCTCGGCGCGGGAATCGGATTGGCGAAGGTCACATACGATTATTCCGAAAGCGTCGGGCTTTATGAAGCCGGAACGGGTGCGCTTCTCGCTTCCGACGCCGATACCTATCGCGCGTCCAAGACCAAAATGGCTTACGCGTTGATGGCCGGCGCGGGGTGGCAGATCGACGACAGGCTGACGATCGACGCCGGTTTCCGCTATGTCGATTACGGTTCTTTCTCCGATCGCGACGGCGATAAATACAAAACGAAGGCCAAGGAATTGTCCGTCGGTTTGCGCTACGCGTTCTGATGACAGAGAAAGGGCTTTCCCGTCGGGACAGCCCTTTCTTTTCAAAAATATGGATGTTACTGTTTTCTTTAAACTCTTTTGATTGATTTTAATTTAAAAACGGCATAACCTTCCCGCCATGGAGGAAACATGCGCTTTTTCACACGCTTCGGGCTTAATATCCGTTTCGCCGCGTTGTTTTGCGTCGTCGTGATCCTGCCCGATTACGTCTTTTCCCTGTTCAATCGCGATCTGCACTATTTGTTCGATCCCGCGTTCATCGCCGCGATGTTCGTTTTCGGCTTCGCTCTGTCTTTTGGCGGGAAGGTCCTTTTCACGCTGCTGACGGTATTGTTCACGCTGATGCAGTTGGTCGAACAATGCCATATCGCTTATTTCGGAACGCCGATCAATCCGTCCGACATTTCCAAGATTTTCGGCGAATTCGGCGACGTCGCGGAAACGGGGGCGAGCGTCGCGGCCGATTTTTGGTATGTTCCCGTGTTGGTCGTCGCGCCGTTCGTTCTGTTGTCCTTCTTTTACTATAAAAACGCGAAAAAGCTGGGCTTTTCCGTCGTCGCCGTCGTCGTCGTGTGTCTGGCGCTGTGCATCAAGCCGGAACGGGCGATGCGGAAAACGTTAAAGCATTTCCTGCCGTCCGAAATGCGCTATTCGTTCCATAACGCTTTGAACAGCTTTTCGTTCTGGCTCGTCAAGTCCGGCGACGGCCGCAATATCGAAGACATTTTGGGCCGGCATTTCTATAAACCGTACGAGGTCAGGCCGATCCCCGCGGCGCGGTTGCCGAAAAACATCGTTTTGATCATGGGGGAAAGCCTGACGTCACTGCACATGGGGGTTTTGGGATACGACCGCCCGACGACGCCGCGCCTGTCCGCTTTGGCGAAAGACCCGCATTTCGGCGTGTTTAAGGCCCTTTCCGGCGCCGTGTCGACTCATGCCGCTTTGCCGTTGTTCTTCAATCTGGTGCGCGAACCGGGGAACATCGAAGCGTTGCGCGCGAAAACCGCCAACCTGTTCCGGCTGGCCAAAAAAGCGGGCTATGAGACCCATTTCATTTCGACGCAGGACGCCAAACAGACCCGCGATCTGAGCGTTCCGCACATCGATCATATCGTTACAAAGGAAAACGACCCTTTCCGTTTCGCCCGCTATCGGGACGAGGAGCTGATTTCCCGACTGAAATCGATCGATTTGAAAAAAGGCGGGCACTTCGTCGTTTTGAATTTCCGCGCCGTCCATTCGCCGTACGAAAAGTGCTATGAAAACGCGTCGGAAAACTTCGAACGCTGGCCGACGGACGTCGGGGATGACAACGAACGGCGCGTCAACGCTTACGACAACGCCGTCGCCTATACGGACGCCGTCATAGGGCGGCTGTTCGACGTGTTCAAGGCGTCGGACGACAAAACGGGCGTTTTCGTCATGACTTCGGATCACGGTCAGCTGCTCGGGAAAAACGGGAAGTTCGGACACAATATTCTGGAAATCGAAACGGCGGAAGTCCCGTTCATCGTTTACGGCGCGTCAATCGATCCCGCGGCCGTTTCCGGCGCGACGCACTACGACATCGGGAAAAGCGTCGCTCGAATGATGGGGTTCGAGATCGTCAATCCGAACGAAGAACCGAACGTCCGTTTCGTTCACGGCAACAACCTGTATGAAGACTATCAGTTCATTCGCGTCGAAACGGACGAAAACGGCCGCATGAAAAGCCAAAAAACGGGAACGGTCGGCATTTTGGCGCCCGCGGACGGGACCGGCGGCTGATTTCGTGAAAGACAATCTTTTTCTTGACTTTAGGGACGGGGACGTCGACACTTCGCTCAACTGTTTTTTTTGAAAGGATCTTTTGCCATGACCGAAGTCAGAAGCAGATTTGCTCCGTCGCCGACCGGATATATGCACATCGGCAATTTGCGTACCGCTTTGTACGAATACCTTGTCGCCAAAAGCGCCGGCGGCAAGTTCATTTTGCGCATCGAAGACACCGATCAGGAACGCTTTGTCGAAGGCGC
>DGGW01000057.1 GCA_002393065.1 Alphaproteobacteria bacterium UBA3864 | reverse complement strand
GCCCATATCAAAGATGGCGCCGCCGTTTGCCGTTTTCTGGCCTGGTTCGACAGGGAAGCGCCAAAAGGCGCTTTGACCGAGATCGACACGGTCGAAAAGCTCCACGATTTCCGCGCCGAAAATCCGCTCTATCGCGGCGAAAGCTTCGCCACCATCGCCGCTTCCGGCGAAAACGCGGCCTTCATTCATTACCATACGGACGAAACGAACAACGCGCCCGTCAGAAAAAACGCCCTCTTTCTGGTCGATTCGGGCGGACAATATCTGGATGGCACGACGGACATTACCCGCACGGTCGCCGTCGGAACCGTTTCTCCGCTTGAAAAGAAACGCTACACTCAAGTCCTGAAAGGCCATATCGCTTTGGCCACCGCCGTATTCCCCGAAGGAACGACGGGAACGCATCTGGACGTGCTGGCCCGTCAATTCCTGTGGCGCGACGCTGTCGATTATCAGCACGGGACGGGACACGGCATCGGCGCGTATTTAAGCGTTCACGAAGGCCCTCAACGCATATCCAAAGGAATGGGAAAAACCGCTCTGGCTCCCGGCATGCTGATTTCAAACGAACCGGGGTACTACAAGGCCGGCGCTTTCGGCATCCGTTTGGAAAACGTCGTCATGGTCGAACCGTTGCCCGCTTCGCCCGCCGCCGAAATCAAGCTCCTCGGATTATCGACGCTGACGCTCGTTCCGTTCGACCGACGGTTGATCGATAAAACGATGATGACCCCGCGCGAAATCGCGTGGATCGACGGATATCACGCCCGCGTCAGGCGCCTGATTTCCCCGTTGGTCGACGCGGAAACGGCAAACTGGCTGACAAAGACCTGCGACCCCTTGTAAAGGACGTTTTCGCTCATGCGCATGGGAATCACTTTTTTCGTATCGGGATGCATTCTGTTGCTGTTCGGCGCCGCCATGCTGTTCCCCGCCGGTCTGGATTGGATCGACGGAACGGTCAATTCAGCCAAAGCGTTCGGTATGTCGGCTTTGCTGACGGGGTTTTCAGGATTGCTTCTGTTGCTGACGTTTTACAACAAGTATGAAAAGCTGACCGTGCGCGAAATGTACTTGACGACGTCGCTCGTCTGGCTGATCGTGTGTGCTTTTTGCGCGCTGCCGTTTTATTTTTCGCCGATACCGATGAATTACACCGATTCCTTTTTCGAATCGATGTCCGGACTAACGACGATGGGCGCGTCGGTCATTCGCGATCTGGATCACGCGCCGCGCGGCATTTTGCTGTGGCGCGCCATCCTTCAATGGATCGGCGGGTTAGGTATCATCGTCATCGCGCTCGGCATCCTGCCTTTGCTGCGCATCGGCGGCATGCAGCTGTTTTCGATGGAAAGCTCCGATAAATCCGGAAAAAAGATGCCCAAAACACAACAGGTCATCGCGACGATGATGATCATTTACGTCATACTGACGGCGTTGTGCCTGCTGTGCCTGATCATGACGGGAATGACGCCGTTCAACGCGCTGGCGTTCACGCTTTGCACGATCCCGACGGGAGGATTCGCGCCGACGAACGCTTCGGCGGCCGATTTGCGGGCGTCGTCGCAATGGATCATCTTTTTCTTTATGTTCGTTTCCGGTCTGCCGCTGCTTTTGCCCTACTCCGTTTTAAAAAAGGATTGGGAGCAGATCAGAAACGACATCCAAATCAAAACCTATACGCTGTTCGTTTTGATTTCCGGCGCCGTCATGACCCTTTGGCTGATGTTGACCGGTCGGGGCGTCAACGTTTTCGACGCCGCCCGTCATTCCTTGTTCAACATCGTTTCCGTCATGACATCATCCGGATTCACGACGGATAATCTTGAAAACTGGGGGGCGTTTCCTCTTGTTTTCTTTGCTTTTTTATTGCCGGTCGGCGCGTGCAGCGGTTCGACATCCGGCGGTATCAAGGTTTTCCGTTTCAACATCATTTACCTGTTTTCCCTGCAATACCTGCGGCACAAGATTTTGCCCCACGGCGTTTTCATCGCGAAGTACAACGGCCGACCTTTAACGGAAGAAATCGCGGCGGGCGTATTCGTGTTTTTCGCGATTTTCCTGTGTTCGTTCCTGATCACGGTTTTAACGATGGGAATGATGGGAATGGATTTTATGACCTCCGTCAGCGGCGCTTTGTCGGCTTTGGGCAACACGGGGGTCGCTTTCGGCAAAGTCATCGGACCGAGCGGCAGCTTCGCCAATCTGCCGGTCAAAGCCAAATGGCTGATGTCCGCCGACATGATGCTCGGACGGTTGGAATTCATCACCGTGTTCGTGGTGTTGTTGCCGCTGGCGTGGCGAACGGAAAAGAACAGCGTCAGCGAAGCGGCTTTTTAGCCTGGAAAACCGTTACTTCCTCGCCCCACTTTTCGACCATTTTCTTTTGAATTTCCTTTAACGCCAAAACGCGGCGTTGGTCTTTCGTTTCGATAAACGTCAAAACGAACATCGGAATGGTGCGGGCGAAAAGCAATCCCAAAGCGGCGGCGCCGAAAGTAACAAGAATCGTCTTGATGCTGAAAAACATCGCGATCGCACCCCAAATGGTATTGTCCGTAAACCACATTTTGAACATAAACGGCAACGCGCCCGCAAAATTCAATCCGCCGATACAAAGCCATTTATACTTATAACGGGATCCGTTTTTGGTTTCGATAAACAGGGACGCCAATGTCGGCATCATCGTCAACATCAGAAAAACGACGGTCGAACGCAAGAAATAAACCATCGGGAACAAAACGATCATGGTCGAAATCGCCCCGTGGAGTTTGTTTTTACCTTTTTTTCCTGTATCGGCCATCAGATCATCCTTTCAGGTATCGGGAAATCAGCAAAAAGATAATCATTAAAAATGAAAGGCTGAACGAAAAGATCGTCGCCAGTTCATAACCGGCCTTCAGCGCTTCCTCCGTTCGTTTTTCCCGATCGCCGGACAACGATTCTATTTCCTGGGAAATCTGATAATAATCCCTGCGCGCCTGTTCAAAGCTTTGAGCGTCGGCAAGGCGTTCGTCGCGGTTATCCAAAAAACGATACATTTCGATCAGGGATCCTTTATGAATATACTTCGGCAGATCCTTTTCGAGCTGCTCCCTTTTTTCCAAATTATGGTAATTCTGCAACATGGGAAGGATATGCCGCCCTATCCAGGCGCACAAGCCGAACAGCTTATCGGGACCGAATCTCTTTTGCAAAGCCGAAAACAGGCTCAATAATCCCTGCGCGGCAAGATTGTCCCGCGAAGAATTGATATCGGACATCTGATCGTTGAACTTATCCGGACAATTCACGGTAATAAAGGCGGCGACATGCCTGTCCAGAGGATTATCCTTCACATCGACATTGTTTGAAACGGCTTCCAGAGCCTCGAGCAATCCGGACATTTCCGTCACATATTCTTTTCTTATCAACGGACTTTGACACGGGAAACCGGGATTCAGCTCATAAAGCAGACGTTCGATACCGTACCCGACGGCCAATCGCTTCAGCGTCATTTGCCAGGTCTTGATTTTCTGCGATGCTATAAAATCGTTTTTCAGCAAATACCCGTCCGCAAGAATTCCTGAAAACATAATCCGCGTTAACGGCTTCGGGTCTTTGTTCTGCAGGAAAAATATCGCCAGCAGCATCCCCCAGGCGTCGGGCATAAAAACAAAATCTTTCAAACACAACGGAACGGCCGGATTGAACAGCAGGCAAATATGCGCCAAAAGAAACTCGTTCTGCCGTTCGCGGACGGGAAACGATACGGCCGCCTGTTCAAAAGACTTCTGTACGGCGTCATACATCGACTTGTCTTCAAAACCGTGCGCCAGCCAAGTTAAAAACTTTTCGGAACGAATGGCGTCGATCGCGATTTCCCTGTTTTGAACGAACGCGACCGCCAACGCGCGGCAGGTGTAGTACTCCTCGTCCTTAAACATAAACGGACGCTGGCTGACAAAGTTGTTTTTCTTTTGTATTGACGGCGAACGACGGCCGCCGATCCATTCTTCAATGGACATAAGGTTCCATCGCTGATCCAACTCGTCAAACAGCAGTCCGCGCAGCAAATCAATCAAAAACAAAGGAAGCCTGCCGGTTCCGACCAAAGCGGAGTACGACCCTTTTTTTACTTTCAGCGCCAGAAGCTCATCATCCGTCAAATCCTGCGTCGGCGTATATCCCAAAGCCAGAGTGATCAACGACGCACCGAACGCGTACAAGTCATCGGCCAACGTTCCGTTACCGCGGCCTTCGGGGTGGCAAAGCATGGATCCTATCGTTTCGCATTGAGCCGGCTGGTTGAACGCGGGCGGCGCAGTGATGCAATCGCCCAAAACGACCTGCGTTTTTTCGGAATCCAAATAGTAAAAGTTATCCGGACGAATGGCCCGATGCGTCAAATTGGAAACGGCCAGATAATTAAGCGCGTTAACGATCGGTTTGATCCAACCGGCGATCAGTTCGGATTCCTCCCGCGGAAACGGAGAGTTAAATTTATCCGACGTAACGACGCGGCCGCCCATCGGCAACTGATAGATCAGGATCATCGTCCGGCGTTTCAGAGGTCTCCAGAAAGCGACCCCCGCCGCCAGCAAAGGCAACAAGCCCTTTGTTTTTGTTCCGATCCGTTGCCGGATATGGCTCATGCGGATATACAAATCGGGATTGCAGACCAATGCGTAAAGATGCGTGCCGTCGTTTTCGATGTCTTCGGCCTGATACGCTTTGGCTTCAGGCATATCCAGCAAAGGTAGCCGCATTCCCGGAAAGACGCGAATACTTTTGCCGACAAGGACAAACTTGTCGGAGGAATGCCGATCTTGTTCTTTTTCGACAGGCTCCGGCGATTTTTCTATCGCTTTCGGCGCTTGTGCCGTTTCTGAGGTTTCCATGGCTTCTTCCTATGGGTTGAACCGAAAAAAAGAGAAAGACGATTGCTCCTGCAATCTTCATCTTAACAGTATAACAAAACGTCTTTCCCTTTAAAAGACTTTTTTATTTCCCGTACGGATTGCCCAGGACGATCGTGTCTTCGCGTTCCGGACTGGTCGAAATGAAAGAGATTTCCGTTTCGAGCAGTTCTTCCAAACGGCGCAGATAGCTTTGCGCCTTTTCCGGCAGTTTCGCGAAGTCGCGGATGCCGTACGTCGAAGACTTCCACCCCGGCAGCGTTTCGTACACGGGTTTGACGGACGCCTGCGCGTTCATCTGCATCGGGTAGTAGTCCAGCTTTTTGCCGTCCAGTTCGTAGCCGACGCAGACTTTGATTTCATCGAATTGGTCAAGGATGTCGAGCTTCATGACGGCAAGGCTCTGCACGCCGTTGACTTTGAGCGCCTGACGTACCAGAACGGCGTCGAACCATCCGCAGCGGCGCGGACGGCCAGTGTTGGTGCCGTATTCGTGGCCGGCGTCGCGGATCGCGTCGCCCGTCGCGTCAAACAGCTCGGTCGGGAACGGACCAGCGCCGACGCGGGTCGTGTAGGCTTTGACGACGCCGATGACCTTGTCGATCGAACGCATGCCGACGCCCGAACCGACGGCCGCCTGCCCCGCGATCGTATTCGACGACGTCACGAACGGATACGTTCCGAAATCGTTGTCGAGCATCGTCGCCTGCGCGCCTTCGAACAAAAGGGTCTTGCCGGCTTTGATCTGTTCGTCCAGCACTTTCCACGCGGGAACAGCGAACGGCAGGATGATCTTCGCCGCCTCGTCCAGCGTTTTCATCAGTTCGGCCTTGTCGACGGCGGGCTGTCCCATGCCTTTGCGCAGAGCGTTGTGGAACAAAAGCAGATTGTCGACTTTGGCTTCGAGCGTTTCCTTTTCCGCCAGATCGCCGACGCGGATGGCGCGGCGGGCGACTTTGTCCTGATACGCGGGACCGATGCCGCGGCCGGTCGTGCCGATTTTGCCTTTGCCGGCGGCTTCTTCGCTCATTTTGTCGAGTTCGCGGTGGAGCGGCAGGATCAATGTCGCGAGTTCGGAAACTTTCAGCGTGTCGGGCGTGATTTTGACGCCCAAAGCCGCCATGCGGTCCATTTCTTCGCGTAAAGCCAGCGGATCGACGACGACGCCGTTGCCGATGACCGACATCTTGCCGCGGACGATTCCCGACGGCAGCAAAGCGACTTTGTACGTCACGCCGTCGATGACAAGCGTGTGTCCGGCGTTGTTGCCGCCCTGAAAACGGATGACGACATCCGCTTTTTCGCTCATCAGATCAACGATTTTACCTTTGCCTTCGTCGCCCCATTGCGCGCCGATAATGACGATATTGGACATAGCCGGTTCAAGCTCCTGTAATAAAATTAAGACTCTGTTAATCTTTTAACCCGTTTTAACGCGAAAGGAAACAACTTTTTTCGGTCAGCCGTAGCGCGTTTCCAAATCCCGCCGATACGCCGCGGCGGACAGCGGTTCGCCGGTCGCCGTTTCGATCAGCTCTTCAAAGTCGGGGACGGATCCCTTTCGCCGCACGTTGACGTCCAGCCACGCGTTCAGGCCGGAAAAATCCCCCTGCCCGATTTGGCTTTCGATAGAGGGATCGTCCCTTTTCGCCGCCGCGAAGAACTGCGCCGCCGCGATCGCGCCGACGGCGTAATCGGGAAAATATCCGAACGACCCGCACGCCCAATGGATGTCCTGCAGACAGCCGTCCGCATCCGTTTCGGGGACGACGCCGAGGTACGCGCGCATCTTTTCGTTCCACGCGGCGGGGATGTCGTCGATTTGCAGCGTCCCGTCGAACAGGGCTTTTTCGATTTCGTAGCGCACGATGATGTGCATCGGGTACGTCACCTCGTCCGCGTCGATGCGGATGAGCGACGGCGTTACGGAACACGCCGCCTTTTTCAGGAAATCGAAGGACAATTCGTCGCTCTGACCGAAAAAGTCCGTCATTTCCGCCGACAAAAAGCGCAGAAAAGCATCGCTTTTCATCACGGGACGCTCCATCAGGATCGACATGCTTTCGTGAACGGCCATACCGCGGTTGCGGCCGGCGGGCTGACCGGCGCGTTCGCGGTCGAGCCCGAGTTCGTAAAGCGCGTGCCCCGTTTCGTGCATGACGGCGGCGACGGCGGCCAGCGGGTTTCCCGCCTTGAAACGGGCGACGATGCGCTCGTCCCCGAAACCGCAGGACGTGCAGAACGCGGCGTCCGACCAGTCGAGGCGTCCGCTTGAAAAATCGAAGCCCATTCGCTTCATGATCAGTCGGACGAACTCTTTTTGCTTTTCTTCGGAATAATCGCCCCCGAAAACGACGGCGGAGCTTTTCGCGCGGGCGATCAGAGCCGGCAGAAACGCCTTGAGTTCGGCGAACAGGCCGTCGATCCGCGCCGAGGTCATACCGGGCTGGAAACCGTCCAGCAAAGCGTCGTAAACGGACAGTCCGGTGCGTTCCGATTTGGCTTCCGCCCAGTCCGTCTGAAATTGAAGCAGAATTTTAAGATGCTCTTTGAACGACTTGAAATCGTTGTTTTTTCTTGCGTCGCTCCAAGCGTTTTGAGCGGCGGAAACGGCTTTGGAAAAAGCCTCGACGTTTTCGGGCGACGACGACGTGGCATCGATCCATTCGCGTTTGGCTTCGCGGGTGTTCGCACGCTGAAAATCCGTCAGGTCCGGGCGCTTGTCGAGCGCGGCGAAAACGTCCGCCCAATCGGGCGCCGTCATCAGATCGAACCGACGTTTCGCCAAATAAGCCATCTGCTCCGATTGCGTTGCGGCGGCGTTCGCGGGGGCGTTGACGCGCATGTCCCACCCGATCAATCCCGATATGCCGTCGATCACGGCGATTTCCCGCCAGCGGTTTTCCAAAGTTTCGTAAGCGTTCATCTTTTTATTCCTTTCGGGTGTTCAACCCTTCCACACGTCCGTGTTCGTCAGACCGATGTTCCCTTCGCAAAAGACGGGGTCCTTTCCCTCTTTTTGCTGCCGTTCGTAGTCTTTCAGCGCGCGGAAGGCGATACCGGACAACAGCGTGATCGCGACGATGTTGACGCCGGCCATGTTCCCCGTCCCGACGCGGGAAGCCGTCGCGATCATCAGCGCCTGAAAGGACGAAACGCCCTTCTCCGACCTCTTTTTTTCCATCATGCATCGGAAGGAAGCCCCTAACAGGCGGATCTGAACGAAGCCTGTCCGGAGCGTAAAATAAAGCCCCGCCCCGACCAGCAGATAAATCATGCACCGGGTATACAAAAGATTGTCGATGTGGAAAATAAACTGCGCCGCCGTCATTTTCGCCGTCCTTTTGTTCATATATTCTTTGATTAAGCAGAAATTTCCCGTCTGTAAAGAAAATTCGTCCGCGTCCCGAAAAACGCCGCGAAACGCGAAATTTACGAAACACGGCGGCGTTTTATGGTATAATGACGGGCGTTCATAAACCGGACAAGAGATCTTTATGCCCCGAATCCGCTTGAAAAAACAAGATCGTCGTGAAAAAAAATCCGCGTCGCCGCGCCGCCTTTTTGGCAAAAAAAGGCGTTCTGGGCGGGGCTTGTTTTGCTTTACGCGGTCTGGATCTACGGCCTCCGCCGTCCGGTCTGGCACACCCTGTTCGGGAAAGAAGCGGAACCGCCGCCGGCGCAAATGACGGAAACGTGGGAAGACTCCGCGGGACAGGATTGGCAGAAAGCGACGGTCAACGGATACGACATCCTTTACAGGGTCCGCAAAAAATACTCGGTTTCCGGCCGCGTCGTTTATATCGACTGGTATCGGAACATCATCGGGACGTGGTACCGGTCGGCTTCGGGAATCGGCACTTATCTGTACGACGGCGTCGTCCCCGTTGACGTGTCGGTCATTCACGGCGCGACAGCCGCGGAGGACAACCGGAAAAAGATAAAATTCTCCCACGAGGAACGACTGCTGTTATGGAAATACCTTTACAAAGACAATCCCGTTGTCAACCGCGACGAAATCAACAACAACCACATCATTCCCGCGTCCGGAAACATCGTCCGCGCTTTAAAGACCGTTAAAAGTGGCGAACCCGTTTATCTGGAAGGCTATCTGATCGATTGGAAAGGAACGGGGAAATACGCGGGTTACGAGTTTTACACGGCTCTGACCCCCGGCGAGATTTCCGACCTGAAAGCCGGCAGATCGGTAACGGGATTGTGCCGGCAGATCTATCTGACGAAAGTATCCGTCGCCGGCCGCGTTTTCGAATAAGCCGTAAAAAAAACGAGCCGCACAAACCCGTGCGGCCCGTTCGGTAAAACCGTTCCGAAACGATCAACGTTTGGAGAACTGGTAGCTGCGGCGCGCTTTCGCTTTGCCGTACTTTTTGCGTTCGACGACACGCGGGTCGCGGGTCAGGAAGCCAGCGCGCTTAAGCGACGTGTGCAGTTCCGGTTCGTAGTTGTCCAGACAACGGCTGATGCCGTGGCGCAGAGCGCCCGCCTGACCGGACAAGCCGCCGCCGGCGACCGTCGCGACGACGTCGAACTGACCGGCGCGGTTTGTGACCGCGAACGGCTGGTTGATCAGCATGCGCAGAACGGGGCGCGCGAAGTACGCTTCGACGTCCTTGCCGTTCACCGTGATCTTGCCCGAACCGGCTTTGATCCAAACGCGGGCGCTGGCGTCCTTACGACGACCGGTCGCATAGGCGCGGCCGAACTTGTCGCGCTGCGGTTCGCGGACGACCGCAGGTTCTGCGGAAACGGCCGCTTCGGCGACGTTCTTTTTCAGATCTTCGAAAGATTTGATTTCAGCCATGGGTTTCAGCTCCTCTTATTCTTCGGGTTCAAAGCGGCAACGTCCAGAAATTCCGGATTCTGGGCGGCATGCGGATGATCCTTGCCGGCATAGACGCGCAGATTCGTCATCTGCTTGCGACCGAGGGGTCCGCGGGTGATCATGCGTTCGACGGCTTTGACGATCACGCGTTCCGGATGTTCGCCGGCGATGACCTTTCCGGCGCTGATCCCTTTGATTCCGCCCGGATGGCCCGTGTGGCGGTAATAGATCTTGTCTTCCAGCTTCTTGCCCGTCAGAGCGACCTTTTCGGC
>DGGW01000039.1:33017-50995 GCA_002393065.1 Alphaproteobacteria bacterium UBA3864 | reverse complement strand
CGCCCGCGGCATGATCCCACGGTTTGATGGATTTCGTTCTGTAAGCGGTAAAATCGGCGTCGCCCGCCACGATCATCTGATACCCGAAACAGGCCGATCCCCAATACGCCGGAGCGCGCATTTTTTTATCTTTGAACATCACGCGCCGCCCGACGATCCCGATCAGATCGGACATATTCGTTTTAGGCGCGGATACGGACAGCCTTTTCCCGCCGTCCAAAAAAGCGCCGGAACCTTTTTCGCCGTACATCATCAAACCGTACGCGGGAGCGTAGAGCCATCCGGCGACGGTTTCGCCCTTACATACCAAAGCGACGACCATACCGAATTCCGACCGGCCGTATGAAAAATTCATCGTGCCGTCAACGGGATCGACGATCCACACCGGACCGTCGCCGTTCAGACAATCCAACACGGAGGGATCCTGAAAAGCGGCTTCCTCCCCGACGACGGACGCCTCGGGCAACAGAGCTTTCAACCCGTCGCTCAAAGCCTTTTCCGTTTCGGTATCGGCGATCGTTACCAAATCGTCGGCGGCATCCTTGGTATTGATATCGCTGACGGAAAGATTTTTAAAGCGCGGCAGGACTTCGGCCGACGCGATTCCCTTCATCAGCTCGCAAACCGCCGACACGTCGATTTTTACCATGTTCCCCCCCCCAAAAAAAAACATCGAAGCGAGTTTGTGCCACTTTAAGATAAAACGCCCCCGCCGTCAACGGCGAAGCGGCATCAAAGCCCTTTTCGTCCGATTTGCGAAAATTCTTTCAGCAACCGGTTCAGCTCCGCGTCGCCGATTCTGACCTGCAGAGCGCAAGTCCCGTCTTCGTCGCGGCGTTCGACGACTTCCGCCCGCCTGTAAACAGCGGCAAGAGCGGCGCCGTCGTCAAAGGGGACAAACAACGTCGTTTCCGTCAGATCTTTGGCAAAGAACGCGTCGATCCCCTGCAGCAGCTCCTCCGTCCCCCGTCCCGTCAGAGCGGAAACGAAAAACGTTTTGTCTTTGCGTTCGGACGCGGCGGCCAAAGCGTTGCGGGGCTCGTCGTCCAGCAGATCCGTTTTGTTCAGCACTTCCGTTATGCCGTGATCAACCCGTTCCTCCATTCCCAAAGCCCGCAGAACGTTTTCGACGTCCTGCTTCTGCGCTTCGGTATCGGGATGGGCGATGTCGCGCACGTGAAGGATCAGAGCGGCTTCGCGCACCTCCTCCAGCGTCGCGCGGAAAGCCGCGACCAGCTCCGTCGGCAAATCGGATATGAAACCGACGGTATCGGACAGGATGACCTTGCGTCCCGACGGCAAACGCACCAGCCGCATCGTCGGGTCGAGCGTGGCGAACAACATGTCTTTCGCGAACACGTCCGCATTTGTCAGGCGGTTGAACAGCGTCGACTTTCCCGCGTTCGTATAGCCGACCAAAGCGACGACGGGAAACGGTACGCGACGGCGTGCGGCGCGATGGATGGCGCGCGTGCGGCGCACTTCGTCCAGCTCCTTTTTCAACCGGACGATATTGTCCGTGATGACACGGCGGTCGAGTTCGATCTGCGTTTCGCCCGGACCGCCGAGAAAGCCTCGCCCGCCCCTCTGCCGTTCCAGATGTGTCCACCCGCGCACCAGCCTTGAGCGCTGATAGGTCAGATGCGCCAGTTCGACCTGCAGAACGCCCTCCTTCGTCCGGGCGCGATCGCCGAAGATTTCAAGAATCAGCGCCGTCCTGTCGATGACCTTGCATTGCCACAGCTTTTCCAGATTGCGTTGCTGGATCGGAGAAAGCGCGGCATTGACGACGGCAAGCTCCGCTTCGTTTTCCCTGACCAGATCGCGGATCCGTTCGGCCGTTCCTTTCCCGAAAAACAGGCCCGCTTTCGCTTCGGACAAACAAAAGACCTGCGCCGCAACGATTTCCAGATCAATGGCCGCGGTCAGATTCTTGATTTCCTCCAATCCGGCGTCCGCCGTCCGCAAAGGATCCGCGGCGGTTTTCACGACGGGATGAATGACAATCGTTTTACAGGACAAATCAGGCGTCTTCCTGTGCCGGATCGACGGAAACGGGTTCGGTCGGCATAATGGTTGAAACGGCGTGTTTATAAATCAGCTGCGTATGCCCATCGCGGCGCAACAACATCGCGAAACCGTCAAAACCGGTGATGATTCCCTGCAATTTGACACCGCACATCAGATACACGGTCACGGGGATTTCTTCTTTGCGAAGCTTGTTTAAAAAAAGTTCCTGAACATTTTGCGTCTTATCGGCCATATTCTTTATCTCCTTGTTTATTTTAAGCGCGATTTATCCGAACGATGGAGCAACAGCAACATTTCGGAGCAGTCCGCCACCGTCAAAACGTCGGCGCCGTCCTTGTTTTCGTTCGCGAAACGGACAGGAAAGCATCCGGCGGCGCGGGCGCAGGCGATATCGGCATCGCCGTCACCGGCGAACCAAACGACGGAATCCGGTTTCAAACCGGCGTCGCGCACGGCTTTCAGCGCCGGATCGGCGGCGGGTTTGTCCCGTTCGGCATCACCGGCCCCGACGACGGATTTAAAATACTTTCCCCAACCGAGTTTTTCAATCTCTTTGCGTAAAATCTCGCCTGTTTTATTGCTGACGACGCCGACGGCGCCGACCCTTTCGGCACAAAAGGCAATCAAGCGTTCGGCGTCCGGAAAAGGACAGAGATTTTCCAGATTGTTCGCCCGATAAGCATCCAAATAGACCTTCCGCGCCTCCTCCCAATTATCGCCGAACAGCTGCGGGAACGTTTCGCGCAGGGACAACCCCGTCAAAGACTTGTATTCTTCCATGGTCAGAACGGGCAGATCGTAGCGTTCGCGCAAAACGTTATACGCTTTGAACAGAACGGGCGTCGTGTCGATGAGCGTATTGTCCCAGTCGAAAAGAACCATTTCGGGAAAAGGATGCATCAGGCGGCCTCCGTATCGGCGGAAAAGAGTTTTTCAATGGATTTGACGGCGTCGGCGACGGCGAACAAAACAAGCCTGTCGCCTTTTTCGATGACGGTGTCGCCGCGCAACCGGACGGTTTCGCCGTCGCGCACGATGGCGCCGATAATGGAACCGGTCGGCAACCGGACGTCGCGCAGCGGCATGCCGGCGAAAGCGAACGAATCGAACACGTCGGCCTCCAGCACTTCGCACAGGCCGGAACGGACCGAATAAGCGGAATAAATCCGGCCGCGGCGGATATGTTGCAAAATGGACGACACCATGATGTCTTTCGGGTCGATGACGACATCGACGCCCAAATTCGACACCATTTGGGAATACAAAGTCTTTTCGATAACGGAAACGGTTTGTTCCGCGCCGTACTTTTTCGCCATCAACGACGCCAGAATGTTGTTTTCATCGTCACCGCTGACGGCGATGACCGTTTCGACGATGTCGATACCGGCTTCCTCCAAAACGGCGGTATCCAGAAAATCGCCGTTGATGACGGTCGTTTTGGTCAGGGTTTCCGCCAACATCTTGGCGCGAACGGGATCGTCCTCAATGACGGACACCTGCATGCGGGCATTGCGTTCCAGATAGCGGGCGAGCGAAAGTCCGATATCGTTTCCGCCGAGGATCAGCGCACTTTTGGCGTGTTCGCGGTCCAATCCGAACAACGTCAGCGTCCTTTGCACGTTGTCGGCGCCGACGAACAGGTAAATATCGTCCCCCGACAAAAAACGGGATCCGCTGTCGGCCACGCTCATCTTGCCGTTGCGCACGATTCCGGCGACGGTCGCCCCGATGTCGGGAAACAAAGCCGTCAGCTGGCGCAAAGACGTGTTCAGCAACGGACAGTCCTGATCGCAATGGATGCCGAGCAGATACACTTTGTCGGAAGACAGCGTCAGCACGTCGAAAGCGCCGGGAAAGGAAATGTTCGTCCGGATGGCGCGCGCTATTTCGACTTCGGGCGAAATGACGACGTCGACGGGAAAAGCGTCGTGGGAATAGAGCCCTTTCCATTTGGAATTGACGTATTCGGCCGAACGCAGACGGGCGATCTTCGTCGGCACTTTGAACAGGGAGTTGGCCATCTGGCAAATGACCAGATTGACTTCGTCGGAAGACGTCACGGCGATCAGCATTTCGGCGTTTTGCGCGTCGGCGCGTTCCAAAACCGAAGGATACGACGCGAAACCTTTGACGGTCTGGATATCCAAAGACGACGCCAGCGTTTCCAAGCGTTCGGCGTCGGTATCAATGACGACGACGTCGTTTTCGTCTTCGGCCAGATAGCGGGCGATCGTCGATCCCACGCGGCCGGCGCCGCAAATAATCACTTTCATTCCGATTTCCGCCCTTTCATTTTATCGTCCAATCCCAGATCCCGTATTTTTTTAAGCACCGTGTTCCGGTTCAGCCCGAGGATCTTTGCCGTTTTCAGTTTGTTCCCGTCGGTAAAATCCAGCGTCGCGGCGATGACACGGCGTTCGACTTCGCGCATGACAAGGTCGTACACCCCCTCTATTCCGCTTTCATCGGCGACATTCGCGTACAAACGGCGCATGAAGCGATCGACCGCGTTACCCAAAACCTCTTTCTTTTCAGCCATCGTCCGTCCCGAAAAAAGACCCGATCATTTCTTTGACGGCGGCCGGATCGTCTTCGGTATTGATTTTTTCCCGAAAAGCGGCGCCGCCCCGTTTACCCAAAGAATACCAGGCAATATGCTTCCGCGCGATAAAAATCGCCTTGTGACCGTAATAATTTTCCAAAGCCTTCAAATGGTCAAGCACAAAATCCGCCGTCGCGCCGCCCGGCATCGGATTCCGTCCGGCGACTTCGGCCAACGCCCACGGCTTGCCCAGAGCGCCGCGTCCCACCATCACCGCGTCGGCGCCGCTTTGTTCGAAAACGCGGGCGGCATCCGCGGCCGTGCGGATGTCGCCGTTCGCGACGACGGGAACGTCGACGGCCTCTTTGAGCAACGCGAAAGCCTTTTCGTCCGCCGAACCGGAATACATCTGGCGACGCGTCCGCGCGTGCAAAATCAGCGCCGACGCGCCGGCGTCTCTCATCCGTTTCCCGAAATCGACGTAATTCCGCCGCTCATCATCGACACCAAGACGGAATTTGACGGTCACGGGACAGCGAACGGCATCGGAAACGGCGCGAACGATCCGTTCGGCGCGGTCTTCGTCCTCCATCAGGGCGGACCCTTCCCCCGCTTTAACGATCTTCGGGACGGGACAACCCATGTTGATGTCCACGAAAGCGCCCTGCTTTTCGGCGATGACGGCGGCGTCCGCCATCACGGCGGGGTCGCGCCCGACGATCTGGACGGCGAAGGGGGCGTCTCGTTCCGTCCGATCCGCCATACGTGTCGTTTTGTCGTGGCCGCGCACCAGACTTTCCGCCAAAACCATTTCGGAAAAGACCAGCTCGTTGCCGAAGCGCCTGACCATCGACCGGAACGGCGCGTCCGTCACACCGGCCATCGGGGCCAGCATCACGTTTTCAAACGTCAGATTTTTTATCCGAAAAGTCATTTCCGTCTTTCCTAAAGGCTGAATCTGTTTTACCTTTCTTTAAGAGTTTTTGACAAGGAGAATCCTCATCATGACGAAATGCGCCGCATTAATTGTCGCCGCCGGCCGCGGCCACCGCTTCGGCGGAGAACTGCCCAAACAATACCGCACCGTCGGCGGACGGATGATTTTGTCGCGCGCTCTCGGCGTTTTTTGCGCCCATCCGGCCGTGACAAGCGTCCGCGCGGTCATTCACCCGGACGATTTGGCTTTGTACCGGTGCGCCGCCGACGGCCTGCCCGTCGAAGATCCCGTTTTCGGCGGACCGACGCGGCAGGATTCCGTGCGCAACGGACTGGAAAGCCTGAAAGCCGAAAATCCCGACATCGTCCTGATCCACGACGGCGCGCGCCCGTTCGTCGATTTCGGCGTCATCAACCGCGCGATCGACGTCGCCCTGACGGGGAAAGGCGCGATTCCCGCCCTGCCCGTGACCGACACCATCAAAACGGTCAAAGACGTCAACGGCGAAAAAGTCGTTGACGCGACGGTCGACCGTTCCGCTTTGTGGCGCGTCCAGACGCCGCAAGCCTTTCCCTACGCTCGAATCGCCGCCGCCCACGACGCGTGCAAAGGCATGGAGCTGACGGACGACGCCGCCGTCGCCGAACGCGCGGGGCTGACCGTCGTCCTGACGCGCGGCAGCGAGGACAACTTCAAAATCACGACGGCGGAGGACCTTGAGCGCGCCGAACGCCTGATACGGGGCAAAGGCGCAGACATCCGCACGGCGACGGGATTCGACGTCCACCGTTTCTGCGCGGGCGATCATTGCCGTCTGTGCGGCGTCGACGTTCCGCACGATTTCGGATTGGAGGGCCACTCCGACGCCGACGTCGGTCTGCACGCGCTGACGGACGCTTTGCTCGGCGCGATCGGTTCGGGCGACATCGGCCTGCACTTTCCGCCGTCCGATATGAAATGGAAAGGCGCGGATTCGACGATCTTCCTCAAACACGCCCTTTCGCTGGTCAAGGGGATGGGCGGCACCGTGAAAAGCATCGACGTCACCTTTATCTGCGAACGGCCGAAGATCGGCGCCCACAGGCTCGCCATGACGGAAAAATTGGCGGAACTGTTGGGAATTTCCTCTTCAAAAATCAGCGTCAAAGCAACGACGACGGAACGCTTGGGCTTTACGGGACGGAAAGAAGGCATCGCCGCCCAAGCCTGCGCAACGGTCGAGTTTTAATTTTTTTCCGAAAGGGCTTCCTTCATGAAACACCTTCTCTTTCTTTTTTTGTTACCGGCGTTGTCCCTCTCCGTTCCGGCACGGGCGCAACAGGATGTCCGTTTTGAAGAATTCGGCATAACCGAAGACGAATTTATAAAACAGGCCGACTCGGATTCCCGTCTGGAAAATGACATGCTTGACCGGATATCTATTCTGGACATCAACAGCGACGGCGCGATTTCGTCAACGGAAAAGGACGAGATGATCAAGGGACTGGATTTCCTTTCATCCATGACGGAACAGGAAAAAACGGACTCGGCCGCTTATGTCGGACAAGCGTTCGAAGAATCGGATTCGGATAAGAACGACAGGCTTTCCGGCGACGAAATCAAACTGTTCGCAAAAAAGATCCAAATGTTCATGATCAGACAGCGTTTCCGGCAAATGGACCGGAACCATGACGGTGTGATCAATTCGCTTGACACGCCGCCGATCGAAGAAAGCTTGCAAAAACTGAAGGAAGCGACCGAACGGATGCAAGCCGCAACGGAAAAGCTGAATCAAATTCCGCCGAAAGAGATGGCTAAAAATTTCATAACCAACATCTCCGCTTCCATTGCCAAAGAAGACTTCTATCAAATGGACAAGGATAAGAACGGGTGCGTTACCGTGGACGAGTACGCCGATTATTCCGTGTCAAAACCGAGTTTTGAAGACGATGATCAGGCCGATAAATTCGCCCTGACCCGCGAAGAATACGTCATGCTGTTCGGCGAAATAAAGAAAGCGTCGCCTTCCTGCATGACATTGGAGGAATATGTCGCCGATCAGTCAAAAACGGCGGATATGATCGGTGAAATGTAAAATTCGGAAAATCCGGACAACGAAAAAGGCAGGTAATTTCATCAATTACCTGCCTTTATTATTGGGTGCGGGAGAAGGATTTGAACCAACGACCTCCAGGTTATGAGCCTGACGAGCTACCGGACTGCTCTATCCCGCGGCAAAACATTCCTTACAGGAACAAGACTGATATAATCTTTCGTTTTTTCTCTGTCAAGCGTTTTTTTCGGAAAACTTTGCTCCGCCCGTTCCCGCTTCTTTTTTCAGGATTTTTCTTTTGCCGTTTTCTTTTTGCGTTTTTTTCTGATCGTTTCGGCATAACGCGCCGCCAAACGGTTGCCTTCTTCGATCTGGTCCGGCGTCATGGCGGCCATCAACGATTTCAGTTCGGGCGAAACTTCGGTCAGATCATCCGCCGTCGGGAATAATTCGGACAGGCTGACCAGAAGCCACGCGTATCCGTCCTCAGGCTTTCCCAAACGGAAAGAATACAACGAATACAATTTTCGTTGCGCATCGACATGTCCCTGTTTTGCCGCTTTTAACAGCCATTCGACCGCTTCGTCGTCGCTCTGACGGACGCCTTTTCCTTTTTCAAACAACCGTGCCAGCCCGATTTGAGCTTCGGGAATACCGACACTTGCCGCGATCGTATAAAGTTCCGCGGCGCGGGCGTAATCCTGCGGTACGCCGATACCCTTTTCCGTCATCCGGCCGAGCCGGAAGGCCGCGTCGGAATTGCCCTGCTTGACTTGCAATTCCAACCATTCGGCATGATCGGCTTCCGCCTGCGATTTGATTTGGTCCTGCCCCTTACGATGATAGATGAGTTCGAGCTGGCGCATCGCCTCCCGCGACCCTTTGGCGGCGGCCATATCGTACCAGCGCCGCGCCTGTATGATATCGGACGGAAGACCTTTCCGACCGAATTGATACATTTTGGCGATTTTCAACTGGGCTTCGACGCAACCCGCGGCGGCGGAACTTTCCACCAGCGGGAAAACGTCGTCCAATCCCTTACCGGCCTTGTCATACAGTTCGGCCAACATGTACATCGCCTCGGGATCGCCGGTACCGGCGGCGGGCGCCAGCCATTTTTCGGCCGTTTTAAAGTCGTTTTTGTAATACAGGCCGAGCATTTTCATCGCCGGAACATCACCGGCGGCGGCTTTTTCGGCGATGGCGTCAACATCGAAATCCGCGGCCGAAGCCGGAAAAAAAGCCAGCAAAGCCGCGACGAGAAGCCTTTTCATGAGGCATCGTCCGTCTTCGGCGCCGCGTCTTCTTCCGAAACAGGCTCCTTCGAATTCTCCTCTTCCGGAGCGGAAGCGGCATCTTCTTCCGAAACGGCATCCTCCGGCTTTTCTTCTTCCGCAGACGCGTCCTCCGCCGGTTTATCCTCTTCCGGCTCCTCCTCCGGCACCAGTTCGCCGATCAGCTCGTCCATACCCGCGACGGGAACGATATATTCGTCTTCCAACGGCATGTCGGCGATCGTCCCGTCCCAGGGATCGGTCGTATTGGAAAAAGTCATGACCGTTTCGGGGTCCCACCAATCCGGCCATTTCGAATCCGGCAACTCGAACGGGGCAAAGAGTTCCATCTGCGGCGGGAAACGCGTAAATTCGTCAAAAACGACACCGTTGAACGCGGCGTATTCGGCGTTTGTCCGGGCTCTCGACAAATTCGCGCCGCTGAGGTTCGCGCCTTCGAAAGACATATTCAGCAGATTCGAATCGCTGAAATCCATTTTTCGCAGGTCCGTGTACGACAAATCGACGGTTCCGTTCACGTCGCGGTCCAGATTTCTGTGCGTCAGCAGACGCAACGCCAAAACGACGTCGCTCTCCGGTTCCTTATACGGTGCGAACAACCCCTCCCCTTCGACGGACCACGGCCGGGCGGTCCGAACGAAAGACGCCAGAGCTTCCACGTTCGAGGATTCAAGTTTTTTATCCCGGAACGCGATACAGCCGATCGTGCACACGGCCCAACGTCTGTCGTTGACGCTGTTCGACGGATTGACCAGAACCGTTCTGGCGCGCAACGCCAGATATTGCAAGGTCGTCCGTCCCGTTTCCAACGTGTCGCAGTACGTTTTTCCGCAAGCGAATTCCTTTTGCGCCGCAACGCCCGTCAGATAGACTTCCTCCAGTTTGGAAATATCGACGTCTTTCCGATACTGTTCGAAATCAATGTCGGGATCGTCGATATCAGGCAGATTCGCCGGCAATTTCGTTTTTCTGTTCACGAAGACCTTTCGTTCCGTGTCCAGATTGAAATCCTTGATTTTGGCGATATCCGCGTCTTTGAAATCGGCATGGTAAAGATCCGTCCGGCGGAACGACGTGTCGTCATGAAAGACGGCTTGTGAAAAATTCGCGAACGAAAGGGAGCTTTCGGTAAATTGCGTTCCCGATCCGAAGGATGACCGAAGGAAAACGGCATACTCGCCGAAAACGTTTTTGAACAGACAGCGGCGACACGATATTTCGGAAAAATCCGTTCTGGAAATCAGGGCGTTATCCAGCAAAACATTGACCATTTCGGCGTTACGGAACGACGATTCCATCAATTGCGTCATATCCACGCGGACATTGAGCCAATCCGTGTTGTCAAAAAGCGTTTTTCTGGCTTTGGCCATGGACATTCTGACGTTTCTGAACTGCGTGTTCGACACGTCGGCGTCGTCCAAAATGGAAAGAGACAGATCGACGTCGTAGAAATGCGAAAACCGCAACGTCGCATCTTTCAGATAAGCCGTCCGCATCGTCGTGTCCTGAAAACGGACGTCTTCGAAAAAAGCGCCTTTCAACAGGCTGTAATCCATACGGGCGCGCAGGAAATAAGCGCCTTTGAAATAGGATTTCGTAAAATCGTGGCGGTTTAAATCGGCGTCGGCGAAAGTGACGTTCTGAAAATTCACGCCGGACAGATTCAACGCCGGACAGCTCTGTTTGTCAAAGGAGGTTTCAATGATTTCCGCGCTCATCTGAACGGCGGGATTGACGGGCGTGTCGTTGTTGAACGGCGTATAATAAACGGTCGGCCACGGATGGCATTGGCGCAGATAATCGGAAACCCTGCTTTTCATCGAACAGACCGTTTCG
This sequence comes from Alphaproteobacteria bacterium UBA3864, assembly GCA_002393065.1. Lineage (GTDB taxonomy): Bacteria > Pseudomonadota > Alphaproteobacteria > CAAGCB01 > CAG-977 > UBA2903. Next base: position 40,322 of record DGGW01000039.1, on the reverse strand, counting down.
CCGTCCGTCAGCCTGTTGTTCGCCATCATCCAATACAACGTCGGCAAAACGACTCTTTTCGACCCGTCGCATTCTTTCAACCGGTCGATGATCCATTTCGTCCATTTGTCGGGATTGGAAGGACGGTCGCGGGAGATATCCTTCGGCGGCAACGGCGTTCGGCGGATTTCCCTGCGTTCAAAGAACGTCTGTTTGACTTCTTTTTGAATTTCGGCTTTTTTTGTCAGCGGATAGACGCGCACCTTGGTCGAATTGACGTCGTTCGACAAACCGGCTTTGTTCGACACCGCTTTTTTCATCTTTTTCCCGACTTTACTCTTATCGGGCGGCATGATCAAAACTTTTGCGGGCGTTAAAACGGCGGACTCGGCATCTTTGTTCGACCAGTCGGACGGTTTATCGTACAACGACGTTCCGACGGGCGTCGCGAATCCTTCCTTACGAACGGATTTCGTTCGGGCGGACGGCGGATTTTTGGTCGTTCGCGTCGGCAAAGTCCCCTTTTGCGTCGGCGTTACGACCGATTCCTGCAACGAATCAAGGGACGACGTCTGCCTTAACGGCAGATAATAGACGACGACGTTGCGCGCCGCTTTGGCAAAGGCGGTCGACGCCGTCGCCGCGCAAAGCATAAAAAGAGCGAGTTTTTTAAACTTTCCTGACATTTTTTTCAACCGTCGGGAATCCGGCGCGCAACCATCCCGCTATGCTTTTATCCAACAACGCGACGTTTGAAAAACCTTTCTGCTTCAAAACGTCGAGAGCGTCATACAATTCCTTTTCTTGCGACAAGCCCGTCAGCACGATCGGCGTATCCCTGAAACCGGCCAAAGAATCCGCCGCTTGCGTCAATCGGGCGCGCAAAACGCCGTACGGCAGGCACACCGCACCGTCGATATGACCGAACATTCCGTAAAAATCCGTTTCGGAACGGATGTCGATCAGCAGCATATCTTTTTTCGCCTTCAAATCGGCCTCGATTTCCTGCGGCGTTTTGAAAACGACATTGCGCCCGCGCGTTTTCCGGCGGAAAGCGGGAATGCCGTACACGGTCAGATAATACAGCGCGACCAAAGAAATGACGATAATTGCCAAAATGCCCATAAGTTGCCTCTTATCAAAAAGGATTTCTTACTATATAGTGTTCTTTCAGTTATACAGGATAAACCCGTTTTGGAAAACAAATTTTACAAGGAGCCTTCCCGAAAAATGGAATATGATCCGATTACCGTCGTCGGCGGAGGATTGGCCGGCTGCGAAGCGGTCTGGCAGATCGCGAAAGCGGGAATCCCCGTCATTTTAAAAGAAATGCGCCCGATGAAAACAACGCCGGCGCACAAAACGGCCGGATTGGCGGAACTCGTTTGTTCCAATTCCTTGCGGTCGGACGATCCGGAACACAACGCGGTCGGCCTTTTGCACGAGGAAATGCGCCGTTGCGATTCGCTGATAATGAAGGCGGCGGACGCCTGCCGCGTGCCGGCGGGCGGCGCTCTGGCGGTCGACCGCGCGGCGTTTTCCGCTTATATCGAAGAAGCGCTGGCCGCACATTCGCTCGTTACGATCGAACGCGGAGAGATGACGAAGCTTCCCGCGGAAACGGACGGGCTTCACGTCATCGCGACGGGACCGCTGACGTCGGCGGAACTGACCGCGCAGGTGCAGGCCGTCGCGGGCGGCGATCTGCTGCACTTCTTCGACGCCATCGCGCCGATCGTCGCCGCCGATTCGATCGACATGACGAAAGCGTGGAAGCAGTCGCGCTACGACAAGGGCGACGGCGACGATTACGTCAACTGCCCGATGGATGAAGCGCAATACAACGCCTTTGTCGACGCCCTGCTCGCCGGCGAAAAGATCGCCTTTAAAGACTGGGAAAAGAACACCCCGTACTTCGAAGGCTGTCTGCCAATCGAAGTCATGGCGGGACGCGGACGGGACACGTTGGCGTTCGGACCGATGAAGCCGGTCGGCCTGACCGACCCGCACACGGGGAAGCGCCCGTTCGCCGTCGTCCAGCTGCGCAAGGAAAACAAGCAGGGGACGCTGATGAATTTGGTCGGTTTCCAAACAAAGCTGACTTACGGAGAGCAGAAACGCATCTTCAAAACGATTCCGGGGCTGGAAAACGCGGAATTCGTCCGGCTGGGCGGCATCCACCGCAACACGTTCCTGCTTTCGCCCGTCCTGCTCGACCGCACGCTGCGGCTGAAAGCGCGGCCAAACCTGCGTTTCGCGGGTCAGATAACGGGGTGCGAAGGCTACGTCGAAAGCGCCGCCGTCGGCCTGACGGCCGGTCTGTTTTCGGCATGGGAGGCGCTCGGCCGCGACATCGTCCTCCCGCCCGACGAAACGGCGATCGGATCGATGCTGAACCACATCACGGTCAACGCGAACGAAGAACTTTTCCAACCGATGAATATCAACTTCGGGCTTCTGCCTCCTCCGCCCCCGCCGCCCGGCAAGCGGAAAATCAAAGGCATGGACCGCAAGGCGGTGCAAAGCCGCATCGCGCTTGAGGCGCTTGACGGATGGCTGAAACAAACGGGGATGAAAAAATGACGAAGGTCGAACGGAGCAAGGACGCGGACGGCGAAAATTTTCCGGTCGGGTCGTGCCTGATCCCGCCGCCGCTGCGCAAACACGTCGCCGCTTTCTATGATTACGCGCGCACGGCGGACGACATCGCGGACTCGCCTATTCTGTCAAGCGACGAGAAAATCGAAAAGCTTAAAGTGATAGAAGATGTTTTAACAGGTATCCGTTTACCTGACGCCGAAACGCTCTGCGCCGACAAACTGCGCGAAAGTTTGAAGGAAACGGGCGTTACGGCGGAGCACGCGCTCGATTTACTCAAGGCTTTCCGCATGGACGCGGTCGGACAAACCTACAACACGTGGACGGACCTGATGACGTATTGCCGCTGGTCGGCGGGCAGCGTCGGACGTTTCATGCTTGACCTGCACGGCGAAAACCCGACGGCGTACTGGCCGTCCGACGCCGTGTGCGCCGCGCTGCAGCTCAACAACCACCTGCAGGATTGCAAGGACGACTTTCTGACACGGAACCGCGTCTATCTGCCCGCCGACTGGATGAAAGAGGAAGGCGTTTCGCCGGACGCGCTGACGGCGGAACGGGAAACGCCCGCCCTGCGCCGCGTGTTCGACCGCATGACGGCGGGGATCGACGGCCTGCTGGTCGAAGGATCGTCCCTGCCAATGATCATCAGAAGCCGCGGCCTGCGCATGGAAGTCTGCGTCATCTTCCGTTTGGCGCAAAAGCTCGTCCGCCGCCTGAAAAAGAACGACCTTTTAACACGCAAAGTCGAACTGACCAAACCGGACTGGCTTTTTGCCGGCGCCCGCGGGATCTTCGACGGCATCACACGAAAGAAAATATCATGTCTGAACAAACGCGATCTGTCGGAAAAGAAATAGAGGAAATCGTCAAAAAGTCGGGCACGTCCTTTTATTGGGCGATGCGCCTTCTGCCGTCCGAAAAACGCGCGGCGATGTTCGCCGTGTACGCCTTTTGCCGCGAAATCGACGACATCGCCGACGAACCGGCGTCCATCGAGGCGAAAAAAGCCGCTTTAAAGGGCTGGCGCGACGATCTGGATGCGCTGTACGACGGACGGACGCCGGAAAATCCCGTCGCCGTCGCCCTGCAGAAGCCGATAAAGGACTACGCCCTGCCCAAAGAGGAATTTTTAGCGCTGATCGACGGGATGGAAACGGACATCCCCGACGGGATGCGGGCGCCGACCATGACGGAGCTTCAGCTCTACTGCCGGCGCGTCGCGGGGGCGGTCGGCATGCTGTCCGTTTGCATTTTCGGCGATTTTTCACCGACGGCGCAACGGTTCGCGATAACGCTCGGCGAAGCGTTGCAGCTGACCAACATCCTGCGCGACATGGACGAAGACATGGACCTCGGCCGCCTGTATATGCCGAAGGAATGTCTGGACAAGGCGGGCATCGTCATCACCGACGACACGCCGTTGAGCGCCGTCCTCGCCCACCCGAACCTCGGCGAAGCGCGGCGGGCGTTGGCGGAACGGGCGAAACTGCGCTTTACGGAAGCGGAGGCCGCTTTGGGCGAACTCGACCGGAAAAAAATGAAACCCGCCGTCATCATGAAAGCCGTTTACCGCAAGATCTTCGATCTATTGGAAAAGCGCGGCTGGGACGTCGTTTCGCCACGTCTGAAACTGCCGAAAAAGACGCTGTTGCTGACGGCTCTGCGCGTCTGGGCGTTCGGGAAATAAGCCATGATCTACGTCGTCGGCGCGGGCATGGCGGGATTGAGCGCCGCCTTTTACGCCGTTAAAAGGGGCTTCGACGTCACGGTTTTGGAATCGTCGGCGCGTGCGGGCGGACGCTGTCATTCGTACTTCGATCCGCTGTTCGGTGCGGAAATCGACGCCGGAACGCACCTGATGACGGGCGCGAACACGGCGCTGATAAAGCTGCTGGCCGACTGTCCGTCCGACGCGCCGCTGAAAAAAGCCGGGACGGTCTTTCCCTTTTTCGACCGCGGCGGGAAGTCTTTTTCGATCGACCTGACCCGCCCGCTGTCCGCTTTGCCGCGACTGCCCGCCGTTTGGCCGCTGCTGGTTGAATCGGTGATGAACACGCCCGTGCGAGAAGCCGGCAAAGCCCTTTTTCTGAAAACGGCGGCGCTGTGCTTCACCGCGAAGGACAAAAACGTTCTGCTCGCCGCGCCGACGCTGAAAGCCTCCGTCGTTTCGCCCGTCTTCAACGCTCTGTCCGCAAAGGCCGATTTCCGTTTCGGCGTTATCGTCCGCGGCGTTTCCGACGATAAAATAACCCTCGATGACGGTTCGATTCCTCTCGAAAAAGACGACGCCGTCGTTTCGACCCTGCCGCCGCGCGGGACGGACGGGGAAACCATCGTCAACCTTCATTTCAAAACGGACGTCCCCCTGCCCGACGGCCGGCCTTTCATCGGATTGATAAAACAAACGGGGCATTGGGTCTTTCAAAACGACGGGCGACTGTCCGTTACGATCAGCGCGGCGTCGCGTCTGCAAACGGCCGATCTGCCCGCCGAAGTCTGGGACGAGCTGAAACCCGTTCTGGGAACGGAAGCGCCTCTTCCGCCCTGCCGCCTGATCGCTGTCAAGCGCGCCACCGCCCTTCAAACGCGGCGGACGTTCCGCACCCCGATCATAAGAAAAGGCAAAATCGTCACCGCAGGCGACACCGCGAAAACGGGTCTGCCCTGCACGATCGAAGGCGCCGTCCGTTCCGGCGAACGCGCCGCCCTTCTGCTCTAAAAGTCATCTTTCCCCGTTTTGCGGGGGCACCTATATCAAAACAAGAAAGGAGAACGCCCATGGCTTTTGAATTACCCGCTTTACCGTTTGAAAAGAACGCGCTCGAACCGTTCGTTTCCGCCCGCACGCTGGATCTGCACCACGGCCGGCATCATCAGACGTACATCACGAACCTGAACAACCTGATCGCGGAAACGCCGCTCGAAAACCTGACGTTGACGGAAATCGTCCGGCAAACGGCCGGCAAGCCCGACATGACCGCCGTTTTCAACAACGCGGCACAGGACTGGAACCACCGCTTTTACTGGAAAAGCCTGACCCCGAACGGCGGGAGCCTTCCCGATGGCGCATTCAAAGACGCCGTCGTCGAAGCCTTCGGCAGCGAAGACCACTTCAAAACGGAACTGAAAGTCGCCGCCCTGTCGCAGTTCGGCAGCGGTTGGGCGTGGGTCGTCAAAGACGGCGACGACATCAAAATCGTCAAAACGTCGAACGCGGACACGCCCGTCGCGCACGATCAGGTGCCGTTGCTGACAATCGACGTCTGGGAACACGCGTACTACATCGACTACCAGAACAAGCGCGCCGATTACGTTTCCGCGCTGATCGACCACCTGCTCAATTGGCAATTCGCCGCCGGCAACTTTGACGCCGCCGCCGAATAAAAGAAAAAGCCGCCCCTGACAAACGGAGCGGCTTTTTCCTTAATTGTTTTGCCGGGTTTCAAGGAAGCGTATCTTCGGATTGTCTTCCTTCGTTTTGTTCAGATGCCACGCGTTGCGCGCCAAAAACACCGGTTCGCCGTCGTGGTCCGTCGCGACGGCCGCTTTGTTCGCGTTGATGAACGCGTCAAGCTCCTGTTGCGTGTCGGCCTGCACCCAGCGCGCGGTGTACAGCGTCGTCGGTTCGAAAATGACGTCGATTTCGTATTCCGTGCGGATACGGTCGGCCAACACGTCGAACTGCAAAGCGCCGACGACGCCGACGATCCATTCGTTGCCGAATTGCGGTCGGAACACGCTGGCCCCGCCCTCTTCGGCGATTTGCTGGAGCGCCTTGCCCAAATGCTTGGCTTTCAGCGGGTCGGCGGCGCGGACTTTCTGTAAAAGCTCCGGCGCGAAGCTCGGGATTCCGGTAAAAACGAGCTGTTCCCCTTCGGTCAGAGCGTCGCCGATGCGCAGATTGCCGTGGTTCGGCAAGCCGATGATGTCGCCCGGAAAAGCGTCCTCCGCCAATTCGCGGTCCTGCGCCATGAACATGATCGGGTTATGCATCGGCAGGTATTTCCCGTCGCGTACGTGCAACAGCTTCATCCCGCGGCGGAAATGACCGGAACACAAGCGCACGAACGCGATGCGGTCGCGGTGTTTCGGGTCCATGTTCGCCTGTATCTTGAACACGAATCCCGCCACTTTGTCCTCGGACGGATCGATCTTGCGCCCGACGGCCGGCTGCGGACGCGGACGCGGCGCGTATCTGACCAGGCCGTCGATCAGCTGGCGAACGCCGAAGTTGTTGATCGCGCTGCCGAAAAAAACGGGCGTTTGCGTTCCTTCCAGATACGCCTGCAAATCAAATTCGGGGCACAGGCCGCGCGCCATCTCGACGCCGGAACGGAGTTCGGCGACGGCGTCGGCGGGCAGCAAAGCGTCCAGCTTCGCGTCGTCCAACCCGTTGCAGACTTCGCCTTCCTCGGTCGAACCGCGCTCCATCAGCGCCAGACGGTCGTTCAGCAGATCGTAGCATCCCTTGAATGCGCGTCCCGAACCGATCGGCCAGCTGACGGGCGCCACGTCCAGCGCCAGCTTGTCTTCGATTTCCGACAGCAGGTCGAACGGGTCGCGCGCGTCGCGGTCCATTTTGTTGATGAACGTGATGATCGGCACGTCGCGCAAACGGCAGACTTCGAACAATTTCAGCGTCCGGGCTTCGATACCTTTGGCGGCGTCGATGACCATCACGGCGGAATCAACGGCGGTCAGCACGCGGTAGGTGTCTTCGGAAAA
>DGGW01000039.1:785-32927 GCA_002393065.1 Alphaproteobacteria bacterium UBA3864 | reverse complement strand
AGCAGCCGCCGTAATCGAACGTCATGACGGACGACGCGACGGAAATCCCGCGTTCCTGTTCTACCTTCATCCAGTCGGAACGGGCGCGTCGCTGTTCGCCGCGGGCTTTGACGGCGCCGGCCATCTGGATCGCGCCGCCGAACAGCAACAGCTTTTCGGTCAACGTCGTTTTACCGGCGTCGGGGTGGGAAATGATCGCGAACGTCCTGCGACGCTGCGTTTCTTCGACAAAAGAAGGCATCTCTGAACCTCTGATGGGAAAGAGGGGTTATTTTTTCTTGGCTACGATACCCAAAGAAATCAGCAATTTCAAGCCGTCTTCGACGGACATATTCAGATATTTGATTTCGTTTTTGCGGTACAGCATCAGATAGCCGGACGTCGGGTTCGGCGTCGTCGGCACATAGACGGTCACAAAATCGTCGGCGTTCAGCGCGTTTTTGATTTCGGGCGACGTGTCGGCAGTCACGAAAGCGATCGTCCACGCGCCCTGACGCGGGAATTCGACCAGGACGACCTGCCGGAAAGCGTTCGTTTTCTGCGAAAAGACCGTTTCAAAGATTTGTTTCAACGCCGTGTAGATACCGGAAACGAACGGCATCCTTTCCCACATTTTTTCCCAAATGCGGTAAAGCAGACGTCCGACGTATCCCGTGGTGAAAGCGCCGATCAGAATCATCAGCGCCGAAACGAAAACCAAACCGGAACCGGGAATGGCAAACGGCAGATATTCTTCGGGGATATAATCACCCGGCAACAAAGCGCGCACTTTGTCGTCGATAAAATTGACAAGCAGAACGACCAGATAGATCGTCACGGCCGGCGGCGACGTTACCAGAATACCGGTCAGGAAATAATTGCGCAAACGGGTGGACAGCTTCGGCTTTTGGGGCGTTTGCTTCTGAATTTCGGAATCTTCGGGCATTTCAGGCAATTTCCAGCAATCCTTTATCGATCGCTTTAAGCATCACGGCGATATCGCGCCATCCCGGAACGGGACGGCCGTCGTCCTGAAACAGATCGACGCCTTTTTTAAAGCAATATTCATAAATTTCTTCGGGATCCGCGTCCAACACCTCGTCCCACAATGTTTCCATATCGGGATTATCGTAATCGGGAACATCGCCGAAAATGCCGTAAAGGACCGTATCGCGGTCGTCGGAATAAAGCAGGGAGGCCAAAGGATCGGCCGATCCCGCGACGGATTCCGCCATTGCGGCTTTTTCCGATTCGGAAGGCAGATAATCGGCGGCACGGATCAAATTCTCTTCCGCATATTGATTAGACAATTTCTTTTCCTTTCATCAGTCCGACGGACATTTTTCTATAGATTGCAGATTTATTCTTCGTCTGTCAAGAATACTGTTTAAATATAAAAGGGGGAAAGACGACACATCCCTCCCCCTTTGGTATAATGCGGAAAGTCGGAGATCAACCGCGTCCGGCCATACGGCGGCGAGCGACGGCTGCTTGCATGACGTTTGCCTGCACATTCGCCTGTTCGCGCGATTTTTCAGCGGACTGGAAGCGGAAATACTTGTTCAGATCCTTAAAACCGCCTTCCAGCGTAACCATCTTGTCGTCATACTTTTTGCCGAGCTCCGGATCGTCCTTCTTGATTTTTTCCAACGACGCCAGATGTCCGGCGGAACCGATTTTATAATCGGACATTTCGTTGATTTTGGAATACATTTCCTGCGTCGCGGACGTGACTTCTGAACCTTCCTTCTGCCAAGCGTAGTGGCATCCGATCTTGACGGCGCCGCCGTCGGATTTGATGCTGTCGCCGACCATGACCGTTTTATCGGGGGTCGATTCGTGGCGATCGATGATGCCCTGCATCACTTCCATATTCGGTTTCCACATGCCGTTCGGATTCAGAACGAGCTTGTCGCCCAGTTTTTCGACCAGAGCGTCGCGGTATCCGTCATAGCGACCGCCCGTCACCTGCAACGGGGCTTTTTTGAACTGATATTTCCCGTCGACCATTTCCGTCGTGGAATCGGCGCGGCAAACCAATCCGTCCACCAAATCGATCGGAAAGTTCATGTCGGCCATACGGGCGACGGCGCCGGAAGCGGGCGAATCGGTATACAGAACGAACTGCGCGCCGGCGGCTTTGGCTTTGCGAATCGTCGCGATGACGCCTTCGTACAATTTATTGCCGTCATGATACGCCTTGGCGACCTCATGGCAAACTCTGGCGTCGGACTTTTCCAAACGGGCGGCTTCCTCGGGCGATTTTCCTTCCAGACTCAGCGACGGAGCCTGTTTCAGGATATCGTCGAAATTATGGAAACGGGCATAACCGTCGGCGTTGTCGCGGATATCCGCGTACAGGTCGTCCTTTTTCATGCCGCGGCTTTCCGCCAGCATGCCGATGCCTTTATCCCACGCCGATCCCCAGTTGTTGAAGTAATCGGAAATGGTGTTGTCAATGTCGCTCACGATCAAGTCGACAGGTTTCTTTTCGCTCATGGGAACCTCTCTTAAAAAATCTTCTTAACTAATTTTATACAAAAACGATTTTGTTTTTTCAAGCATTTTTTGTCTATTTTTTGATTTTTTTTCTTCAACGCGCAAAAAGTCGCGAAGGGCAAAGAAAAACAAAGCTTCTTTTTATAACGACGCAAACGGGACTCCCCCGTCTTTTCGGTATAAATTGCCAAAAAAACACAATTGGCGAAGAAATGGACAAAAGTCCGAATCGCTTGCTTTTCGGCGTCAAAAGTCTTACAAAACTTTCGTTCAACAATCAAAGGATATTTTTCATGACGGCAATGGATACTTTATTAGAAGTCATGCGAACCCTGCGCGATCCGGAAAAAGGCTGTCCCTGGGACAAAGCGCAAACGGCCGCCGACATCGCCCACCTGACGATCGAGGAAGCGTACGAAGTCGCCGAAGCCGCCGAAGAAAGCGACTTTCCCCATTTAAAGGAAGAACTGGGCGACCTGCTCTTCCACATCGTTTTTTATTCGCAACTGGCGAAAGAAAAAGGTCTGTTTTGTTTCGACGACGTGGCCGACGCCATCGTCCGGAAAATGAAAAACCGCCATCCGCACATCTTCGGGACGGCGAAGAGCGCGCCCGATTGGGAGGACGTCAAAGCCGCCGAACGCGCCGGCCACCACAAAGAACGGGTGCTGGACGGCGTCGCGAAGACACTGCCCGCCGTGACGCGCGCTTATAAACTGCAGAACCGAGCCGCCCGAGTCGGGTTTGATTGGAAAGACCCTTTGCGTGTCATTGACAAAATCAACGAAGAAATTTCCGAACTGGAAACGGAAATCAAAACGCCGGGGCACGAAAAGCAACAGCTGGACGAAATGGGCGACGTTCTGTTCGCCTGCGTCAATCTGGCGCGGAAACTGAACATTGACCCCGAAGCCGCACTGAAATCCTCAAACGCGAAATTCGAACGCCGCTTCAACCACATCGAAGACGTTTTGTCCGACAGGGAACAGGCTTTTTCCGACACGTCTCTCGAAGAAATGGAAAGCCTTTGGGTCGAAGCCAAAAAAGCGGAAAAGAAACTTTAACCGTCCCACAGATTTGTGATCGTCGGGTCTTTGCGAATGCGCCGCCCCGATCCGAGACGGCCGTTCCGAATGAAATGACAGGCCAGATCGACCGTCTTTTTATCGCGCAGCACGGAATAATGCCATTCGTCCGCGGCGAAATAGCTTTCTTTGGCGTTCGGCGTCTGCGCTTCGTCGACGCGTATCCACCCGTCGTTATCCCCTTTCAGGAACGGACAAAAGCCCCTTTCCGACTCCCGTCCCCCGTAGATTTGAGCGAAGTCGCCCGACATGGGAGGAATGGCCTTTCCGTCCTGCGACGGAACGAGCAGATCGAAACAGGCCCCGAACAGAAACCGCAAAAACCTGTTGTCTTTTCTTTTCTCGAAAACCTTATACCCGTCGGACGGCGCCGCAATAAAAACGGAACGGCCCAGTCTTTTCGTCAGAGAATCGTCTTTGGACAAAGCGATTCGCAACAGTTCGGCGCCGATTCCCGTCGCGACGAAATTTATTTCCCGGATATCGGGACGGGCCGCCAGATATTCGCTCAACCCTTTCACGATCTCGTCCGGCTTCTGACGAGTGAGCGGACAGCTGAAATGGACGATTTCGTAATCGGCGGACAGATTCTTTTCAAAAGCGGAAAAAACGAACGGTGTCTGAAAATAACCGCGCAAAAAGACGACGGCTTTTTTCGGCGGCGCGGGAAGCTCCCAGTCTTTAAAAAAATCCTCCAAACGGTGTTTGCACGCATCAAAGGATCCGCTCGCGCGGCGAATGTGCCACGGATCGAGCAAACGGCATCTGTTCGTCCATAAGAATTTTTGGATTCTCCAACCGCCGTAAGTATATTTGTCCGCCCTGTAAAAAAGGCCGCCGAACGTAAAGAACGGGAAATTCATCGCATAGCCTCCTGCGCTTTCCGCCAGTTTAAAAGAGAACGGGGGACAAATGCAAGCTTTACATTTCCGATAAAAAATGACACAGTCGGTTTATGAAGAAAGTTGCCATTTTCACGGACGGCGCATGCAGCGGCAACCCCGGCATCGGCGGTTGGGGCGCGATATTGCGTTACGGCGAAGCGGAAAAGGAAATCAGCGGCGCCGAAGAACGGACGACAAACAACCGCATGGAAATGCAAGCCGTCGTTTCGGCTTTGTCTTTATTGAAAGAACCCTGCGAAGTCGATCTGACCACGGACAGTCAATACGTGGTCAAAGGAGCGACGGAATGGATGTCCGGCTGGATCGCGAACGGATGGCGGACGGCAGATAAAAAACCCGTTCAAAACAGCGGATTATGGCAAGAAATCGCACGATTGAAAAAAGCGCACGCCGTTCATTGGCATTGGGTCAAAGGGCATGCGGGACATCCCGAAAACGAACGGTGCGACGCGTTGGCGCGCGCGGCGATCGACGATTTGCGCGAACGGCTGAAGTGATCATTCGGCGCATTTGTTCAAAACGGTTTTCTTATGTTCGCCGCAATCGTAACAAAGTTTGCCGTCGGAAGAACATTCGACGCAATGCTTGATTTCGTCGGAACAAAGAACGCACTTTGACTCTTTTAAAAAAGTTCCGAAGGGACAAATTTCACAATTTCTTTTGTTTCCGACAAAGCCGTATCCCTGATCGCAGAAATTGCAAACGCCGCCGTTACCGCAACGGGCACAATAATCGGGACACTGTTTGCAGTCGTATTTTTCCAAATAAGTCCCAACGGGGCAAACAATCGGTTCGCACAGTGTTCCTTTCGACGTATATCCGTACGGACATTTGTCGCACTCCCCCGTTACCCTGTTCATGAACAGCCCGAGTGCCGGGTCGCACAACTTTTCCCGGCATCCGTTTTCGACCTTTTCATAGCCCTGTTCGCAGATATTGCAAGCGTTTTCGTCGCAACTTTCGCAACCGGGGAATTTGTCCCGGCACGAAAAGCATTTCGATCCCACTCTGTACGTTCCCTCCCCGCAAACGATCGGTTCGCATTTTCTTTTTCTCAACCGCATTCCTTCGGCGCATTTCACGCAAACCCGACCGTCGGAAGAACAGCGAAGACATCCGGGCAGCACGGAAGAGCATTTTTTGCACTGACCGCTTTGCGGGAAAGAATCATATTCGCACCGCATTTTCGCGCACGTATTGTCCCCGCGCATCAGATAGTTGTTTTCCCAGTCGCAAATTTCGCATTTCTTTTCGGAAGAACACTCCAGACATCCGCGAAGAACGGAAGAACAAGCGGCGCATTTTTCCTGATTGATATCGTAATACTGACCGTACGGACATTCGATCGGGTCGCATTCGCCCGTTTCGGCGTTTTTCGTATAGCCTTTTTTACAATCGCAGACGCCGTTGTTCCAAAAAACACCCTGTCCCGAACACGCTAAACACGTTTCCGCGTCCGTGCATTTGGAACAATACGGCATGGTGTCGGTGCAACGAACGCATTCCTCGCCCTCCAGAAAAGTCCCTTCCGGACATTGTATTTTCTGACAGGACCCGTCGGCGCGCATGGAATAGCCCAAAGCGCATTCTTCGCACCGTTCGGAAGAAATGAAACAGTGGCCGCATCCTTCGCCGAATTTGGCGGCGCAGGATTGGCAACCGCTTTCTTCCATAAAATATCCGCGCAAGCATTCGGTACAACGCTGACCGAACGGACAGACGCCGCATCCTTCGGGACACGACAGGCAATCGTTTCCCTGCATATAGGTTCCTTTACGGCAAACCAACGGTACGCAAGCTGCGGTCAACGTTCCGGCATCCTGGCAAAAAACGCCGCTTTTACCGCAATCGTCGGAAGTAACGCACGTAACGCAATCCCCTTCGCCGTTTGTTTTTTTGCCTTTCGGACAGTTGCAGTTCTGCCCTTTGCCGCAAGGTCTGCAATATCCTTTTCCGGACGCGGCGGAACCGGGCGAACAACCGCAGGATTGTCCCTTGACGGACAAGCGGCCTTTCGGACACGGCATGCATTTTTTGTTTCTGCAGTACATTCCTTCGGCGCAGCTGCCGTCGACGCAACCGCAGAAAGCTTTGCCCAAATCGGGCCGGGCGAAACATTCCGGCGTCGTCCCTTCGCATTTTTGCCCGTCGAAAGTAACGTTTCCGCGGCAGTACGTTTCGCAACGGCGCGCGGCGGAACAGAACATCCCGAGAGGACAGTCCTTTTTGCTCGAACAGGACATTTCGCAAACTTTTTTGTCGTCGTTGCATTTAAAGCCGAGCGGGCATTCGTATCCGGGCAAGGTGCAATTGTCTTCACATTGTTCGTTATAGCAGACCTGCTTTTCCGTACACATCGTTTTACCGCAGATCCGGAACACGCCTTCCTGCGCCTTCCCCCGAACGGGAGCGGACAACAGCGGCAAAAGCAAAGCGAACAGCAGAACGGCAAAACGACCCATCAAAGCGTCTCCCGCAAACGGGAGGCTTCGGCTTTGACCCGGGCGACCATTGAAAAGAATCCGTTGCGTCTGGTCGGGCTCAAATGGGCGTCGAGCCCGAGCCTGTTAAAATCGGCTTCGACGTCTTCGGCAACGATCTCGTCGAACGTTTTGCCGGACAGGATGATTTGCAGAACGGCGATCAGTCCGCGCACGATGAAAGCGTCGCTTTCCCCGCGGAAGAACAAACGGTCGCCGTCGCGTCGCATTGTCAGCCACACTTGACTCATACAGCCGTCAACTTTGTTTTCCGGCGTTTTGTCCGCATCGTCCATCGCGGGCAAAGCCTTGCCCAGTTCAATCAAATAAGCGTACCGGTCTTCCCAGCCGTCCAGAAACGAAAAATTATCGACCAGTTCGGAAAAATCCATGATCCGTGCCCTTTACGTTTTTCAGCGTCCGTCACGCGTCCGCCGCATCGGCGCGACCGTCTGCGTTTTTTCCTTTTTGATGAATCCCGCTTTAACTGCCGCTTCGATTCTTTTCATTCCCCGTTCGGACACGGGCTCGGGCAATGTCCCGAAGCTCCGTTCCTTGGCGGTAATGATCCCGCCGTCGACGGGATATACGGGCACGTCGGCGACAACGGCGGAAACGTCCGCGCCCGTTTTCGCCTTGCACGTTTCGATATGTTTGGCGACCCATCCCGCCGTATAGGACGACATTCCCGCGCGTTCCGGCGTCTTTAGGGCGTCGGGATCGGTGAAATACATCCCGCCTTTGAACGAACAAATCGCCGCCATCCCCGCTTCGGCGTTCAAATCGGCATAGCCGCCCGTCGTATTCATGGCGTAAAAGCCTTCTTTCAACGGGGTGATGAACTGATCTTCCTCGTACGCCATTTTGCGCACGGTGTTGTCATACCATTTCAGCGCGCATTGCGTCATCGCTTCGTTTTGCGGGCGTTTTGCTTCGATTGCGTTTTCATAAGTTTCCGCCATTTCGGGATAGTCGCGATGCGCCATCGCGACGGGCATATAATCGCCTTTTTGCAACAGCTCTTCGGCCACGACGATCGACGCGGTCACGGCGTCGGCCTCCATCAACCGCTTGTGCGGCACGAGCGACGACAGCGAACAGGACGGAATGTATCCGGAAATCGCGCCGCGTCCGATTTGTCCGGCATGGCGGCTTTCGTGCGCCAAAGTCAGAACCAGAACGTCCGGCGACATGCGCGTCGACAGCACGATTTCCTTTTTCGCGGAACGACAGACGCCTTTGGTCGTGCGGCCCAGATCGTCCATTCTGACGGTATAGCCCAAAGCGCGGGCGTCTTCGAGAATCTCGCGGCCGAAATCGCTTTCCGCGACGCGGTTGATCAGATCCGTCATCGTTTCTTTTTGTTCGGGCGTTCCCCGCATATTCAGATCGACGGCGGGTTTTCCGGCCGTGACCGGATTATTTTCCTGCGAAACGAAAGCTTCCTTCAGCATCAGACGACATCCCTGTTTCCTGCCGCGAAGCCTTCGCGGCGTTAAGTCTTGTCGAGTTATACCACAACTTCCCTTTTTCGCAAAAGCATTTTGACAAAAAATCCCCGAAAGAGAGAGACTCTTCCGGGGGGAATTAAAGAGTAAAGACGGGAATCAGGCTTCCAAAATCCCCAAACGTTGAGCCGTAACGACGGCTTTCGTCCTGTTTTCAACGTGCAGATGGCGCAACAGCGCGTTGATATGCAGTTTGACGGTCGCTTCGGACACTTTCATTTCATAAGCGATCTGTTTGTTGGACAGGCCGTTGCTCAAATACTGAAGCACTTCGCTCTGACGATAGGTCAGATTTTTGCCGTCGGGCAAAGTATGCGACAAAATGCGCCCTTCCCCCGACGCGCGGCGATGAATGCCTTTCAGCACGGCGGGCGGAACGTACAGATTGCCGTCCATGATCAGACGCAGTGCGTTGATGATCAGCGAATCGGACGACAGTTTCGTGATATATCCGACGACGCCCAATTCGAAAGCGTTCAGAATATCGCGCTGTTCCTCGCTTTCGCTCAATAAAACCTTTTTGGCGTCGGGGAACATTTCCTTCAAAGCTTTCAGTTTGTCTTTCCACTCCGTTCCCAACAAATCGCGGTCGATAAAAATCAGATCGAAATCGCGGTTTTGTTCCGCCAAAGCTTTAACGGCGTCGTAATCCCCGACCTCCCGCATTTCAACATTGTCGAAGCGCGATAACTGGCTGCGAAAACCTTCGCGAAACAAAGTATGATTGTCTGCAATCAGAACTTTCATATTTACCCCCTGGTTTGTGTGTTCTGTACTTTTCGTCGCCACCATAAAAAAATACGATGCGAACCGACAGATATCTAAACGTACGCAACCGGAAGTTTTAATTAAATACGATATATTATTATTGATATATACAGCTATATATACGCTTGATAAAAACGGCGACACACCATATTTAGAGCCTTCCCCGTCACAAGGCTGGCCGAAAGTTTGCCTGTTCCGGCGACGAACGGTTCCGACCGTCCGTCTTTGTCCAGGAAGGCCCCTTTTGCCATAACAATCAGTCGTTCGATTTAACAAAAAATCATAATTTTCTATATTGTTTTCATAATGTTATAAAAAAGTTCAATCGTTTGATTGACAATATGAACAAAAGGGGATATATCATCGTTCGTCAGTTCGCGCGACTCCGCTTTTCAGCCCCTGCACGATCGCTTTTACAACAGAGATTGACCATGAAACGCTTTTCGAAAATTTCCACTCTGGCTTTGACCGGAATTTGTCTTTCCTCCGCCGCGGCGAACGCCGCCGGATGGCAGTTGAACGATTACAGCATGACGGGGCTGGGCCGCGCTTATGCCGGCGCCGGAGTTGCCGGCGACGACTATTCCGCGCTGGCGTACAATCCGGCGGGCATGACGTTGGCCGAAACGTCCGGCGCGCAGATCGGCGCCGCCCTCATTTACGAACATTCCGACGTGAAGGCCGTTTACGGCGGACGGGCGGACGATCTGAACGCGGACATCATCAACAAAGTCCCGAACCTGTTCGCACAATACAGAATCAACGACCGCGTGACGGCGGGCTTCGGCATCTACGTTCCGTTCGGGCTGTCGATCGAATACGACCGGGATTGGCTCGGTTCGGATCACGGCATCCATTCCGAACTGACCGGAATCGACTATTCGGCGGGTGTTGCGGTCAAAGCCACCGACAAGCTGTCGCTCGGTTTTACGGCGATTGCGCGCCGGGCGGAGATCACGCTGACGTCGACGACGCCGCATCCCGTCTTCGGCAAAGGATACAACCGGTTTGAAATGACCGACTGGTCGTCCGTCCTGCACTTCGGCGCAATGTACGAAATCAATAAAGACTCGCGTTTCGGCGTGTCGTACCGCACCCGTTCGCAACAGGCCGTCAAGGGACGTTCGTCGATCATGAACGGCACGGCGGCGGCGCGCGAGTTCACGGCGAAGCTGACGACCGACGCGCCGGAACAGGTGTTGATTTCCGGCTATCACAAGCTGAACGATAAAGTCGCCCTGACCGGACTGGCCAAATGGACGCGCTGGACGCGGTTCAGGTCGTTGAGCATCGCAAACATGCAGTATCCCGCGTTGTCCGTCGAAGTGTCGCAACGCTGGAAGAACGTATGGAACCTTGCCGTCGGCGCGGATTACTTCTATTCCGACAAGCTGACGTTGCGCGCCGGCGTCGGTTTCGACAAGACCCCCGTTCCGAACAACCGCGAACGCACGGCGTCGATCCCCGACAACGACCGCTGGGAATTTTCCGTCGGCGCCAGCTATAAAGCCGACGGGAACCTGACGTACGACATCGGCTACATGTTCCTGTATCTGCCGCACTATTCCGTTTTGAACGACCGGCACAATCTGGCGGGAACGCCGGCGGTCGCGCCGATAACGGCGAAGTACCAGACGACGGCGCACGTTCTCGGCCTTCAGGTTCAGTACGCTTTTTAACCGACACGTTTTCAATCGGTCATACGGGAGGATTTGACATGGAAAAAACAGCGGGATTGGAGATCGGCATCACGGAAATCATGCGTCTTCTGCCGCATCGCTATCCGTTTTTGATGGTGGACGCGGCGAAGATCATCATTCCCGAACAGGAAATCATCGGCTATAAGAACGTAACGTTCAACGAACCGTTCTTTCAGGGGCACTTCCCCTCTCATCCGATCATGCCGGGGGTGCTGATCGCCGAAGCGATGGCGCAAACGGGCGCGTTGCTGGACATCGACGACGAAAAGCAAAGCGACACGCTCCTTCTGGGAATCGACGAAGCCAAATTCCGCCGTCCCGTCGTGCCGGGCGACCGGCTTGAAATGCGGGTCGTCAAAATGAAAAAGAAGCTCAACGTCTTCAAATTCCGCGGAGAAGCTCGAGTCGGCGGACAAATCGCCGCCGAAGCCGTTTTTACGGCGATGCTCGTTCCCCGAAACCGTTGACTTTTCCCTTAATCAAGTCCTCCGCCGGTCAAAAAGCGGAGGATTTTTTATTTATAATCAAAAGGATGTAAAATAATTAAAGAAAATTCAAACGATTGATTGACTTTTCAAACAATCGTTTGTATTATGCGAATCGTTCTGACAGAAAGGACTCTTTGAAACATGGCCAACGACGCCAAACAACGACTGCTGGAAAAAGCGATGACCGTTTTTGCGGTCAAAGGCTACGCCGACACGTCGACGCGCGAAATCGCGCGGGCGGCGAAGGTCAACATTTCCGCCATCGCCTATTATTTCGGCGGAAAGCAGGGGTTGTACCGGTCCGTTCTGGACGACATCGTCCGTCGTTCCCGTTCCGCCGTTGAAAACGAAATCGAAAGCGCCGTCGCCGTGTTGACGAACGACGCGTCGACTCCGGAACAGGCGGAGGAAGCCTTGTACGTTCTTTTGCGGGCGATCGGACGGTTGCTGTATACGGACGCGCTGCCGACGGCGGCGGTCACGATCTTTTTGCACGAATACAGCAACCCGGGGGAATCGTTTTCGACCCTTCAGCAAGGGCTGATCACCCCCTATTACAAAATCGCGGCGGACCTGATCGTCAAAGCGACGGGCGGCACTCCGGCAAAGGAGGTCCAAGACGAGATTCTTCTTTATTCATTCCCGCTTTTCGCCGGATTGTTCGCGTTCAAAACACGCAAGAACATGGTTATGAAACTGATGAACTGGAAGGAATACGGCGATCAGGAAATCGAACGCATCCTGAACCTGTTCATCAAACTGACGCGCGCCGTCGTGTCTTCGTACAAAAACAACACAAAATAGGATTTTTCAAATGAACAACACATCCAAAATAGCCCTTCTCGCTCTGGCGGGCATTTGCGTTTCCAACTCCGGCCGCGCGGCAGGATGGCAGTTGAGCGATTACAGCATGGCCGGTTTGGGCCGCGCTTATGCGGGCGGCGGCGTCGTCGGCGACGACTATTCGGCTCTGGCTTACAACCCCGCAGGCATGACGCTGGGCGGATCGGGTATGCAGGTCGGCATCGCCGGCATTCACGAACACGCGGACGTTTCGGCGCCGAACTACGCCGGCCGCGACGCGTCGACGAATCTGGATGTTACCGTCGCCGTTCCGAACTTCTTCACCCAATACAAATTGAACGATAAAGTCGTTATCGGCGCGGGCGTCTATGTCCCCTTCGGTCTGGCGACACAGTACGATAAGGATTGGGAAGCCTCCGATCACGGCATCAAAGCTTCTTTGGAAGCGGTTGACTACACGATCGGCGCCGGCATCAAAGTCACCGATAAATTGTCGTTGGGTCTGGCGGCTTTCGCGCGCGACGCGAAAGTTTATCTGACATCGACCGCCCTTAACGGAGCCCGCCGCAATAAATTCGATTTGGAAGACTGGAGCTTCGGCACCCGCGTCGGCGTAATGTACGAAATGGACGAAAACACCCGCTTCGGCGTTTCCTACACCAGCAGGACCCGCGAAGAAATCAAAGGCGAATCCTACATATTGAGCGGCCTGCGTATCATGGACACGAAGCTGATCACGGACGCCCCCGAATACGTTCAGTTGGGCGCTTATCACAAACTCAACAGCAAAGTCGCCCTGTCCGCCGGCGCCAAATGGACGCGCTGGACGCGGTTCAAGGCTTTGACCATCCGTCCGGTCAGCGAAGTCGCCCAACGTTGGGAAAACGCGTGGACGGTCAGCGTCGGCGCCGATTACTTCTATTCCGAAAAGCTGACGTTGCGCGCCGGTATCGGCTTTGACGAAAGCCCCGTTCCGAATTCCCGTCTGCGCACGGCGGCGATCGCGGACAACGACCGTTGGGAACTTTCTCTCGGCGCCAGTTACAAAGCCAGCGACAAAACGACTTTTGACGTCGGCTATATGTTCCTGTACCTGCCGACCTACACGGTCCACAACAACCGCGCCAATTTGGCCGGAACGCCGCCGTTAGGCCTCGAAACGTTGAACGCGAAATACCGCACGACGGCGCACGTTTTGGGCTTCCAGGTTCAGTATTCCTTCTAAGTCATCTGACTGTTCCTCCCTAAATAAACAGAAGGAATACGACATCCCCCCGTTTTCGGACGGGGGGATTTTTTATCGGCGGGATTTTCCTTTTTCGAAAAAAATAGACAAACATAAAAAACGATGTTATAGTTTTTTTAAATCGAATCAGGGGTAATGCCATGTCCGAAGAAAAAAATTGCAAAGCGACCATTTACGTCTGCACGCCGCTGACCATGTTAAAGCCGGGGTACAACCCGTTCAAACGCTCGGGATTCACGGCTTATACGGGGCACACGTTCGTCGGTCTGACCGATGAAACGGGAAAGGAAACGCTGTGGAGCTTTTCTTACAAGGAAGCCAAGAACGAATTTCAGAAAGTCACGGGATGCCCCGGGAAATTTGATCGCGCTTACGCCAAATTTCAGGAATACAACGAAGCGATCGTTTATCCGATCACGCGCGAACAGTTCGACGCCGCAAATAAAAAGGTCGAAGAATTGAAATCGAAGGATATCACCTATCGCTTGTTTTCCACGAATTGTTCGACGGTCGCCGCCTCCATCGTGAAAGCGGCCGGCGTCGGGAAATGTCCGGTCACAACGATGTCGCCGCACGGATTGGTCCTGAAAAAACGGGCGATGCTGGCCGCGCGCCGCATGGAAGTCGCCCTGTTCAAAGCCGGAAACAAGATCCGCGAAGCTTTCGGACAGGAAAAAGTGCCGGAATCGAAATTGCTGGACTCTTTACGTTCCAAACCGATGCCCGTCATGATTCGCGAAGGAACGCGGACGTTCAATTACGAAACGCAGCTGGATACGAACCGCATCGTCGATATGATGGTCGACAAAAACGCGCATAAGGAAAAAGTCTGGGGACAGAAATCCTTCCTTGACAAGCTGAAAGACAAGCTCGGAAAAGGACGGTAATTCTCTCCTCACAAAAAAAGTCCCTCAGTTGGGGGACTTTTTTAATAAGCAAGATTAGAAAAAAATAGCGAAAGCTTATAGCTTCTATTCATTTTTATCTCATCAGAATAGTTAGCAACTTTATTTTGTCAGTTGTTTAAACAAATCTTTTCCTATCATGCGCAAAGAGACTCTTGCAACATCCAGCATTATGTTTATCATATCTTCTTCTTTCCAATGTTTGCCATCCCCTTGTGTATAAATAGATGCCGCCTGTAACATAATATTCAACCCATTTCCTGAAACAAATTTATTCTCACAAAGATTTGTATTTATAGGCATTCCATAGTTAGCCGCTGTTAATCTATCAAGTCGATTTAACGTTCCATCATCATACGCTATAGAATAGACTGTACCGTCTGGCCGAGGAATTGTAATATTATGCGTCAGGAAATTAGAACCTTCAAGAAACAAAATGTAAGGGAAATAAGTTTCTGTAAGCATAAAATTAGCAATCTCGCATATATTTTTATGTGCACGTTCTATGGCGTTTCCTGCCGCCATAAGAACTTGATCATTATTCTTCCCGACAAGTTTCCCGTCTTTGATATTTTCAATATCTTTACCTTGATATTTTGCCTCCGAGACAAGCACTACTCGCCAATTATCATTATCATCCTTTACTTCAATAATGCCACCATCAGGCTTTATCCGAGCATTTGAGACAAACAAAGTCTGTCCCAATCTCTTGTCAATTTTTTGTAAAGCATCATTTATTTCTTTCTTTGATAATTCGCTTCTGTATCTAAAAGATAGCTTTGGGAACTCATCTTCAAGCTTTGCTTTTACAATAGTTGAAGTATTATATACCTCTTTATCATGCCCTTGTGCATCTTTGCCAAAAATACCTACAACGCCCTCCGATACCTTTTGTTGCACCGTTAGGCGATTGGATTGTTGTTTCCCTTTATCTTTCATCTGAACATACCTTTTTGTATTTATTGAAAAAATCTTCTGTATCCTGTACAGGTTCATACTCAACAGTTTGTCCCAATTCTCGCATTAATTCAATATGCTTATTAAAATAGACGATCGAAGCCTTATCACTATCGCACATTAAGCAATGACGACCTTCGGCAAGGCAAACACGCCCAACAGTTCCACTCCCCGCAAAAAAATCTAAAACGACAGACCCCGGATAAGATAAGGCCTTGACAA
Organism: Alphaproteobacteria bacterium UBA3864; assembly: GCA_002393065.1. Taxonomy (GTDB): domain Bacteria; phylum Pseudomonadota; class Alphaproteobacteria; order CAAGCB01; family CAG-977; genus UBA2903. The sequence goes on along the minus strand of DGGW01000039.1, from coordinate 17,381 downwards.
ATCTATCTATAATCTCAATAGGCTTTTGCGTTGGATGTCCTACACGTTCTTTACTATTGCCATTCAATCTATTGATTTCCCATACGTTAGTAGGGTTTTTCCCTTTCATCGTATTCTCAGGATTTAAACGTTTATCCTTTAATGCAGCTTCGAGATCTTTTTCTGAATACGGCTCTCGAACTGCATCTAAATCAAAATAATAGTCATTCGACTTTGCAAGCCAAATAACCTCCTCGTGTCTGTTCGCAAAATATCTATGAGCAGACATACCATTTTTATACCTCCATATAATTGTATTTATAAGTTTAAATTTTGTTTTATTTCTTACATGATGAATTATATCAATTAAATCACCTGATTTAACATCTCTAAACTGAATACCACCAAAAATAACACAATTTCCATTTTTTGAGAGAACCCTATAAGCTTCATCAAGCCATTTGGCCGCCCATTCAATATAATTGTCATATATATCCCATCCTGCAAGCTCAAGATTATAAGGAGGATCAATACAAATCAACTGTACAGATTCATCCGGAATTGTTTTCATAAAATCACAACAGTCCATAATATTTAAACAAATTAACACTCTATCAGGAGATCTAAAAAGATCATTTGTTCCCTGTTTTAACTTTCTCATTTTATTTAATGCCATAAGAGCATGATTATAATGTGATTTATTATGAATTGCCATCTTTACCCCATAATTCATTAGCTTATTTGAGAGAAAGGACTCTTATCCTTCATCCTTATTTATTCGTCGCCGATGCGCAGCGCGGAAATGAAAGCGGACTGCGGGATTTCGACCTTGCCGAACTGCCGCATTTTCTTTTTGCCCTCTTTCTGCTTTTCCAACAGCTTGCGTTTGCGGGTGATGTCGCCGCCGTAGCATTTGGCGGTCACGTCCTTGCGGAACGCGGCGATGTCTTCGCGGGCGATGATCTTTCCGCCGATCGCCGCCTGAATGGGGATCTTGAACTGATGACGGGGGATCAGATCTTTCAGCCGTTCGCAAATCTGTCGCCCGCGCCGTTCCGCCTGCGACCGGTGCGCCAGGAACGACAACGCGTCCACGGGTTCGCCGTTGACCAAAATCGTCACTTTGACCAGATCGCCCTCCCTCGTCCCGATCAGTTCGTAATCAAGGCTGGCATAGCCGCTCGACACGGATTTCAGCCGGTCGTAGAAATCGAACACGATCTCGTTCAGCGGCAGTTCGTACACGACCATCGCGCGGTTGCCGACGTAAGTCATGTCCTTCTGCACGCCGCGCCGTTCCGTGCAAAGTTGCAAAACGGAACCGAGGTAATCGCTCGGCACCATGACGGACGCCCTGACCCACGGTTCCTCGATGGTTTTGATTTTCGTGATTTCCGGATAATCGGCGGGATTATGGAGCTCGACCGTTTCGCCGTCCGTCATGTGCATGATGTAGCTGACGCTCGGCGCCGTCGTGATCAGGTCCAAATTAAATTCGCGGGACAGGCGCTCTTCGATGATCTCCATATGCAAAAGGCCGAGGAATCCGCACCGGAACCCCTGCCCCAGCGCCGCCGATTTTTCGGGCGCGAACTGGAAACTTGCGTCGTTCAGCTGCAACTTCGTCAACGCATCGCGCAAGCTTTCGTAAAAACTGGAATCCAGCGGAAACATCGAACAGAAAACGACGGGGACGCTCGGCTTGAAGCCAGGCAAAGGCTCGGCGGCGGGATTGCGGTCGTCGGTGATCGTGTCGCCGACTTTCGTATCGCCGACGGTCTTGATGCCCGCGGTGATGAAGCCGATTTCTCCGGCACTCAAAGAATCGACGTCCTTCATTTTCGGCGTGAAGATGCCGACCTTTTCGACGTCGTGCGTCGTCCCGTACGCCATCATGCGGATCTTCATGCCTTTTTTCAGCACGCCGTCCTTGACGCGCACTAAAATAACGACGCCTAAATACGGGTCGTACCAGGAATCGACCAGCATCGCCTTTAACGGCGCGTCCGCGTCGCCTTCGGGCGCCGGCAGATACCTGACGATGCTTTCCAGAACCTCGTGGATGCCGACGCCGGTCTTGGCCGACGTTTCGACGGCGTTCGACGTGTCGACGCCGATGACGTCCTCGATTTCCGCCTTGACCTCCTCGGCGTGCGCGGCCGGCAGGTCGATCTTGTTGATGACGGGGACGATTTCGTGATTGCAGTCGAGCGCCTTGTATACGTTCGCGAGGGTCTGCGCTTCGACGCCCTGCGTGGAATCGACGACCAGCAGGGAACCTTCGCACGCGGCGAGCGACCGGCTGACTTCGTACGTGAAATCGACGTGCCCCGGCGTGTCGATCAGGTTCAGCTGATACGTCCGGCCGTCGTCAGCGTTATAGGTCAAACGGACGGTCTGCGCTTTGATGGTGATGCCGCGTTCACGCTCCAGATCCATGGAATCCAGAACCTGCTCGTGCATTTCGCGGGCGGTCAGTCCGCCGCAGTCCTGAATCAGCCGGTCGGCCAGCGTCGATTTGCCGTGATCGATGTGCGCCACGATGGAAAAATTGCGAATAAGCGACAAATCCGTCATTTTCTTTCCCTAAAACCAGAAGCCTTTTTCAGGCAAGGATATATGAAACTTCATTTCTTTCAAAGAACTAAATTCCCCCTCTTTCATTTTTCGGCGAAGTCGTTTATAAATATAGATACATATTGAATTTTTCGATAAAGAGGCTTGTTATGATAAATTTTTCCGGCATGTTTTTTCCCATCTTCACGATGTTGTTCGTCGTCATCGACCCGATCGGGAATATGCCCGTTTTTTTGAGCCTCACGACCAGCCCGCGCGAAGGCTATCGCGAAAAGGTCGCTTTGCGGGCGTGTCTGATCGGTTTTCTGGTTTTGACCTTTTTCGCTTTTGCGGGTGAAAAATTCCTGATGTCGCTGGGGATCAGCCTTCCCGCTTTTCGAATCGCGGGAGGCATCATGCTGTTCATCGTCGGGATACAGATGATTTTCGGCGAAGAAAAGAAAGACGACAAATCGGAAGAAACGCCCGGCACGAACGACGTCGCGGTGTTTCCGCTGGCGGTGCCGCTGATCGCGGGCCCCGGAACGATCGCGTCGATCATCCTGTTAATGAGCGAACAGCAGGGACATTTGGGAACGAAGCTTTTGGTGATCATCACGCTGGCGACGGTTCTTTTGTGCCAATACGTCGCTTTCCGGCTGGCGGGATTGTTGTCGCGCCTGTTCGGGCAGTCGGTCAACACCGTGATTTCAAAGATCTTCGGCATCATTCTGGGCGCGATGTCGACGCAGTTCGTGATCGACGGCATAAAAGCAAGCATCGCGTAAAAAAAGAAAAAAATCGCTTGCATAACGCCGCGCAAAGGGATATATAGAACAAGTCAGAACCGATTGGGGAATAGTTTAAAGGTAGAACAGCGGACTCTGACTCCGTTAGTCTTGGTTCGAGTCCAGGTTCCCCAGCCACTTATAAGCCCTTGATTTTCAAGGGCTTTTTTGCTTCTCCGTTTCGGAGTAAACCTCTCCGGTTTTCGTCGGGTCAATGCCGGGTCAATGAAGACGAAAGCCCTTTCTTTCAAGCTGCCTTTACAAAAACAAGTATGATTCTTTTTCAAAACGGCTTCAAGCGGAAAGTTTCGTCCCTTGCGGCTTTGTTACCGATGATCGCATCCCCCTTTCTGTTGATAAAAGTTACGGGAATCAACATCTCTAACTGTAATGATTTCTGAGAGAACCTCGAAAAATGAATAAAATTTCAATCCGGTTTTTCGATGATCGGAAAGTTCGCGCCGTTTGGGACGATGAAAATGCCAAATGGTGGTTTTCGGTATTGGATATTATCGGTGTTTTACGCGGTTCGAACGATTAAGCGTAAGGGGAAGAAAAGGCTTTATGATTGTATACCCTAAAACCGGTATGTTTCACAGCTCTTTATCCTCTTTTACAAAGCTTTGTTCCAACGAACTTTGACAAAGGTATCCGATATAATCATAAACTTCCTCGGCAGAGGCTCCTTTTTCCAACAACGCTCTTGCGACAAGGGCATATTCCATTCCCAAACTGGTTTGGAAAACGGCATTGTCATCCGTATTGATGGAAACGGGAACGTCATAATCCGATTCTTTCCGTGTTTTTAAAGAATAAAGTTTATGGGTGTTCAAAAAGAACAGTGGCAAATCGAAATAATTGTTGATAGGAGATATTTTTCTGTTTGACGACGGATTCGTTTCAACGGCTATTCCTTTTTTTACCAGTGTTTTTTTCAGTAAACTCTGACATTCGGACAGGCATTTAAGGTAAATATCGTCTATTTGGATTTCGATACCGTCTGCCCGTTTTCGGATAAAAGAATCGTTGTATAAATAATGCCAATGAAGTCTTTGAGCCGTTTTATTCGCCGTTTTATTCGAAAAAACCGAGCGATACTCCGGATTGTCGATATTTTTGCGCCAAAAGTCTTCTACAGAAATCAAAGGGCCGTTATACTCATAAAGGAACGGATCGTCCGCGCGCAAACGCCATGCGGACAGATAGGTATCAATATCTATATTTCGAAAATATCCGTTGCCGTTGAATAATTTATTCCTCTCGGATAAGAAACGATCCGCGATTTTAAACAAAAGCACCGGATCCGCCTGTCCGGATTTCAGCATAAAGTATATCCAAGCCAAATTATCCAGATATTCCCCTCTGGGAATGACAATACGGTTCATTCTGATATTTGAAATTTGTTCAGGATCTGCGCCCAACGCCAAAGCGTGCCCCAACCGGTCTCCGCGCCGGAAATTAAAGAAATCAATCGTTTCGTAAATCGCCCTTAATCCGGAACAAAGCGACGTATAGACTTCGCCGACATGGTAAGTGAAAAACAAATCCTTTTTTTCCGCGCGACAACGCCTGAAATAGGGGGCGAAAAATTCCGGCGCAATATTCAATTCATTTCCCGCCGCATCAATGCCCAATAAACATTCGCCATAACCGCTTCTCAACACATTCAGTACGCATTGAGCTTGCCGGCTTATCATAAAATGTTTTTTCTTCAGCCGTTCAAAAGCTGTTCCGTTATCATCGATATCGCGTTTTATAAAATGGAATATATAACCGCATCGAACACCGTTTTGTTCGAAAGTTTCCATTTCCTTTTTTATCTTTTTGAAAGCCCCTCTTTTCGATGGCGCAATTCTGAATTCTATTTTAGAAACGATCCCTTCCTCGGAATATTTATCAAAAATGCTTTTATACAAAGCGGCTTTCTGATTTCCATCAATAAATAAATCTTTTTTATCTTGGCATTCTTGAAATTTTTCAAAGCCCATACCGACATTATCCAATGTAAATTGGAAATAAATTTTTATCAATCCCACCAAATATAAATTAAACAAGTCCCGAAAGAAGTCAGACTTTTTTTTGATTTTACCGAAGCAGTCTTTTAAAAAACGGCATTCGTTATCATATCTGCCGCAACGTTCCTTGTAGTGTTCGGCCAGATAAGACTGCATCCATTTTATTTTATCGATACATTCCGAAACATCCGCGTATTCTTTCGCTTTCAGAATTTTTCTTATATCGGAAAGGAATAAAACGTCTTCATCTTTTTTTTGATACGTCCTTTCATCGAATAAATTCAGATATTCAATGAAAATACGTAAGATTTTCACTTTAAGATAAAAAATGTCATTAAAACATGCCGATTTATTATAAAACGGCTTTTTATAGATAAAATTGTTCCAGTTGATTTCTGTCGAATAACCGGACGCGTTCAAGTGCATATGGTTTTCGGCGACCTTATTCTTTTTCAAGACACTGTATAATCTGTGATTGTCGTGCTTGGGTAAAAAGTGTTTCGGAAGATCCGCATGAAAAGCCGCCATATAAACAACCGCCGGAGCGACATTGATAAAATCGTTCCATTCCAACAGATCGTCAAATCGGATTTCGATGTTTTCATTTTTATCGATCAGATATTTTTCAGCGACTTGAGCGAATAATTCATCAGCCCAAAAGCACTCTTTTTTCCCGATTTTTTCAAGAATGATATTGTCTAAAATCGTGCGGGAATAATTATCCGGATAAAAGCTCAGGTATCTGCTTTCAATCTCCCGCCGGACGTTTTTATCCGCCAGATTAAAGGCAGAACCGTCCATATAGGAGGATTGAGACATTTCAGCGCAAAGCCCGTCAAAATCCGCTTCCTTGTAGATACAACGAATCAAACGTTCATGATTTTTCATTTTCTTCCGTCATATTTTCAGTCGTTTTTTCCGATAATGATTTCTGTCTTCTTCCTCTTTTAGGACGTTTTTTATCGATTTCTCTAATCTTATTCATCAATGAATCTTTAAAAACCGGCTTGAGTTCGATATTTTTTTTGCAAAACAATTGTGAAATTTTCTTCTTTAAGAGCACATCATGCTCTGATCGAACTGAAGCATCATTATCGTTCCCATTATATATCCAATTAATTTTATTATAAAGATGATACAGTTTCCTTTCCTTCTTATTATCAAATGTCATCCTCATAACAGCGTCTATATCAAACATTGAGTAAAAAACATATCTGTATTTTTTTTCTTGAGATTCTTTTGCTAAAATATCAGTCAACAGATCTGTTAGATATTCTTTTTTCAAAACCGCAGTCAAAGGATCCGTTTTATAATTAGCTTTTATATATCCATCTGGTGATTGCTCCAATGAGAACTCCGGCTCAAAAAGCGGACGATGGCTATACAAGGAATAAAACTTCGTGCTTCTGGGACGAGCCGCTTGCCAGGCAGAAGAATTTCTTTTTACATTGGAATATATTATTGCTGTTATAAGTTCACGCACATTTTCATCATCGGGATCTACATTTGCGCTTATATAATCAATGCAATTCTCACTTCGGGATGTGTACATAAAATTGTCCGGCATAAATTTCCCGTTAATTAAAAGAGAATAGTTTGTTTTTTCATTAACGGATTGAATGTCCAAAAAACTGAATAGCAATTCTATAGAATATAGTAGTTTTATCAAATAGATAAAATACATGCTTCTTTCATCCGAATGGAAAAAGCTTTTTACTGTCTCCAAGGACTGAAAAACATCTCCGATTGTTACATTATAAGTATCTGTATATTCAATATAGATAAGCCCTTTTCTTTCTTCTTGGATTTTTTCCCAATTAAACCTTGTTTTATACACCCTTCTGTCCTTTTCAGATGAAGGTATCTCCTCTTCGGGAACATCATCGTCTTCTGCATTATTATCTTCCACGCTACTGTCAGGCAAGTTCAATGCATCATCCGAATGATAATCAATTCCTGTTTTTTTCTTTAAAATACCATCAAGCTTTGAGCATATATAATAATTTTTATTTCTTACGCTTGTTTTCAACCATTCTTCCAAAATGGAATAATACTCCATGTTCAAATTCGCTTTTGCTCTGGAAAGGATATATTCCCGATATTTCTTCAGATTGTCTTGCAATTTCTCTTTTTTTATATCGTTTTTGTTGTCATCATGGATTATATCCATTTCCCTCAGCATACGAATGAAAGCCAGCATTTCGCGCAAACCGTTCGGATAAATCAAATGAACTTTTTCTTTTTCATCAACCGGATCCAGCGGAAGAGCCAGTTTTTTACGAACCAAATCTTCCATCAAATCGTGCAGATTTGTTTTTTCATATTCATTTTCCTCTTCTAACGAAGATTCGTTTCCGACTTTAACGGCAAACGGCTCTAAAATATCCCACGCCTTATCAGTGAAATATTCCTTTTGTCCTTTCAAATAAATACGACGGGACACCGGCATTTGTTTTTCGTAAAATTGAACGGTCTGATCCTTGATTTCGGCTATGGAAACAATTTGCTTGTCCATCAAATTTTTATTTTGTTGAATAAAGTGATCCTGAATGATATTCAACAGCTGAATTTCACGGAAAGACAAAATGACAATGCAGTTTTTATTCAGCCATTTTTGAATATCTTCTATCATTTGATAAACATATTGATTCGCGACCAAATCCAAATCGTCTATGCACACGACCATTTTGGTTTTCTGATCTTTTCCTAAAACACCATAAAACGCTTCAATCAACTCTTTCAAAAGAGCGGCAAAATTGCTTCGTTTTTGAATGTTTTTTACAATATCGGAAGCGCAGGTATCCTCATAAAATCTTTCTTTGTTCGATTTTATATGGGAAATGACATCCATTATGTCATTTAATTTTTTATTGAAGCGAATATATTTGCCTTCTGTTTTGTTTTCAAAATTATTGCTCTCTTTTTCTTCTTTATACTTTCTCACTTCTTCAGCCAAAACGCTGATGAAAAATTCGGAGATCGAAAGCGTGTCGTCAAAAATACTGGGATCAATGATGTCCGTTACAAAAAAATTCTTATTCTTATTTAATTTTTCCCGAACGGCATTGATAAGCGATGTTTTTCCGCATCCCCGATTGCCGACGATACAGATGATATTGCTGTTGTCTTTTTTATCATCATAACCGTTACAAAGATTTTCTATCTTCCCGACTTCGGTTTTAAAAATGTTTTCCCCCTCTTTTCCGAGAGCTCCCGTGATTTTATCCCAATTAAACTCTAAATCCTTCATTTTTCTTCCTCTTTTAATAAAGTCTTGCCCGAAGAGAGAGTTCTTGCATCGTCAGTCTGCCGACAAGAAACCGGTTTTATGGAAAAGTCTATCTTTTATAGCCGGATTTATCAAACAGTTTAACACTCCGGCTTGCATTTTTCTCGTTTTATTCAAAAAAGAGGTCGGAAAATTTCGTCCCTTGCGGCTTTGTTACCGATTATCACTTATCCGCTTTTGTGATTGATTGCTTTTCATCGCGCCGGAAAGCCTCTTGACACCGTCCCCGAAAACGCCGCTTAATAATTTCATACTCCTTTTAACGTTTTTTACAAAGGCGCAATGCGCCCCAATTGAAAGGAGTATTTTATGACAGAATACAAACATCTTTTAACACCGCGCGATGCCGCGGACTATATCGGCGTGACGATCGGCACGCTTGCCGTGTGGCGATGCACGCACCGTTACGCGATTCCCTACATCAAAGTCGGCGGGCGCATCAAATACCGCAAAGAAGATTTGGACGAGTGGCTGAACAGCCGCCTGAAAGAAATGTGAGGCGGTCTATGAAGCTGTTTTTTGGCAGATCGAAAACATCAAAAGAAGCGAGTGCAGGAAACGCTGCGGGTGTCCACAATGTGGCCACGAAGCTTTCCTGCACTGCGCGGCACAAGTCGGACGACTTGAACGGATTTATCAAGTTTCGGATCGGACTTTCGCTGAAAAAAGAGGCTCAACGGCACTTCGGACGCTCGCTTTCTTTTGTTCTGCGGCAACTGCTCTGCGCCTATATCGACAAGGAAAACCTGCCGACACGCAAGGAAGCGGAAACATTAAAGCGGCTTGCCTTTGAAACGCACAAAATCGGCGTCAATCTGAACCAAGCCGTCAAAGCCCTGAACGCCGATCCGAAAAACGCAAAACGGGTCAAGGAATTGATGAGCCTGATGAAAGAACTTTCCGAAGTGAAAGAAAAGGCTTTGGAAGCGATGCGGGGATTGAATGAGAGAACGCCCTTATGACTTTTTGGATGAACACATCAGAGGCATTTACATTCCCGAACAAACAATCGGACGCGGTTCGGGGTGTCGTCAGGCTTTTGTCAAAATCACGGGACGAAGTTATACAAGCCGCACCGTCGTTGCGAGTTTAAGCTATATCGGGCAAGAGTCGGACGGTGCCGGCAAGGAAACGCGCGTTCTTGATGAAAGCGGCAAAGAAATAAAACCCGCCGACTTTGAAAAAGCCGTCAAAGAATGGGGCTTTAATCCGGAGATCGACAAGCGTAACGAAAGCAAAGGAACACGGGAGCGCAAAACGCGGCTGACGACGCAGTTCGTCGTTTCTTTCCCGAAGTCGTGTTATCTGCCCGTCCGGCAAACGGAAGACTTTATGGACGCGTTTATGCTTCCGTATCGGGAAAAGGGTGCGAAGTATTTTATCGCCGTTCACACGGAACAAGGAAGTCGGCACGCGCACGTCATTATCAGGAACGAAACGGAGTTCGGGGAACGGCTGACATTCGACCGAAAAGACATACAAGCGTTGCGGCAAAGACAGGTGGAAGTTGCGAAGACTTACGGCATCCGTTTGGAAAACACGCTTGTCCGGCAAAGGCGGGACGGAGACCGCCCGATCAAAAAGACGCTTTTGGAACGGCAAGTCCCGAAATGGTATGAGAAAAACAAAGACATCGTTTTGCGCGATAAGGGCCCTCGTCCGATACCGTTTTTGCAAAGGCTTCCCGAATTGGAACGCAAGCCGGAGGCTCTGGACGTTTGGGCGCGGGGTTTTGAAGACGGAAACAAAGCGGCGGTTCTGTTTTTGGAAATGTATGCCGAAAACCCGCGCACGGCGTTTTGGTATGCGAACAACAAACCGGACGTGTTCGGGAAAAGAAGCGCGTCGAACGTGCCGACAGAACCGTTGAACAACCGGAACTTCCGCCTGACGCTGAAAGACAGGGAAAGCGTCCTTAAAAGCCGTGACGAAATCGCCGCTTGTATGACTTCCCCGCTAGCCTATCCCCGCATCGACATCGAAGCCGCGTGGCGCAAAGTCTATAACCTGACCGTCGAACGCAAACAAACCCGACAAACAAAAGAAAGAGAAAGAGAAAGAGAAAGAGAAAAAGAAAGGGAAAGGGAAATCGAACGATGACGGTTTACGGATATATCAGAGTCAGCACGGACAAACAGACAACGGAGAACCAACGCTTTGAAATGGAACGGTTTTCGTTGCTCCAGATTCAACAAGAATAGTTTGCTAAGAAAAGCATTTTGCTCTTAGCGTTTTTTTTGATACTATATGCAAGATTGATTAGGGATTGATCGTAATGGAACAGACAAACAATCTAGATACAAATGCTTGGGAAGAATGGAAACAAAAAGATAGGCTAAATCGAACGATTGATGTGCAAGGTTTCGGAAATATTCTTTTAGCAGATAAAGGACATGATGTTTTCAGTATTTCTGCCAAATTTGGATTTGGAAAAACTTTTTTCTGTGACGGTTTAAAAGCATATCTGGAATGCAATGGGACTAAATGCATTTTTTATAATGCATGGAAAAGCGATTTCTTTGATAATCCTCTTATTCCTATCATTAGTGCAATTGAGGAAAAATTTAAACAATATCCCAACAAAATAACCAAGCTCAAACAAAGTGGGGAACGTCTTTTAAAATCATTGTCTTTAAGTGCATTGGGAATAGAAATTACTCCTTCAGAAGTTTTTACAGAAAACACTATATTCGAAAAATATGATTCTTATCTGAAGGCTATTACCGATATTAAATCCAGCTTAGATGAAGTTGTTCGAAATGAGGAAAAAGCTTTAGTTATTATCGTTGATGAATTAGATCGTTGTCGTCCAGATTATGCCGTTAAGACCTTGGAAACAATCAAGCATTTTTTTGATATTGATGGTGTAAAGTTCGTCATTTCTATTGATGAAGATCAGATCAAAAGTTCTGTCAAGCAACTGTATGGAACTGAAAATTTTGATGGATATATTCGAAAATTCATCAATTATCGTTTTCGTCTTCCAGAAGCAAAAAAAGCCGAATATATAGATTTCCTGATTGAAAACTTAGGAATTAACGCAAAACTAGAGAAAATTGTGTATAAAGAGATGATAGGAGATACTTTAAAAGCTTGGTCTTATTTTTTTGATTTTTCATTTAGAACCATATATCAAATTATTAAAAGAATCGATTTACGCCTTAAAAGTAACGTTATTAAAAATGAACATTTTTATGGCCTCATAGCCACAATAGCTTGTCTGATAGAATTCAATAACGACTTTTTTGAAACAATTAAAAACAAAGAAACATATGACTTTAATGACTTGGAATCTCTTCACTTAAGCCTTGTTTCTAAAGGTTATATCCTTACAAAGTATAACGCATTGTGCAAAAGATTTTATGGCCATACTTTTCATAGTATGTCATATAGTGAAAAACCTGAAGCACCTATGAGTAATTATACAAAAAAAGATTATTTCGAAGACTTCTTTTTGCCAGAAGCTGAGAAAATGGAGTTCTTGAAATTATTAGACATTCCCGATGCCGAATAAGGCTACTATTCGCTATAACATTTAGATTTCGTTTTTAATTACATAAAACATCCTATTTATTCTTTCATCCCATCCAAAATATTTAATATCAGATTCTTTTTTTCCGGCTCAGCATTATTTAAAACTTCCATAGATTTTATTTCATAAGATGTAGAAGCGTTTATCTGTTTTCCGCAAGACGGACAGAATTTTGCTTCATCTGGTAACTTGCTTTGGCAGTATGGACAAATATTATCATCAAACTTAAAGCCACACTCTGGACAATACTTTGAAGATCTCGGGATTTCTGTATTGCATTTTGGGCAAAATCTTTGTGTTACACTTGTGTTGCTATTAGGATTATCTGTTGCATTACTTATTGGAGAATTAAGCGGGCGGTTACAAAGAGGACATTTCCATTCAAGTTCCTCACCTCTTTTAAGATAAAGGATTAAAAGAACAATAAGCCAAAAGCCATACGTTAACACACTAAGAATAACGTGTAAGATCCAATTTATTTCTTCGGCTTCAGCTCTTACATATGTTTTACAATGCGGACAGTATTTAGTTTTGTGAATAATCATGTTTCTGTCTTCCCAACGAAAAAAGCCCACCTTTTCAGGCGGGCGGATTTTCAGAAACCGTACCAACACAAAGACGGCTTGGCTTATTCAGCACATAGCCTTATTCGCCAAAATCCGCCCTTTAGGCAGATTTGACGTATTACTTATCAGTCGCCATACATAAGGCGACTATGTTGGTAAGGGTTTCTGACGCCCTAAACTTGCCGTTCAAAACAAGCTCAAAAATAGAGTATCAAAAACAGGGTTATTTTCAAGAGTTAATCAGTAAAAAAACTCTTTAATCTTTTCTAGCGCGTCTTTCAGGCCGAGTTTTTCGATCGGCGTGTTTTTCAGAGGTCCTGCCGAGAGGGTGCTAACGGTGGCTCCGATTGCGTTGCCTTTTTTTTCCCGACGAGGTTTTCCAATTCCGGAAAACGGTCGAAATCGCTTTCAAACAGACGTTTTTCAGTTATTCGAAAAATTCGAGCACCTGTTTTATGTTGATAAAAACAGCAGAAATCAATATGTTTATCAAAGGTATCAATCATAACCGCTTCTGGGGATATGCCTAAAAATGAACAAAATCTCAATCCGTTTTTTCGATGATCGGGAAGTCCGCGCCGTTTGGGATGACGCGAATGCGAAATGGTGGTTTTCGGTGTTGGACATCATCGGCGTGTTGCGCGGTTCGGACGATTACAAAAAGAATAGAAATTACTGGAAATACCTGAAAGCGAAACTGAAACGCGAAGGCAGTCAAGTGGGTAGTGTGACTACCCAGTTCAAATTCGTCGCGCCGGACGGGAAAAAACACGCCGCGAACGTCCTTGATTATGACGGCATCATCGAACTCGCCAAAAATTTTCCGAGCAAACAGGCAAACCGTTTTATCGAATGGTTTACATACAGCGATGAAAGTATCGACGGCAAAAGCAAAACGAAGGCGTATGCGCTGTTTGACAGTTCATTGCTTGAAACGATAGAAGTCGGAACGATCAAGGGGCTGCAACAGATACACGGCTATCTTTTCGGCGGTTTGTATGACTTTGCAGGTCAGATCAGGAATGTCAATATTGCAAAGGATAACTTTCGGTTCGCTCCCGCGCAGTTTTTGGAGAACACACTCAAAACCGTCGAAAAGATGCCGGAAAACTCCTTTGATGAAATCGTGGATAAGTATGTCGAAATGAACATCGCACACCCGTTCAGAGAAGGAAACGGCAGAAGCGCAAGAATCTGGCTGGACTTGATTCTGAAAAAACATCTTCGGCTTTGCGTGGACTGGAGCAGAATCAACAAGGATGATTATCTGGACGCTATGCGTAAAAGCCCTTCGGATTCAACAAAAATCAAAGCCCTGCTGAAAGGCGCGCTGACAGATAAAATCAACGATCGCGAAGTGTTTATGAAAGGTGTTGACTATTCCTACTACTACGAACAGGACGGGAACGTTTGGAATAACGTTGATACGCAATCGTAATGTCTTTTTTCGAACATATAAATTATTCGGAAGAGAGGTATTTTCCTCCCTTCCGGTTTTGCTTATCTGAAACTTTCAAACTGTTCGACGACGGTGTTCAACGCTTCTCGGACGGGAGATATGTCCAAACGAGAATAAACTTGCGTCGCCTGAAAAGTTTTATGGTTCAGCGTCTTTGAAATGATCGGCAGGCTGACGCCGTTCATCGCCTCATAACTTCCAACGGTGCGGCGCAAGTCGTGAATGCGCAGGTTCGTTATGCCGGTTATCCGTTTAATCCTGCGCCAAATGTGTTGCGGTTCGTTCATATAGCCTGTTGCGCTCTGCGAACTTGGAAAAAGCCAACATTCCCCGCCCGTGAAAGCATACAATTCCCGCAGTCGTTCGATTAAAGCGTCCGTCAGCGGAACGGTCAGCGACGTGCCGTTTTTCGTTTTCGGAATGAACCAGGTGCGCATTTTAAAATCTATATGCTTCCATTGAGCCGCCAAAACATTCCCGCAACGCTGTCCCGTATAAAGCAACATATAGAAAAACACGCGATGCATCGAACTATCCAAAGCGTCAACGGCTTTGAAAAAAGAGGAGAACTCGTCTTCACGCAAAAACCGTTCTCTGGAAGCCAGATGATACTTTTTTATGCCGGTCGTCGGATTGCGTCCTTCCCAGCCCCATTCCGAAGCTTTGTTAAAAATATGCCGGATCAAAGTCAGCGATTTGTTGGCCGCCGATATGCCTTCCGTCCGGCGCAGTTTCAAGATCAGAGCCTCGATTTCGTGGCGGTTTATCGCGGATAGAGGCTTTTGTCCCCATCGGGAAAAACGACGGCGATAAATACTGATATTGTTTTCAACCGTTTTCTTCGCAGTAAAAACGCGGGCATAATCGGTCAGGTATTTTTCCCATAACGCGTCCAAAGTCATTTCGTCGTGCAGTTTGCGCTTTTCCGCATTCGGATTGATACCTTGGGAAAATTGTTGCAAGTGCCTGATCGCCAACAATCGGGCGTTTTTAACGGTAATGTCGCCGAACCGTCCCAAAGTCGTTCTGACACAACTGCCCTGATAAAACTTGCAGACGATGAAAGTCTTTACGCCGTTCGGGGTAATCCGGCACTTCAACGCCGGCTGTTTTATGTCCGCGACTTCGTATCTTTTTTCTCTGACAGGCAAATCGCGCACGGACGCTTCGGAAAAAGTGATTTCGTTTTTAGCCATTTTACAGTTTCTTTCAGACTCGACCGGACGCCTTTCGGGTCAATGTCGGGTCAATTTTTGTTATCAAAATCTGTAAAAACAGCTTAATGAAAAGAAAACGTCGCTTTCAACTAACTTATTGATTCCATTAAACAATATAAACAACAAATAGTCTTTGTTCAACGTCGTCAATCTTTTCTTCGGTCGCCTCTGACTCCGTTAGTCTTAGTTCGAGTCCAGGTTCCCCAGCCAACCTGAACAAAGGCTTGTCTTTTCCGGCAAGTCTTTGTTTTTATTATCTTTTTTCGGTTCGATCGCTTCATTTTCGGGGAACGGCAAAACACGGCCGTTTTCGCCCGCAACCCCTTGATTTTCCGCCGGTTCGCACAATTCCGCTGTGTTTTGAAATTCGTTGAACGGATAGCGGAGCTTATAGCCTATTCTTCCCTCGTTCAGTTCCAGACGGTCGAACAGGAAAGACAAAAGCAACCGTTTCTTTTCCACGTTGTCGCTTAATTTGAAAATGGTCGCGGACGATCTTGCAATCTCCATAAGGTTTAAGACGGTATCATTAAAGGAATTGTCCGCCTTTTTATGCGCGTTTATTTTTTCTTCGACGCGGTGGCGTTCCAGTTGCAAGCGGTCGTTCTTGTCGTTATACGTTTCTTTGTCGATCTCTCCGTCAAGGCGCATATTAAACAGCGCGTCAATGCGGTTTTCAATCCGCGTCAATTCCTGTTTAAGCCGTCCCGTTTCCGCGTTTCTAAACGCGACTTCCTGTTTTTTGGAAGCGGCCAAGTGGACGCGGATTTGTTCGATTATGCCGGCAGGGATTTCAATCGAGTTCAGAATATAACAAATCTGTTCGTCAATATCTTTAAGCGGGATATAAACGCGCCGCTGTCCGTCAGCCGCCCAACAGACAACATAAGGGAATTGTTGTTTCTTTATATCTATCGGGCAAATTTTATCCGTGTTCGCGCAATGGATCAGGCCGCGATATGTAAACGGCTTTTCCCCGTGCTTAAACGGTTTGCATCTGGAGCGTTCAAGAACGCGTTGGCAAGCGTCAAAGGTTTCTTTGCTGATAAGCGGTTGGTAAACGTGGACGTGAAGCTTTCCCTTTGCCAACATTTCCCCGTAATAAAACGGATTGCGAAGGATTGACAGGACGCCGGTCACTTGCAGTTTGCGCCCCATACGCGAACGCAATCCTATTTTGTCGGCGACGCGCGTC
>DGGW01000039.1:305-722 GCA_002393065.1 Alphaproteobacteria bacterium UBA3864 | reverse complement strand
AAGAGCAAACAGATTGAAAATGCGTTGAACCTTTGGCACGTCCACTTCATCGGGGCGGATTGAGTTTTTGCCGTCTTCGTTCCTGTAATTGACATATCCGGTCGGCGCACACCCTGGACGCTCATTTATAATCAAGAGAGCGTTTGACGTTTTCGGACAGTTGCAGGACGTAGGATTTCGCGCCCATGACGGAAAAATCCCAACGCATAATGTCGGACGCGCTTGCGCCCGCGCCGATGACCATATTTTCGCGGTAAAAGTGAAGTTCGATTTTTTCTTTGCGGACGAGGTCATCAAGCAGGACGGAGTCTTTGAAAGAGCGTTGAACGCGATCCACGGCATCGGCGATCAGCGCGACGGTTTCATTTTGGGAAAGGCAAAAGTCTATTGCTTCACGGAATTTTTTGCGGCCGCCGC
>DGGW01000039.1:0-251 GCA_002393065.1 Alphaproteobacteria bacterium UBA3864 | reverse complement strand
CGTGGACGACTCGATTATCTCAAAAGATTTGATGACTTCCAGATTTTTGCGCTTACAGTATTCGATAAGGCGTGTATTTTGGGCGGCGAGCGAGTGCCCCTCTTCTTGCTCTTTTGTTGAAACGCGTGTCAGGATAACGGCCTTTTTCACGGACTTCCTCGTATAATTCGCATAAAGCGTCCAGATAACCGCGCACAAGACGAAAAGCGTCTTTCGCGCGTGATTTGCCGCCGCGACAAACTTGTGATCCG
>DGGW01000019.1 GCA_002393065.1 Alphaproteobacteria bacterium UBA3864 | reverse complement strand
CAACGCCTTCCGTCATCCCGAAGAATATCCGCAGTACTCGACGGCCGCGCCGTCCACGCACGACACTCCGTCTTTGGCGAGCCAGTGGACCGCCCGCGACGTCCATCTGAAGGACTACCTCGGCTACTACGAAAGCACCCAGCAGCGCGATTTGGAATTCAAGCAGTATGAAACGCAGCGTTGCGCTTTGAACTACGCTCTGAATGAAAAAGGTTGCTGGGAACGCGTCGGCGCCAAAGCGAACATGGATCCCGCGCACGACACGCGCTCCTGTCCGGAAAAATACGAACAGGCGGTTGCGGATTATCTGGGACAATCCCGTTCCGCGATGTTGCTGTTCCCGTTCTCGGACATGTTCCGTACGAACTACATGGGCAACATCCCCGGCACGCGTCAGCGCAGCGAATCCAAGAGCGAAAACGCCGAAAAAATGTTCGAACAGGGCGGCGCGAGCAACGTGCCGTGGAAGAACTGGCGTCCGAAAATGCACCTGAAGGTCAACGAAATCAAAGAAGTCGGCGTTTTCAAAGACATCGCTGGCATTCTGAACGGTTATCGTCAGGCCGGAAACGAAAATTCCAAGGTGAAGTCGCCCGAGATCGGTGAATTCAAGCGTCCGGGTCGTACGGAAACGAAACAGCGCGATTCGAAGCGCGTCGTTCAGCTGTACGAAAGCCTTGCGAACAGCGGATACTTCAAACAGCACGCTTACGACATCATCGCGGCGAAGTTCTCTCAGAAGCATCAGCAACGCGACCAGAAACGCACCGAAGAGTTCAAGAAAGACTACGAAGCGCGTCGTCAGGCCATCGAAGCGCAAAAGAGCCAGTACCGCAACGGACAGAACGCCGTCCGCGCCCGTATCGCGAAAGATCGGAATCAGGCTCGCTGAATTTGATTTCAACCGAAAAGCCCGCCGTAAAAAGCGGGCTTTTTTATATTCATCCATACGCCGGATTTTGTCGTGTTTCGCATTTATAATTAAAGTTAGAACGGGAACGGAGAAAAAAATGATTCGCAGGGAAATGATCGGGCGGGAAACGGATTGGAAAGCCCTTGAACCGGAAATACGGAAGGCGAGCGCCGAAGAAATCAACGCTTATTTTTTGTTCATCGCCGGATTGTGTCGGGACGCCGGCGTTTTAAAAACATTGGTCCGTCGAAGCGAAACGCTGTTTGAAACAGGACTTCCGGCATCGTTCTTTCAACTTGCGGTCGTCGGACAAACGCCTGAAAATCTTGATATTTTGCTTGAAACCGTTTCGGATGTCAACGAATCCGTCGACGGCGCGGACACGTTGTTGGCGACCGCCGTCAAAGGAGCGAAAGAAGACGTCTTTGCCGTCCTGAACAAGCACGGCGCGGATTTCAACCGCTGCGACGAAAACGGCTTTTATCCGGTCGATTTGGCGGGGATTTGCAACACCCCTTTCCTGAAAAGTGTTTCAAAGCACGAAAAAACAGCGGTTTTCGATTTCGCGGAAGCGACGCCCGCCGACGTCCGTCAATGGATAAAAAACGGCGGCGACGTCAACGCCGCGGCGGTCGACGACGGCAAAGGACATAAGCGGACGGTTTTACAGCGCGCCGTTTTGTTGGCGCAGGATCCGCAAATCGTCAAAGAATTGCTTGACGCGGGCGCAAAGGACGAAGACCGGCAGGCGCGCTTTTGCTATGTTATCAGGGCCGGAAAAGACGCCGAAACCGTCCGCACCGTCCTGACGTCGGGCATGGACGTCAACGGCATGACGCCCGTTTTTATCCGTCCGCTGTTTTACGCTTTGCGTTTCAGCGACGATCCCGCCGTCATCAAAGCCGTCTTGGACGCGGGCGCCGACGCCCGAGCGACGGAAGACGTCTATTCGTCCGTTATCGATTCGGGCTTTTCCGTTTTGAAACGCGCCCTTTACGATGATAAAAGCGCGGAAATCGTAAAAATCCTGACGGATTGCAGCGATTTTGAAGACGAAGCGTTGTCCCTGCTCTGCACGGCGGCTTTAAAATGTTCCGATCCGGACGTCTTCGGCGTGTTGTGCGACGCGGTCCGAAAGAACCCCGCAAAGCGCGAAGCGTTGAAAGAAAAAATACGAACGGCGCGCGAGCTTGCGAACGACCATCAAAAAAAATCGTCGGCCTCTATGAAAGGAAAAGAAAAATGAGCGACTATAAAATCGAAAAAGTATCGCACCTTTACGAACCGTATTCGGCGTTGTGTCTTTGTTGGCGCGACAACGGAAAATATGGACTTTTTTATGACAACGTCCAACCGTCCTTCGCGCGCCATCCGTGCGATTTGTTTGATGAAAACGGAAACAAGGAAGAATGGCAGGATTTGAAAGGAGAGACCGCTGAAAGCCTTGTAAAAGAAATGCTTCCCGAAGGTTTTCTGCGGGACAATATCGCCGGCGGAATACAGGTCAGCAACTTCGGACGCGTCGGCATTCCGATAAAATGTGAAGGATGCCAAGGATGCAAAGGCTGCAAATTAAATCCGGAAAACAAGGATACAGTTTCTATCAAGGATAAACAGGTTGAAAAATGCAAGAAATTTCACTTCGTTTTACCGCAATATGAGAAATGTTCCTGGAATGAAACGGAACAGAAATTTGAAAAAT
>DGGW01000086.1 GCA_002393065.1 Alphaproteobacteria bacterium UBA3864 | reverse complement strand
CCGATCTTGCCGCCGCGGGCGTACGGTTCGAGCAGGTCGATGACCTTGATGCCCGTCGTCAGCATCTGCAACGTCGCCGATTGTTCGGTAAAGGCGGGCGGTTCGCGGTGGATCGGATCGCAGCGCACGCCTTCGATCGGGCCGCGTCCGTCGACGGGTTCGCCCAAAACGTTCATGATCCGCCCGAGCGTTTTCGGTCCGACCGGAACGGAAATCGGCGCGCCGGTATCTTCGACCGCCTGACCGCGGCAAAGCCCGTCCGTCGAATCCATCGCGATACAGCGAACGACCTCTTCGCCCAGTTGTTGAGCGACTTCCAGAACGAGCGTTTTGCCGTCCAAATCCGTTTTCAACGCGTTTAGGATGGACGGCAAATCCTTTTCGCTGTCAAACCTGACATCGACGACGGCGCCCGTGACCTGCGCGATATGTCCGATACTGTTTTTTGCCATTGAAACAAGCTCCTGTCTTTTTTAAAGGGCTTCGGCGCCCGAAATGATTTCCGTCAGCTCTTTCGTAATCAAAGCCTGACGCGTGCGGTTGTATTGCAAAGTCAAATCGTCGATGATGTCCGCCGCGTTGTTCGTGGCGTTTTCCATCGCCGTCATTCTGGCCCCGTTTTCCGACGCCGACGATTCCAAAGACGCGATATAAATCAACGTCGTCAAAACCTCCGGCAACAAGGCGTCGATCATGTCGGAAGGATTTTCCGGTTCAAAGTCGTATTCAAGCGGATCGAACGGCTTTTCGCTTTCGGCCATATCGGTCAGTTGCCGCATCTGAAGGGCGGCGTAAGCTTTGCGTTCCGACGCCCCCGTTTTCTTTTTTTTGCCGGAAGCGCGCGCATTACCCGCCAAAGCTCCGCCCTTCGCGATAGCGCCCCCCGCGGGACGCTGAAGTCTGAAAGCCGCGCTTTCGTTGGCATCCGACAAAAATCCCCACGGATTTTCACCCGTAAAAGGCTTTAACAGATTGGCCGCCTGTAGCGGAACGATCGGACGGATGCGAACTTCCTGCACAAGGGCGGAACGGAAGTGGTTGTAAACGACGGAACACGCGTCTATCGTTCCTTTGCCGAACATGCTGACCAGATGATACGCCATGTGTTCCGCGTCGATACGTTGCTCCGCCGCGCTGATTTTAGGCATGAACGTCGCGACGATATCCGTGCCGAATTCCATACGGAGCAAATCCGCCGCCTTGGCGCCGACGCAAATCAGACGCACCGTCCGCCCTTGCGATTTCAAATGGCGGATGAATTGCGACGCCTTCTTGACGACGTTCATGTTGAATCCGCCGCACAGCCCGCGCGAAGACGCGAAAACGATGACCAGATGCCTTTTGTCGTTGTCGCGGCCGGAAATCATCGGCGGCAACGCGCCGTCGCGCGCTTTGACCACCGCGCCCAACCGGAGCATGATCCGCGCCAGCGACGCCGAGTAATACCCCGCATCGTTGACGGCTTCCTGCGCCTGACGCAATTTGGCCGCCGCGACCATCTTCATCGCGGAAGTAATCTTGCGCGTCGATTTCACGGACGCCAGACGGGTGCGAAGCTCTCTTAAATTTGACATGGTTTTTCCTTACCGGTTAAGAAAACTTCTTGCAGAACTCGTCCATAAAATAGTGTAAATCGTCTTCGGTATCGGGTGTCAGCGTTTTTTCCGTCCGGATGGATTCCAGCACCGACGGTTGAGCCGTTTTCAACTGCGCCAGCATTTCCGATTCGAAACGCGCGATCTTTTCCACGGGAATATCATCCAAATAGCCTCTGATACCGGCGAAAATGGAAACGACCTCCTCTTCCATCGGCATCGGGCTGTATTGCTTTTGTTTCAAAAGCTCCGTCAACCGCGACCCGCGGCTCAAAAGCTTTTGCGTCGCCGGATCCAAATCGGACGCGAATTGCGCGAACGCCGCCATCTCGCGGTACTGCGCCAATTCGAGCTTGATGGAACCGGAAACCTGTTTCATCGCCTTGGTCTGCGCCGCGGAACCGACGCGCGAAACGGAAATGCCGACGTTGACTGCGGGACGAACGCCCTGATAGAACAAGCCGCTTTCCAAGAAAATCTGCCCGTCCGTAATGGAAATCACGTTCGTCGGGATATACGCCGAAACATCCCCCGCCTGCGTTTCGATCACCGGTAAAGCCGTTAAAGAACCTCCGCCGAGCTCGTCATTCATCTTCGCCGCCCGTTCCAACAAACGGGAATGAAGATAAAACACGTCGCCGGGGAACGCTTCGCGTCCGGGCGGACGGCGCAATAACAAGGACATCTGGCGATACGCCGTCGCCTGTTTCGACAAGTCGTCGTAGAAAATAACGGCCGACATGCCGTTGTCGCGGAAAAACTCGCCCATCGCGCATCCCGTATACGGCGCGATATACTGCAGCGGTGCCGATTCGGAAGCGGTGGCCGAAACAATGATCGTGTAATCCATCGCCCCGTATTTTTCCAGCGTGTTCAACACCTGCGCCACCGTCGAACGCTTCTGGCCGATCGCGACGTAAATGCAGAAAACCTTTTCTTTGTCGGATTTGGCCTGATCGTTGATCGCTTTCTGGTTCAGGATTGTGTCGATGATGATCGCCGTCTTGCCCGTTTGACGGTCGCCGATGATCAGTTCGCGTTGGCCGCGGCCGATCGGGATCAGCGCGTCGATGGCTTTCAATCCCGTCTGCAAAGGCTGATTGACGCTTTTACGCGTGATGATGCCCGGCGCTTTGACGTCGACGGGACGACGTTCGGAGGAAACGATGTCGCCTTTGCCGTCGATCGGATTGCCCAAAGCATCCACGACGCGGCCGAGCAAACCCGTTCCGACGGGCGCGCTGACGATTTCTTCCGTTCTCTTGACGGTATCGCCTTCGTGGATCGAAGTGTCCTGACCGAAAATAACGACGCCGACGGAATCCGTTTCGAGGTTCAGCGCCATTCCCTTGACACCGCCCTGAAATTCGACCAGTTCGCCGGCTTTCACGTTATCCAACCCGTAAATGCGCGCAATGCCGTCGCCGACAGAAAGCACCTGCCCAACTTCGCCGATATCCGGCGCCGTTTCAAAACCTTCGATCCGCTCTTTCAGCAAAGATGAAATTTCTGTCGCCTGAATATTCATACATCGGCACCTTTCATAGTTTGATAAAGTTTTTGCAATTGCGCCCGAACGGACAAATCAATCAGAACAAATCCGACTTGAACGGTCAATCCGCCGATCAGATCGGGATTGACGACCGCATCCAAACGAATTTCCTTTTGATAAAACGAAGTCAGAACGTCGACCAGTTTTTGAGCGTTCTTTTCGGAAAGCGGAACGGCCGACACCACACGAACGGTCAGAATCCCGTGATGAGCGTCATATTTTTTTTCATAGGCTTCCGCGATTTCACCGATCAAATCCAAACGGTTATAGCCCGCCGCCGTTTCCAGAAAGCCGCGCATCGTCGCGGACAGGCCCATTTTATCGGCCACGGCGGACAAGGCCCGCATACGCGTTTGCGCGGACAGAACGGGATTTGTCATCACCGCTTTCAATTCCGCCGATTCAGCGCAAAGGCGGACAATTTCGATCAATTCGGACCGAACGGGATCCTCTTCCCCTTTATCCAGAGCGCTTTGGAACAACGCTTCCGCATATCGTTCCGCGACGGCCTTTCTGCTTATTTTTTTTGCCATTTTCCCTAAATATCCGCGTCAATTCGCTTCTTTGTCGTTTATACCAGCAAACCGGATATTTTTCAAACAAAATATCCCATTCGAACAGCGAACGGAGCGTTCCGTTTTTACGAAACGCTCCGTTTTTTCAAGGAGAAAAATCAAAGGGTCGGATCGGGACAATACGCGGTCGGAAGATCTTCTTCCTCGGCGGTCTTTTCGAGCTCTTTCTTATAAGTATCCGCCGCTGCTTTATCCGCTTCGGCCGTTTTCAGATCGCTGTCTACGGTCTGATAATTTCCGCGCGCAATATTCAGCAGGAATCCGGAGTCCTTTTCCATCGCTTTGGCGATAGCCGCTTCCCTTTCCAAAATCTTCTGGACATCGGGATCAAGCTTCGGATACGTCTTCCGAATGGCCTGAATCTGGCGCGCCGCAGCGTCCAAGTGGGATTTCTGCAGATTTTTCAGCTCGGTTTCCAGGTTTTTGTATTGAGCTTTGTCCATCAAATCCAACGCGTCCGGATTCGGAATCGTATAACCGAGACGTTGAATGTCGGCGGCCAAATTCTGCTTAATGCTCTTAATCGCCTCGATTGCGTTGTCTTTCATCGGTTCGGCTTCTTCTTTCGAAGCTTTCAGCACCAGATAAGCGCTGATACGATTGTCATGCAACGGCAAATCGATCATAGGCTTACCGTTTTTCTTTTTCGGTTCGTTCTTTTCTCCGTCATATCTCTTCGGATCGACGCAAACCTGTATTTCTTCCGAACCGCAGGTGATTTTACCGAAAAACGGCATCGTTTTGTTTTTAACGACCAAATTGGCAAATTCGCCTTCTTCATCCAACAGCTCCGAATCCTGCGCGATTCTGATCCACGGATCCGGCAAAACCGCCTTGGACAAATCATCGTCCAGCATATAGGCGACCTCTTTCCACGGCGGCAGCGGCGCGGCGGGAAGATACGGCGCTTCTTCAACGGAAGGCGAGCTTCCGGTCACGGCCAGAATCTTCTGATGCAAAGCAAGGAACGGACCGTCGTTCACGCGGAGGCACTCATTGCCTTCACCGCAAAACAGTTCATCGGCTTCGTTATACTTCAACTTCTTTTCTTCTTCCGTTTCTTCCGCTTTCACCGGTTCGACTTCCGGCTTCGTATAGCTGAATTCGGGCAAATAAGCGTCCGCCTGTTCGGGTTTTTCCGTGATTTTCGGGAACTTCTTTTTGAAAATATCGGGAAAATCTTTTTCCAGAATATCCGGAAGCTCCTTTTCCAAAACCTTTGCGATTTCCTTTTTCTTCAGTTTCGCAACGACTTCGTTTTCCGCGAACGGAGCGGCGTAGCGGTCGATCAGATAAGCATTGTAAGCGATCATCTGATCTTTCCACGGTTTAAACATAAGTTCTTTTTTGGGTTTTCCCCAATCGTCCGGATGAGCGTACAGGTTTTTCAGGACTTCCGTTCCGATATCCCAACGAATGCGCGCGAACGCCCGCATCTTGTCCGTTTCGGTTTCCTTATCCTGCTCGCCCTCGGCCGCATTCTGCGCGTCCATTTTGGCGCCGACGCTGTTTCCTTCCTTTTTCTGTTGGGCAAGGCTGTCCGCAACGCCGGTCGTTTCGTCTTTGGTATTCACGTCGGAAAAATCGCCGGTCGCGTATTTGCCGGCCATATCCTTCGCGTCCGATTTCGCCTGATCAAGATCGCCGTCTTTCGTATATTTGGCGCCCTTGTTCAATTCGGCGGCATCATCAACCGTTTCATCGGAAGCTTCGGCCAGTTTTTCCTTCGCGCTTTCCTCGGCCCAGGCCGACAAAGAATCCCAAATCTTGTCGCCCTCGGAAAAATGCGTATTCAAAAACTTGCGGTTGCAGTTTTCGCTGTCAAGCAAACGTTTGGCTATTTCGTTATACCTGTCGATCTGCGCCTGATGCTTTTGGATTTCTTCAAGCTTGGCCGGCAAAGTCCGGATGTAGTCGTGAACGGACGACGCCATATCGCTTTCGGTCAGCACGCCGTTGACGTCTTTGTACTGCCCGAGGTTCTTATCCTTCACATACTTGGGTTCGGGCTTAAGAATCGAAAACTCGGCGGCGGATACAGGAAAAACCATAAAACCGGCGGACAGCATCGTCACTGCCATTATTGCACGTTTAAAAGAATATTTCATGATTTTTCCCCCTTATTCTTCGTTAGCCGGTTTTTCTGTACCGGCGGATCCTTCCGATCCCACCGTTCCGCCGGCATCCCCGGAATTGCCTTTATTGTTCTTGTTCGTTACTCTGTCGACGAAACTCTTTCCCTGTCTGGCCGCTTCGTCCGCCGCGACTTTACCAAGGTCTCTTCCCGCGTCAGAAGCAGCATCCTGCGCCGCGTCCTTCGCTACATTGGTAACATCGTTCACCGCACCTTTGAAATCGCCATTCATCGCTTTCTGACCGGCATCCTTCGCCACGTCAGCCGCTTTATCCTGCGCATTTTTCAGAGCGTCCTTTCCGGCCTTGACGGCGGCGTCTTTCGCATTGGAGAGGAAGTCTTTTTCCTCATCGGAATCCTCTTCTCCGGTTTCTTCGGCGTTTTCCTCTTCGGCGGTTTTTTCAGCCGCGGCCTCTTTTTCGGACGTTTCCTCGCCGCTCACGGTCGAAGAACCGTCTTCGCCGCCCGGAAGCAAAACGGGCTTGTACAAAGTCAGGCTCATACCGGAAAGCTGGCGCGTGAAATACATTTGGTTTTTCGCTGCCGTCAGCTGATTTTCCATAATCGACAGCTGATAACCAAGCAATCTGGCTTCATACTGCAAGCGACGGGATTCGTTCACGTCCAAATCCTTTTGCGACAATTTTTTCGCGATCTTGTCGGACGAAGCCAGAACATTGAGCATCTTCGCTTTCAGAACGGTGATGAAACCGGCCACTTCGATCGTATTGTTCAAACTGAACTGTTCGGAATAATATCTTAACAGCGCCTGATCGTATTGAGAAAGCGGAGCGTCCAATTTCTGCTCCCATCCCGGACGCAGGAACAAAACCTCTATGGCTTTGGCGATCTCGATGGGATCGTCCGAAGCAATGGTAGGAAAGGCGTCCAACGAAGCGTATTGCTCGTTTTCGCCCAAAAGCATTTCGTCCGTTTGCAACGCGTCTTCCATTTCGGACATCGGCACCTTTGACGGAGAGTCTTTGGAGCGGTTCTCCTGTTCCTTTTTATTCAGCTGGGACTGAAGTTGCGCCAGAGCCTCCTTTTGCAAAGCGGCGGGAATATGCGGAATGATTGCGGGAATTGACGTAAAGTCAAGAACGGGCAATCCCGGCGTCGCTTTCAAAATGCGTTCAAAGATACAAATCGGAGAAACGCAGAGCGCTTTTGCTTTAACGGGAGCGAAGGCCAAAGCTGCAAAAGCGGCAACAGCGATTTTTTTCGTTTTATTGCGTATCAACATCGGCTTCGTCCTTTAATTGTGAGTTAAGTCAACATCGGCTTCCGCTTTTACTTTCACGAAACCGCCGTCTTCGGTCGTATAATCGGGTTTCTCCGGCATTTTATAGTTGTCAAACGGAGAGTTTCCGATCCGGAAAGCCATTTCGGATTCAAATTCGGCAATGCTCAACGACAACTGATCTATTCTGGTATAATTCTTATTCATCAGTATGTGCGTCTGGACATTGATGGAATCCTGAATCCCCTGCACTTCATTAAACATTTTCAGATACTCTTCGGCGCGTTTTTTGGCATCCGCCACACCGCCGAACGCGGCATAAAGCGCCTTGGCTCTCAATTGCCGGGTCATCTTTTTGATCAAAGCCTTCCGTTTGGCCGATTTTGACTTCTTTTCTTCCAGATTGGGCTTGTTTTTACCGGCGTTTTCCGAAAAGAATTCCTTCCAGATGATTTCTGACACTTCGGTTGCCGTCTTGCCTTCAAGCGCAGCCTTTTCATATTCGAATTCTTTTCCGAATTTCGAAAAAGCCTGTCTGTTCATCATTTTCGTCGTGGATTTCGAAATCTTTCCATAAGCATTGTTCACCCACGCGTCCGCCTGCGCCTGATATCTTTTTATCTTTTCGGTGATTTCTTTCACGCGCTCTATGTGCTTTTTCGACACGCCGTAGCGCTGCAACAGGTTGACAATCAGACCGGCCGTTTTGGAAACGTCGAACACGGGCCATCCGGCTTGCGCGGACAAAGGCATAAGCAACGCTGCGATCAATACGGCTGTTTTCAAGTAAGTATTTCTCATGATCTTTACTCCTTGCCTTTTTTCGCTTCGGCGGCGGGATCGACCGTTTT
Organism: Alphaproteobacteria bacterium UBA3864; assembly: GCA_002393065.1. Classification (GTDB taxonomy): domain Bacteria; phylum Pseudomonadota; class Alphaproteobacteria; order CAAGCB01; family CAG-977; genus UBA2903. The sequence continues at coordinate 22,509 of DGGW01000086.1, read as the reverse complement.
ATTGGAAAGCTGCTGCAAAGCGGCGAAGCTTTCGGGCTGACTTCTGATGGAATCCAGCAACGACGCTATCTGAAGCTGAGCGACTTCCAATATCTGCAAATCGTTCAATTTCTGAATCAATTCGACTTCCGTTTGAGCGTTTTCCCCTTCTTCCATCAGCTTGGCGACCGCCTTCAGATGTTCGTCAAGCATCAACCGCGTAACCAGCGTCCTGCCGTATCCCGTCGCGTACATCATATATTCGTATCGCCGGTTATCCACGGCTTTCTGCGTGATCTCGGCCGTTGTGGCATCGGCGGGAAGATCGACTTTTTCCTGAACGGACTCCTGCAACTGATCGACGTTATCGGTTCCCTTTTTCTTCATATCTTCCGGCAACATCGCATCTTTAAACGCCGTCTTGAACGTCTTTGCCGCGGGGTTTACCCTCGACAAATATCCTTTCGGCGTTTTCGGGAAATCCCCCTGAAATTCCTTCAAAGCATCACGGGCGGAAGCGGAAGCGGCCTGTTCCAACGTCGTCCTTATCTGCGAAAGCTGGTCCAGAAGAGACTGTATGTTCATGGAAACGTCCGTCGTCGGCGATCCGCTCGCAAAAGCGTCTGATGTTATTAAAACCCCGGCCATCAGGCCCAGAAAAAAGCGTTTTTTCATCGTTTTTCTCCTTCACGCGGCAAAACCGTTATTTCCCACAAATAGAGGTGGCGTATTTCGCGGCCATTTCCGCGCCTTTTTCGCCCGCTTTTTTGGCTTCTTCCTGGGCTTGCGTCATGGCAATCTGTTGCCCGGCTTCGGCCAGAGCCATTTCAGTTGATGAACCGTTGGTGATATCGGTGAGTTTCTTCGTTACTTCATCGTTCGCCGCGGAAAAGAATTTCTTCGTACCCATCGCAAACACTTTCCGGAAACCTTTTTTCGCCATTTCCGCCGTAGCTTTACGGCATTCGGCGCGGAACTTCGCATCTTTTTCGGCTTTATCCCCTATTTCTTCGAGTTTATCCGCCAGCTTTTCCGGATCTTCCTGAACTTCCTCGGTCAGACCGATTTGCTCTTCTTCTTTGGAAACTTTATTCTTGCCGAAAAGTTCCTTTTGAATATCGGGCCACGAATCCTTCAGATCCTGACCGAATTTACTGGACATTTTCCCCGCCAGTTCCTTGGTTCCCGTAACCTGCAAAGATTCGCCGTTGATAATCCGCTGAAGATTCTGTTTCGCCTGTTCTTCGGCATAATCCTGCAACAATTTCAGATAATTGCCCAATTCCATCGTGCCGATGGTCGGGATGGTAATCGCGTGTGCGGAACGCACCGTCATTCCGAACATAATCGTCGCAACCGCAACAGTAAAAGAAAAACGTTTCATAGGGAACCTCCTCATAAATGGAAAAACTTCCAATCCTCTATTTTGAGTATATCCATAAAATTGTGGCGAAACAATGGTTTTCATTAAGGCAATTATGACAAAAACAAGACACAAAGCCCCTGTTTCCGCTTTGTTACGCAACTTTCAGATACTTGTCGACGAACGCGTCCGGACCGAATTCCTTCATCAATTGTTCCGCAAGCAACACATGCTTACGACCGGACGAATACAGTTTCAGATAGGGTCCCAATCCCCCCAAATTCACATCCAGAATGACGGATTCGTTCACGGCGGGTCGTTTGATCAGAACGGCGAATTTCAGATCCTTGAACGCTCGCCCGAAGACAAAATCCTGTTCCGTCTGCGTCAAACGCCAGTTTTCATAGTCTTCTTCCGTTCCCTGCAGGTTGCGGAAGAATATTTCCGTTTGGCACTGACCGCGGATCAATTCGCCCAGTCCCAGAGAATCGACGATGTTGGGCTGTTGGAACGCGCACAAATAAGCCTGTCGTTTTTTACGGCCTTCCTGCAAACCGATCATGAATTGGTCGCGGAACATCGGATGCTTCAGCATAGGCGCGGTTTCATCGATCATGATCAGGCTGGGATCGCCCGTTTGACCGGAAACACTGTGAATACGGTGCATGATGTAGCTGATGACCGCCGGCGCCAGCGTATCGTCTTCGAAAATATGCGTGAAGTCGAACGCCATAAAGTGCGCGGACATATCCAACGTGTCGTTTTCGGAATTGAAAATCAATCCGTATTGCTGATCGTTGACCCAGCGGAACAGCTCGCGCCGCATCGCACCGGAGGGCGAAAAACAGCTTTTATGCAGATTTTTCAACGTGCGTTCTTCCGGACGAAGATAATCAAACGCCGTCGTGACCGCGCGCGCGATCTCGCGTTCCGAAACGGCGTCGTCGACCATCGTAATCGCTTTCAGCCAGCGACGCAGGAAAGCTCTGTTTTCAGGAACATCCGCGCAGGAGAACGGATTCATCGCCGCCGAATCCTTGTCCCCGTCGAAATTGATATAGGCGCCTTGTATCGCGCTGCAAAAAACCTTGATACCCAAGTGGCGGTCGAAGAAGTAAACGCGCAAATCCGGGAAACGCATCGCCTCGCCCGCAAGGAAAGCCAGCAACGTCGTTTTACCTTGACCGGTGGAACCGAGCAGAATGCAGTGGGCGACGGCGTTGGCCGCCGTTGTGACGTGGAACTGCCAGCGGTAAGCCGTTCCGCTGACCGTTCTGAAAATGGTGATCGGGCTTTTGCCCCAGTCGCACGTTCCGTTCCCTTCCGGCGCTTTTTCAAAGTTTAAGGCCGTCGCCACGGCGCGCGACAAAAACGAATAGGTGCGCGGATAAATATCGTATGTCGGAAATTGCGCGAAAAAGGACGCTTGCGCCGCCCAGCCTTCCCGAACGGGGGTGCAGCCGTACAAACGGCAGATCCTTTCGACTTCCATCTGCCCGAATTCCAGTTCTTCCTTCGAAATGCCGAAAATGAACAGCGTCATCGAATAATGGCAAAGCGTTTGCGTTTCGCTGTCCGCCGAATCGATCAGTTCGAGCGTTTCCTCGTATTGTCCGGCAACCGACGCCGACATACTGGTAATTCTCGCCATCCGTTGCTGTTGCATCAGAATGGCCATCGCCTTCGTTTTCGGAATCGGCGTGACCGTTTGCAACATATTGATTTCGACATTGATCGACATCAGTTCGTCGACCATGTTTTCGTCCATATAGTCGCCCGGCGTTCGCAATCCCATAACGATGCAAAGTAATTCGTTCGTTCCGGAAAAAAAGCGAATGATCCCTTCGTCGCCGGTAAAATGAATATAGTCCGCCGTCAGCATGGACTTCAAAGCCCCGCCTTCAAGCGATCCGACTCGAGGTTTGGGTGTCGAAACCGGCGAACACAACCGCGCGAAAAAGGTGAACGGGCTCAGATCCAAATCGCTCGTTTTCGTTTCGAACAGCTGGGTCGGTTCGTACATATCCAAAACGGCCGTCAACGCTTGCGCCGCCTGCATCATGTCGCGTTCGTAATTTTTATGTTCCTTGATGGCCAAAATGATGAAATGCCTGTTGCGGAAAATACGGTTCAGATTGGATATCCACTGTTCGGACAAACGATTGAGCAACTTGTTTTCGTGCTTGATCATATCATCCAAAGGAACGAGTTCGCGAATGGTGATTTCACGGACGATAGCGCCCAATTCCGCCATGGAATCTATAAACGATTTGCGCGCGTCAAGCATATTTTCCCGCAATTCCGGCGGGATCATCGCCATATCCGTCCCCTTGATGGAAAAAACGCGAACCAAAGTGCCGTCGTGACATTCGATCGTCGTTCCGTCATCTTTCAATCGTTCGAACGGAAGAAAATCGCTGACTCGAGTCTCGTTCGGCCGGGGCAAAAGCATTTCGCCGAATTTCGTCGCCAACAACCCCGCAAAAGCGGCCGCGGCGACAATCCCGATCAGGCCGACGAGCATTTCGCCGGTCCCCAGACTTCGCACAAAAACGGAAAGCAGTGTTTCAGGGAGCAAGTTTCATTCCTTTACTTTTATAGATATTCTGGGATCCTTTTATAAATTTTCCGTAAGAGCGCATCATCGCGGACAAATGAGGTTCGCGGGCCCCGTAGATCGCGATGAAAATATGGCCGAAAATAACGGACACCATAAACAGAATCGGGTTGACGTCGAAAATCCCCATCACGATGAACATCAGCGGGAATTGAACCGCCAGATTGGCGGCCGCCGGCAAAAACGGCGCCCAGAACAAACGGGGCGGCATGGCGACGGCTTTCATAATCGGTTCTCTCATTGCTTTACCTTTCTGCCGGAATTTATAACGTAAAAAAATAAAAAAAACCTTTCCGTTGTGATTATACAGGAAAGAGTCGGATAAAAAAAGATTTTCAAAAAAAAAGTTGCCGCGGACGAACCGCGGCAACATTTTCCGTTAACAACCGTTAACTTATGTAAGCGTATCGGAAACGCCGACTTCGCCGGTACCGGTCGCATATTTAACGACAGCGTTCGCAACGGCCAGAATGCACAGACCCATCGCCAACGCGGCCAGCCATTTCCATTTGACGGCACCGAAAATCGCACCGATGGCCAAACCGACCAGACCGAAACCGCCGACGACGAAAACGATTTTTCTGACGCTGCTGAAAACGTTTTGCGTTCTTGACGTCACGGTGGCGAACACGTCGCTCGCATCAGCGTTCGTGGACGTGGCAATCAGAGCGACCAAAGCCAAATACAAAAGTTTCATGTTTTTTTCTCCTTGTTCAAACATCAATCCTTTATGCTTTCAGAATAAAAAATCTTAATTCCTTTGTCCAACATAAAAAACGTCTTTCCGATTTCATTATAATACATTGATAATACGACGATTTTTCGTTTTTTTTCGCAATTGTAAAAAAAAAGTCATTTTTCAAAAACCGCCTTTTGAACGAAAAAAAGCGCCTTTTGCCGTTCGGGAAATCAAAATTTACCGATAGTTAAGATGTTTGCGGCTAGATTAAGATATTAAGAATCTTTGATCGGATTATAGACATGACTGACGCAACGAATCGTCCCTTTTCCAAAAAAGAAAAACTGCCGCTGACGGCGGGAACGGTTTTGTTTGTTTTCACCGTTTTCCTGCTGGTCGCCGGTTTTTGCCGGTTTTCCTTTTACGTATTAAAGAATCATCGAAGCGCCGTTTCCCGCGACACTTTCGTTCAGAGCTACGTCGACGTTCAGCCCTATTCGGGAAAAGCGAACACGAAAACGGCTTACGTCAAGATCGCCGATTCGACCATCGTGCCTTTGAGCCCCGCAGCTTTTTTTAAAGACGAAAAACCCGCGGCGCCCGAACCGGAAAAAGTGGCGGCCATCCGCCCGTTGACGGTTCCCGTTCCTGATTTTCGCCGCCCGCCGGTCGTCCGGAAACCCGAAAGCAAAGAACGGAAAGCGCCCGAACCTTCGGCCGCTCCCGAAGAACCGGAAGCCGTCGCGGAAGATTCGCCTTTGACTTTTCTGATATCCTCCGCCGAAGAGACTTTAAACGAAACGGACGAGAGCGTTTTAAAGATCGAACCGTTGCTGTCGGAAAAAAACGAATCCGAAAAAGCGGTTGAAAAAACGGTTCTGGCGGCTGTTGTCGCGCCGGAACAAACGGCTGTCGCCGTACCGGAACAAGCGCCCGCCCTGCAGGAACAACCGGCCGCGGGAAAAGAAAAACCGGTCGTCATTGCCGAACAAACGCTGAAAGAACCCGCCGAAAAGCAACCCTTAGCCGGAACGGAATCCCGCGAACGCTGGATCGACATCGCTTCTTTGCGTGAACAGATCAAAGCCGAAAACGATAAAAAAGCGGCGGCCAATATCGCTTTTTCGCGCTCTCTCGCCACTGCGAAAGCCGAAGCGGGAGCTTCGGAAACGGACGGAACGGCAAAGATTGCCTCCGCCGCCCCGACAACGGAAACATCCGTCGAAAAAGAAAATGTCGAAACGGTCAAAACGGCTCTTTTGCCTTTAAAAGAATCGTCTTCCTCCGCTTTGCCGGAACAAAATCAACCGGTCGCGACCGCGGCGACGCAAACGGCTCTTGCCGAACCCGCCGAAATAAAAGCGCCCGCCCCGAATCCCCCCGCGACGCCGAAAGCGCCCGCGAACCCGTGGCTTGTCGCGAAAGTCGCCGGAAAAGCGCATAACGCTTTGGCCGTTCGCGACAACAGACCGGCCGAAAAAGCAAAAACGGAACACACTAAAGAAAAGAAAGAGCAACAAACCGCATCCGCGGCAACTTTGATTCTGAAGGAGCCGACGCAACAAACGACCGGAACGAAAGAACAAAAAACCGTCTTTTATAAAAACGGCCGGAAAAAGGACTATACGGTTTTCGAAGATCGGGAATCGGCATCGACCGAAACGGCGAGTACGGAAAAATCCTTAAACTGGTTGGACCGGAAACAGGCGGCCGTCTGGACCAGTCTTTCGCAAACGGATACACCGACCGTTTGGAACGCTTCGGACAAAAACACAGGGGATGTCCGCGCCTTTCGCGTCGCCGATGAAATTCCGGCCGAAAAAGAAGCGGCTCCCGTGTCCGGAAAACCCGTGATCGTCGTCGGCGCCGAAGAAAAAGCCGAAACGAAAAAAGACCCTGTTCTGTTGCCTTTAGGCGCGCCCGAAGCGGGAAAAATCAACGCTTCTTCTGTTCCGAAGGGAAGCGCCGTCCCGATTGCCTCTTTCCCGGGAGGCTCGCCCGTGGAAACGCCGGCGGCGCAACCCCAACAAAGCAACGGGGATGAAAGCTTCCTCGGCAGAATGAAGTCCCTTTTTAATATTCCCGCGTCGTCCCCTTCAAACGGTGACACACCGACCTTGGGCGACACCGCACCTTCGGTCGCGGCGAAAACGGCGACGCCGGCGCCGGCAAAAACGATCGAGACGGCTTCGACCGTCCCCGTTCCCGCAAGCGTCGGAGCGCAAAGCGAAAAGAACGACGTCATGCCGGCGGAAATACGTTTGACGTTCAAACCTGACAGCGCCGAAATATCGGCGCAGGCCGTCAAATGGGTCAAAGCGTTCGGCGCTCGCGTTAAAAAAGACATCCAGCGCGCGATCGAGGTCCGTATGAGTTCCGAAAACTTCCCTTTGCAGGAAAAAAGATTTGCTCTGATCCGCAGCACGCTGGTCGGTGTCGGCGTTCAGGACGCGCAAATCCTTCCCGTCGTTTCGGATCGTACGCCGCACACCATCGTTTTAAAGACGCTTGACATTCCCGAAGAAGGGCTTTCCAGTTACGAAACATCGGTCAACGGCGTAAAAGAACAGCTGTACTATCGCCGCTGGTGACAAAATCATTTCTTTTTTAATGATTGTTAAATCTTTTAATGCTTAAATTTAGAATAAAAGGCCGTATCGGCGCCCTGTTTAAACTTGGAGAATTCTCATGACCCATCCACGAATCAAATGCGGACTGTTCGGATTGCTGGCGGTTGTTACGACCGTCGGAGCCTGTACGCAATTCATATCTGACGATGAAGACTTTCCCGCCGTTTCGTCGGGACAGGTATCTTCGGCCCCCGCATTCACGGCGCCGATCGCAGGCGGGGAATACGGCCAAAGAACGCCGCCCGACGTCATGCAGAACACATACGGCTACCGCGGCGAGGATTTGGCCGCGACATCGCCGAACGCCCTCGGCGCGAACGGATTGTACAGCTATGACAGCTCCCGCCCCGACGCGAACGGCGGTTCCGCCGGCGGCATCAAACCCCATTCGGCGACCGGTGCCGACGCGGGCGAAAAGAATTCGACCGAAAATCCGTCGAACGAAATCTATGATCCGGCCGATCCCGTCGAAGACTGGCTGGCGACGGAAGGATCTTCCGTTCGTAACCTGCTGACGGAATGGGGCGACAAATCCGGCTGGCGCGTCGCCTGGAACACGGATCGCGAATACATTCTGGAAGCCGGTGCCATGTTCAGAGGACGTTTCATGGACGTGGCGTCCGCTTTGTTGCGTTCGTTCGCGCGCGCCCGTCCGGCGCCGTGGGGAACTTTCTACAAGGGCAACAGGGTTTTGCTCGTAACGACGACGGAGGACGAAAATGCGGATTAATAAGTTCACCTGTTTGCTGTTGAGCCTGTCGGTTATGGGCTTATCGTCCTGCCGGCTGTTCAACTCTGTTACAAAACACACCGACCGCACGGCCGACAAAATCGAAAGCATTTTGGATAATCCCTATCCGAAAACCGACTTTTATCAGATGGACACGATAAGCGTCAAAGACGACATCTGGTTGGGCGACCGGAGCCTCCGCGTCAACGCCGGTGATCCGTTGCCTTCGCGTTTCGAAACGGAAGAAGGCATCACGCTGGTCAGCAACACGCCCGTTTCCCTGTTGCAGATTTCGGAACAGATTACGGCGCTGACCGGCATCACCGTCCGCGTCGACGATATGATTCAGGAAGAAGTCAAGACCTCCTCCCAAGGCACCGGCGAAGCAAGCGCTTCGGCGACGACGAACACGGATTCGTCTCTGTTCATGCCGTCTTATTCGGGGAAATTGAGCGGATTGCTCGATCAGATCGTTTCCCGTTTCGCATTGTGGTGGAGATATAAAAACGGCGTCATCACGTTCTACAAGATGGAAACGCGCGTCTTTACGATCTACGCCCTGCCCGTTCAGTCGCAATTGAGCGCGAACATCGCGGGTACCGCTTCCGGCGACAGCGACACGACATCGGCGTCCATGTCTTCCGCCATTTCTTTGGATTTGTGGGCGCAGATCGAAACGGCCATCACGGCGATGCTGCCGGGCGGAGCGACGCTGAACGTCATTCCGGCGAACGGCACGCTGACGGTTACGGCGCCGCCTTCAACGTTGCAGCGCGTTTCCCAGTACGTCAACGCGATGAACGAAAAGCTGTCCCGCCAGGTTGCCATTTCCGTCAAAGTCCTGAACGTGGCGGTGTCGGACAATCAAAGCAACGGTTTGGATACGACCGCCGTGTTGAACTATATCAAAAAGAAGACCGGCAGTACGATCGTGGGCACCGCGGGCGTGGCAAAAGCTCTGACCAGCGGAAACCTGCAGCTGGCCATTACGAACAACCACGGACATCTGGCGTCCGCCGATTTAATGATAGAGGCCATTTCCACTCAGGGAACGACATCGTTGGTCACCAGCGCCACCGTTTTGACGATGAACAACAAGATCGCCCCCGTTCAGGTGTCGACCAACCAGGCGTATGTTGAAAAAACGGAAATCTCGCTGGACAGCGATAAGAATACGACGATTACCGCTTCGCCGGCGAAAATCAACTACGGCTTCACGATGGAAGTTCTTCCCCGTCTGCTCGATCACGGCAGAATGTTGCTGATGTTCACGATGACTCTGACGGATTTGGAAGAATTGGCCGAAAAGAAATTTGAAGGATCGGGCGGTGCGTCGACGACCATGCAGCTTCCGAAAATGAAAACCCGCGGTTTCGTACAGGAAATCGCCATGACATCCGGTCAGACGCTGATGTTGAGCGGCTTCGAGGAAGTTCGCACGTCGACGCAGGAAGACAAGTACATCTCGAAATATTCAAATTCCGCGGAAAAACAGCGCAACATCATGGTCGTTCTGCTTTCTCCGGAAGTGATGGTTTCGCCGCTGTCTCCCGAAACGCGCATGAAGGATTTCTAAAACCGGAGAACGACGATGGCTGAAGAAGAAGAATACACGGACGACATCGAATACGAAGATTCCGAACTCGACGCAGAAACATCCGACGGGGATGGCGAAGACTCCCCGTGGGGAGCGTCGATACAGGTCAACGGAACGGCGTTCGCGACATCCTTGTTCTGGCAGCCGTTGCAGGATCCGGCCGATCCCGTTCCGGAAGTTCTGGAAACCGTCGCCAACGTGATGGAAGGCGCAGACCTCTTCTGCGTCAGAAAAGGCACTTCCCCGCAATTCGGTATCGGCAAATCGTCCGAAGGCCACAAAGCGGGCATGCCTTCGGCCGCGGCGGCCATTGCAGAAGCTTTCCACGATAAACCTTCTTCCGTCGCCGTCTTCGAAGTCGAAGAAGGATGGTGGTTCATCGCCGTCCGTAACGATTTGATTCTGACGGAGGAAGACGTCCTTTATTTGAACGAGGACGATGCGAAACGCGCTTTCATGTCCATGATGGCCGTGCCGGACTGGGGTCGGAAAATCGCCCCGGCGGGATGGCACGTGGACGGAACGGAAGAAGTCGATATCAGCGATGTTCTGCGGCCGAGCGGCGCAAAGTTGATGCGCATCGACAAAAACCGCAAAACAAAGATTCGCGTAGCCGTTATGGCCTTGATCCTTATCGTTCTGATTATCCTGTACAAAATGGTCATGTCCTTCCTGGAACCGAAGGCGATTCCCCGCAGAATGCCGATCAGACCTTTGCCCGTTCAGAAAGAGGAAGTGCAGGTTCAACAGATCGTTGAAGTCAAGCCGTGGGAAAAGCTGGTCGTCACCGAAGATTTTCTCAATCGTTGCTATGCCGGCGTCATGTATCTGAAAACGATGATCGTCCCCGGCTGGTCGGTCGGAAATATTCAATGCACCAAAGACGGCATTTCCACGACTTGGACGATGAAGTGGGGACATTTGGGCATTCTGAAGCGCGCTTTTCAGGAATACGGAACGGAAGGCTTCGATTTCCTGTTGTCCGATCAGGGAACCAGCGCCATCGTAACGCTGAACGTTGGAACGTTCGAAGTTCATTCCGATCCCCCGAAATACAAAATTTACGAAGTCCGGGAAGAATTGATGAACATTTTTCAGGCGATTCAGCAGGATATTATTCTGATGGATCAGACGTTCACGCAAACGACGCCGAATCCGAACGATTCGTCCAAACCGATCGTCCGAATGTACAATCGGTTGAATTTTAAATTTTCGTCGGATATGCCTTTAGCGGAATGGTTGCCCCTTTTCAACCAGTTTCCGTCACTGGAGCTGATTTCTTTGGACTATGACATACTCAACCATTTTTGGAAATATGAAGGACAAATCTATGACTCGATTTAACATACTCGTTTTAGCGACGGTCGCCGTTCTGGCGACGATATTGTCTCCTCATGCGAAGGCGCAGGATTTGTTCGACGAATCTTTTTTGGCCGACGATTCCGCACAGGCTCCGCAGCAGGAACAAACCGCCGCGCCGGCGCCCGAAACGGACGCCGCCGCAACGCAACCCGACTTGTTGCCGGCACCGGCCGACGTTCCGGAACCGCAGACGGCTTCCGCACCTGAACCGTCCATGCCGGATTTCGGCAACAATTTCGGATCGGCTCCCGCAAGCGCCGATTTGAATCTGCCGCCCCCGCCGACGAACGTTCCGCCTCCGGGAAGCACACCGACCGCGTCTTTCGGAGCGGGAGCTTCGAAAACGTCCTTGTCCGGAACGCCGAGCGATAACATCGTCGGCAAAATGTCCAGCGACATTTTCCGTGAAATGGCCGAAATGGAACGGGAAAACAATAATCTGGCTTTGCAGTTGAAAAAAGAATCGCTCCAGGCGGAAATCGACGCTTTGAAAGCGTCAAAACGTAAAACGTTGTTCGACGAAATCGAACGACGCGAAAAAATGACGCAAGCCCGTTTGGAATGGGAACTCGCACAGGATCTGAAACGGCAGGAGGCTTTGGAACGCAAGCAACGCGCGGAAATCCGGCAGGAACAGATCAAAGCGGCTTTGAAAGCCGAAGAGGAACGCCGGAAAAAAGCCGAAGAAGATAAAGCGCGCGCCGAACGCGAAAAAATTCAGAAAGAGGAAAACGAAAAGAAGGCCAAAGAAGCCGCAGAACGCGAACGCGTCCACGCAGCGACGCTGTCGGCGAACGCGAAACTCGTTCCCGTTCAGATTTCCGTCGCGCGTCCGGACAAACTGAAACGTCCGGCCGAACTCAAAGACCGTTCGTCGCACATCGTCATGGCGGCGGAAGGAAAAGAGGGCGAGCGCTCCTCGGCTTCTCTGACGGCGGCGGCCGCGGCGGCCGCGGCGGCGTCGACGGCGCAGGCGGAGGAAAAAGCCGAAGTGAAGAAAGTGCCGCCGGCCGGAACGTTGTACGCCATTTCGGAAATCCGCGGCACAGCCGGCACTTTGATTGCGAAACTCCTGTCCAAAGCGGACAAGTCCTCTTTCTTCGTCAAGAAAAACACCATCTTGCCGTCGGGACACATCGTCATCAACATAACCAAGGACTATGTTTTGCTTCGGCACGGTACAAATCCGGAAGAAATCATCGGTTTCTCGTCGGGCGGGCTTTTGTCCCCTGGTTCGGACGCTCCCGTCGCCGCACAGGAAGAGCAAACGGCCCCCGCGGAAAAGAAGAAAACGCGCACACCGCGCCGGAAAGTATCGGGCAAACGGTTCCGTTCTTCGGCCGTCAGCGCCAACAGGTAATTCGTTCCGGTTAAGGCGGACAGGGACTATCCTTGTCCGCCTTGAATGAAAGAGAGGTCCCTTATGCCGATTCCTGCAAAAAACGCGTCCGGGTCGGCTCCCGCTCCGGGCGCGCCGCTTAAAGCGCCGCCGAAAAAATCTTCGGAAATACTGGCTGATCTGTTCAGCGGCGGAAACGAATGCATCACCGCCCCGACCGGCGTTTTTCCCGTCAAGGAAGACACTCGCTCTCTTTTGGCGTTGTTCCGCAACGGCCGGTTTATGGTCAGTGCGGAACATAAGTTCGACGGCCGCGTTTTGTCGTTCGAAGTTCTGGCGCGCAAAAAAAAGCTGGCCGTCAATAAAGCCGAATATGTCCCGCAAAACCTGATCAAGGCTATTTACGACCGCGCCGCCCGCGACGCACCGCCCCCCGACGAGCAGGAAGAAACGGGCAGCGCCGCGAACCTTGAACAGCTGCAAATGCAAAAAGACTACCTTGACATTCTGTCGCGCGCGGCATCCGTCAAGGTTTCCGATATCCACATCGTCGTCGGCACGCATAAAACACAGGTCTTTTTCCGCACCAACGGTATGATGCAAGTCGAAATCGAACGCGACAAGGCTTGGGGGGAAGCGTTGGTTCGCGCGGCGTTCGCGTCTTCGGACATTTCCGATGCGAACTATGCGCAAAACGAATATCAAGCGGCGCAAAAGGTCGGCGACACGCCTTTGCGCGGTTCCGGCGGCAAGCTCCGTCTGCCCCGCAACGTTCTGGGTGTCCGTCTGCAGTTCAACCCGATCGCTTTCGGCACGCGCTATCTGGTCATGCGTTTGCTGTACGCGGACGACGATCCCGACAACGCGGGCGATTTGATGGCGTTGGGATACACGCAACGCGAAGCCGACGTGTTCTACCGTCTGCGCGCGGTTCCTATCGGCATCATCATCGTCGCGGGCCCGACCGGTTCGGGAAAATCGACGACACTGCAGCGCAACATGATCAGCATGTTGCAGGAAAGAAACTACGAACTGAACCTGATCACGGTGGAAGACCCGCCCGAATATCCGATTCCCGGCGCGCGTCAGATGCCGGTGACGAACGCGCCGACGGAAGCTTTGAAAGAACAGGAGTTTACAAAAGCTCTGGCGGCCTCCCTCCGTTCCGACCCCGATATGCTGATGATCGGCGAAGTCCGTACTTTATCGGCGGCGCAATTGGCGTTCAAAGGCGCGTTATCGGGCCACGGCGTTTGGACGACGCTTCACGCGAACTCGTCGCCGGCGGTCGTCATGCGTTTGCGCGATATGGGCGTTGAACCGTTCAAACTGATCGACCCCGAAATCATGAAAGGCATGGTGTCGCAACGTCTGTTCCGGCGTCTTTGCCCGTACTGCCGCATTCCGGTCGCGCAAAAACCGGAACATCCGACCGTTCAGCGTTTGCGGAAAGCCTACGGCGATTTCGGCATGGAACAGGCGTTCTTAAAAGGCGAAGGCTGTTCGGAATGTCAGGGCCGCGGCGTCAAAGGCCGCGCCGTCGTCGGCGAAATCCTGACACCCGACGCGACGTTTTTGAATTTGCTGGTCGGCGGCGAAACGAAAAAAGCGATTGACTACTGGACGGGCGACCTTGGCGGGCGTACAATGAAGGACTGCGCCATCGAACGTATGTTGAACGGCATCGTCGACGCCGAAGAAGTCGAACGTTGGTGCGGTTTGTTGGACGAACGTCCGATCTACTGATTTTGCAAAGGAGCTTTTTTATGGCACAAGGCGGTTTTTCACTGGCGGATCTGAACCGGTACTACGCGATGATCATTTGCCGTATGAGCGGCGGGACGCGGATGCGTATTTACCGCAAACTCATTTCTTTGTTGCACAACCGCTTTTCGTTGATGGACGCGCTGGACCGTATCCGCGGCATTATCACGAACGACGGCCGCAATCCGGACGAACCGATGGCGCTGGCTTTGCTGTATTGGCAACGCTCCCTGCAAAACGGTAACTCTTTTTCGGTCGCGCTGGAAGGCTGGGCGCCCGCCCGCGAACGTTTGATGCTGTCGGTCGGCGACGTGTCCAACCTGGCCGGCGCTCTGGAAAACCTGATCAAGGTGACGGAAGGAACAAAGCGAATGACGGCGCCTTTGGTCGGCGCGCTCGCCTACCCTATGTTTTTGTCGATGATGACGGTCGCCATCATTTACGCGATCGGCGCGTACATGGTCCCGCCGATGGTCGCCGCCGCGCCGAACGCCCGTTGGACGGGTTCGGCAAAAGACCTGGTCAATTTGTCGAACTGGATTCAGAAAAACTGGCTTTTCGCGTTTTCGATCCTGCCGACGATCTTCTTCCTTATTTTTCTTACGTTATCGCATTGGAAAGGCTATACGCGCTCTTTTGTCGAAGGGATACCGCCCTGGTCGCTGTACCGGATCTTCGTCGGCGTGACGTGGTTGCTGGCGATGGCGGCTCTTGTCCGCGCGGGCACGCCGGTTTCGCAAGCCTTGCGATCGTTGCGTCACGACGCGTCGCCATATTTGCTGCATCGAATAGATTCGGCGCTTGTCTTCATCAACAACGGCGACAACTTGGGCGAAGCGCTGGCAAAAACGGAACTGAAATTCCCCGATACGGAAATCATCGGCGACTTGCGCATCTACTCCGAAATGGACAACTTCCCCGAAGCGCTGGACCAGATGGCGAACGAATGGTTGGAAGACAGTATTTCCGGCATCGAACAAAAAGCGGCTTTGTTGAATACGGTCGCCGTTTTGGGCGTTTCCGGCGTTATCGCCTGGTCCGTCATGGGAACCTTCGCCATGCAGGAACAGATCACGAAAGCGATGGGCGGCTGATTTCCGGTCGAAGATTTTAAAGCGCGGAAAAAATTCCGCGCTTTTTTTTTCATTCCGGAAATGATATACTGCGAAAAAAAGGATTTCGGCCATGATCAAAACATTTTTGCTGTTCTGTTTGCTTGCGTCAGCCCCCCAACAGGCGTTCGCGAAAGCGTATAAATTAAGCGAGGCCGGAGGCGCCGGTTCGGATTCGAGGTCGGCGGGCGCGAACAACTGCACCAGCAACTCGCAATGTTCCGGCACGAACATTTGCTCGAACGGGGAATGCAAAGATATCTGTCTGGTCAGAACATGTCCGAAAACGTTGCCGAGCTGTTCGGGATCGCGAAACGGATCCGTCGTTTCTTTCGTTTGCAAATGCACGCAGAATCCGGATTCCTGCGCCGGCGGACAAAAATGCAACGGAACCAGTTGCACGATTTGCCCCAAGGGCGACGATTGCGGATGTTTTAAAGAAGGGCTGACATCCAGCGGCAAAGGGTCCTGCGGCGATCTGGATTGCGACAAGTTCGACGGAAGCACGGGAAAATGCACCGCTTGTCGGGACGGTTTCTATCTGACCAGAAACAAAACTTGCGCGAAATGCTCCTCCGTCGTCAAAGGATGCCAAACATGCACGGCGAACGCCAACGGCGAAAACGTCGTCTGCAAAAGTTGCAAATACACCGAAGACGAAGACACGGGCAAAGGAACCCATTACACTCTGGTCGGCCAGGGAACGGATGCCGAATGCATCGCTTGTTCGGGCGGCAGCGGTATCGCGAACTGCTCCGTCTGTTCTCAAACGGAATTCAACTGTCTGACGTGCAAATCCGGTTATTCTTTGTATCAGAACGCCTGCACGACCTTGTCGGCGATCAGCGGAAACATCCTGCAAATCAATAAAAATCTGGCGCCTAAATCCGTTTGCGTGCCGACGTGCACTTCGACTTGCGCGTCCAGCGGAAAAAGATGCCATTCCAAATACAAGATCTGCATCAATTGCGCCTTCGGAACGAAATGCAATTGTCCGAGCGGACAATGGGCGGATGGAAAAGGAGGCTGCTTCAGCAAAGAAGCCGTTCAGTACTTGTGCAAAAACGGATCGACCGAAGTCCAGAAGTATTATACGAGCCCGTCGAAATCGGCCACAAACGGCTGTCCGAAATGTCCGGAAGGAACGATTGATTACGTGACCCACTATGTCGAAAACGGCGCGACGGCGGAATGCGCGCTGGCGGACGGCGGATTGGGAACGGCGATCGCGCTGACATGCACGTCGACGAACGACTGGTCGGCGTTCTGTTGCCGCGTCGGCAGGAAAATCTGCAAAAAAGACGGAAGCGCCTGCACGGAAGTATCGCCGAAAGGGTGTGTTTCCTCCTCGAATGTTCCTGTCGATTCGTGTCCGATATCCCTTTAACGCCGGACGGGAAAGTGTCTGATTATACGACCGACGATTTTCTGGGCGGAAAGATTCGCCTGAACCAGTTGCGGCACGGTTACCGCGCGACAAGCGACGCCGTGTTGCTGGCAAGCGTCGTTAAAGCCCGCAAAGGACAAACCGTTCTGGACGTCGGAACGGGAACAGGCGCGGTCGCTTTGTGCGTTGCGGCGCGATTGCCCGACGTTTCTTTGACCGGAATAGAGCTTCAGCCCGAATTGGCCGCGTGCGCCGTCGAAAATGTCGCGTTCAACGCGATGACGGACAGGATATCCGTCGTAACGGCCGATATTCGCGCCCGCCGCATCGACGGCGTTCCGACAGGGTCGTTCGATTGGGTCGTAACGAACCCTCCTTATATCACGGAAGATCAGATATCGCCCGACAAAACAAGAGACATCGCGCATCGGGAATCGGATTGTCCCTTGCCGGAATGGGTTTGCGCCGCTTTGCGCTATTTAAAAGCCGGCGGATCTTTCGCCATGATCAACCGGGCGGACAGACTGCCGGAAATTTTATCCGTTATGAGCGGAAAGCTGGGCGGATTGAAAATCATTCCCGTTTGGACGAAACAAAACCGTCCCGCCAAGCGCGTCATCATCGTCGGACGGAAAGGATCGAAATCCCCCGCCGTTTTGGATCCCGGCATCGTTTTAAACGACGAAAACGGCAATCGCACGACGATCGGCGAAGCGCTGATGAGGGAAGGAAAAGCGTACTCCTAATCAACGATCGCCGTCGCGACCCTTGCACGAACGTTTCTTTTCCAAGGATTTTTGAGCGTCCCGCATTTTCGACATCAGCGACCTATCCGGCGCGACACCGACCGTTTTAGCATAAGCATTGATTTTTTTGGTCATTTCATCGCGGTCCTTTTTCGTAATGGAAAAAGCCTTGCCCGTGTTCAAAAACTCCGGCATCATATACGGCTTTCCTTCAAAAAGACACATCTTCAGAACGTCTTCGGCCGAATATTCTTTTGAAAAACATTCTTTGTCGTTTTCTGATTTTCCCCAATCGGCAACTTCTAATATGGTACCCTTGTGATGATTGTCATAGGTTTTGCGATAATCGTCAAAGATAAAGGCACTCTTTATTTTCGATAACGTCAAGTTTTTGTCTGAAAATCAAACTTGCCGAAGCGAAAAAAGTTCATTTTCCCTCAAAAACTTTCAGCGCACCGTCGGCCGCGACTTTGTCGATAACGGCTTTGATATAGCGGTCGACGACCGCCCCTTCCGAATAATCGGCGGCGGCGATGATGTTGACGCGGTTGTCCGTGATCAGGTGTTCTATCTTCTTTTTCGCGTCCTTTTTAAAGGGGGAATAAACGGCGACCGAATGTCCGCCGCTGATTTTGACCGTTTTCATGCACGGGATATCCGTTTCCCCGTCCCCGATGTAAATGATGTTTTCAAACGGAATATCCCGTTTTTCCAACGGCGTATATTCGTTGATCGTCTTATTGTCCGTTTCGTCGAGAACACCTTTGTTGATACGATAGATGAACTGCGTTTTCGTCGTGTAGTTCAGCGCGACCGCCGGCCATTCCGCCGCGTCGTTCGCGTCGTACATGAAGCAGGACGCATAGATTTTTTCGAACTTGGAAGCGATTTCCGTCCCCTCGATCATTTCTTTTAACCCCGAAGAAATGATGAAGTGCTTCAATTCGATACCTTTAGCGGCGGCATAAGCGGAAATGCGGTCGAACCAGTCCTTGACGCCGTCGAACAGCTTTATCGCTTGTCCGTATTTGATAAAATCCTCCCGTTTAAAAGGAACGTTTTGGCTTTTGGATTCCTTGATCATCAGCTGCATATACGCCAGAATGCCGTCCGCCTGCTGTTTTTTAGCGATCTCAGCCGCTTTTTTCCAAAAGTCTTTAGGATTGGCATAGCCGACTTTTTCGGTGAAGCCGTATTCCTGCATGTTTCCGGGCGCAAGAGTCCCGTCGAAATCGTAACAAATCGCCATCTTGATTTTTTCAGCCGCCATCGCCCCGCTCCTTTCGAACGAAAATACACAGCGGACAGCATAGCTTATTTTCTCCGGACTGTCTTAATTTTTCTTGTGTCGTCAAAATCATGATTTAAATTTTACTTCTTTCGTGCTATCCTGCCTTTGAGGCTTACTTAGAAAGAAAATCATTATGAATCAGCAGGTTATACCCCCCCATCCGACATTCATGCTAAAAAAGGTCTCCTTTACCGGTTATGGAAACATATCGACAAGAAAAAATACGTTTCCTTGCCGGCTTACAAGCTTCACGCTTACCTGACGAAAAAACTGATGAAGCAAGGCGTCATCTCGGCGTTTTCAAATCTCAAATTAAAAAAATACAGATGGTTGGACGAAACGCAGTTTCATCCGGAACCGAATCTTCCCTTTTTCATTCAAAAAGATTCTTTCGAACATTTTTATAAAAAATTCCTTTGTCTGCAATTGCGCGAAAACACGATGGAAACGTTGATCCTCGGCTCATCGCACGGATTGTACGGATATCGGGCCGACGATTCCCGAAACGAAGTCAACGCCTGCATCGCGTCACAGGATTTGTACAGTTCGTACGAGTTTTATAAAAAATACGCCCACGCCCCGCGGTTGAAAAACGTCGTTCTTTTTTATTCCGTCTTTTCCCCCGGTTTCATTACCGAACTGACGACGGAAAAAGGATTTTCCGATCTGCACAGGTTCTTTTTCGGCATTCCGTACCGATTCTCTTTCGACGACGAAAAGCGGGAGCTTTTCCGGAATTTATCCCTTCTCGTCGCCGAAGAAAGAGAAGCTTTAAAGGATTACTCTTATACCGGGAATTGCGAATATACCTTCTTCATGCCGCCGGAAACCGGCGCGGAAAGCCGCGTGTCGAGCCACTTAAAGAACAACCGCCGCAACAACAATCAAACGGAGTACGTGAAAAAACTGGCCGAAACCGTTCGCGAAAAGAATCACAATCTTCTGATCGTCATTCCGCCGGTCCGTTCGGATTACGCAAAACTTTTGCCGCCGTTTGAGGAGCTGTTTCCCGACCTCCTGCGCTTAAAAGACGACGTCCGCATCGTTTCGTTTTTAAACGACGGCGATTTTTCCGACGACGATTTCGGCGACACGGACCATCTGAACAAAACCGGCGCGGAAAAATTAACTGAAAAAATCAGAAATCATCTTTCCTGACCGGCCGGAGTCCTCTTTATTTGAAACGCATCACCTGTTTTTCATCCTCTCTTTTTTTGCGCATGGTCGGGTACGCCGCGTTAATCAGGCCGTACTTCGGGCAATCCTTATCGTGGTCGTTGATGATTCCGCACGCCTGCAAATGCGAATAAACGGTAACAGGGCCAAGGTATTTAAACCCCCGTTTTTTCAGGTCTTTGCTTATTCTGTCGGACAAACCGTTGGAAACGGGGATGAAGCCGTCCGCGTGCTTATCGTATAAAATCGTCCTGTTGTCGGAATATCCCCATAAATAAGCGCAAAAAGAGCCATACGCTTCCCTGATTTTTTGAAAGCACTTCGCATTGTTGATGACGGCTTTGATTTTGCGGAACGAACGAATCATTCCTTCGGTGTTCAAAATCCGGTCAATATCCTTTTCCGTATAAAGCGCTATTTTGTCGTAATCAAAATTGTCGAAGCATTTGCGGAAAATTTCGCGTTTTTGAATCATCAGGTTCCAGCTCAACCCGCATTGCATCACTTCAAGCATCAGAAATTCGAATTGTTTTCGGTCGTCATGAACGGGAACGCCCCATTCCTCGTCGTGATATTTCCGGCATAAATCGGACGCTTTGTCCCAGTCGCAATAGCTCATTGTTTCGTCTCCGGATAAAAGGATAGCGCATCCGCCGCCGTTCCGTAAAGCCAAAAGGATACGGCTCGCCGTTCGACGGGGTTGCGCGGGCGGCGGAAAAAGGGTAAAATGATTCGTTCAACTTTTATAAGAAGGATTTATGCCATGATCTCTATCGGCGAAATCGCCATCGTCATTACCGACCGCATCAAATCGGCGGCGGCCGTCAACGAACTGCTTTCGCGGTACGGCGACGACATCATCGCCCGCACGGGCGTTCCGCAGAAGGAAAAGAATCTGTACATCATTTCCGTCGTGCTCGAAGCGGAAAGCGCCGAAATCGAAGCGTTGACCGAAAAATTGTCGCAGTTGCCGGACGTCAGGGTCAAATCCATCATCATTTGACGTTCTGGACAAAAAAGCTTTATTTGTCAAACCTCCCGTGATATACTTGTTTAAATGTTTTTACGGGAGGTTTTTTTATGGACGATAAGTTTGTTCATGCGAAACGGGCGTCGCGCGGCAATTCGGGCGGACTTTTTTTGAGTGATTTTAGAAACGGGCGCTTTCCGTTCACGTCGATCAACGGTTTCAAGCTGATCGACGTCGAATACAAAACGCCGCCGAAGGATATCCGCCATGAACGCCGCGATACGTTCAACAAGGAAACGCGTCCCGCTTTTCTAAAGCATCTGGCCGCGACAAAGGAAAAAGAACTGCGGGCGATCGGCATCGACGATTTCGGATTGGAGCTGATGCGCAACGGTAAAAGCGTCCCCGGTTATAACGTTCATCACAAACTTCCGATAGCGGGCGGCGGAAAAAACGAATTCGGCAATCTGATCATCATGCCGATCGGACCGCACGACGAACTGCATCACCGCGTCATCGACCCTCAACTGAAAAACAAGGTTTTGGAAAACGGCGTCAAAATCAAGCTGCCGTGGACGGACGAAACGGTTTGGTCGCGTCCGGCGCAGAAATACGAATACGCGAACGCCGCGTCCGTCGTTAAAAAGGCTTTGATGAACAAGCAAAGCGTTCGTTAAGAAAAAACGTTGCAGATAAACCTCGCATTGGTTAAACTGAACGCAGATGTTTTATTTTTTTATGACAGGATTTTATCATGATTAAAGAACTTATCGACCGTCTGTCCGCTCCCGAAGAAGGCGCGATGATCGTTCGCGAAGCGTCCAGCAAGGATTTGGCGCAGGCGCAAAAGGATATGGCGGAAATCGGATTGAAGCCGATTCCGCAGGGATACATTGATTTCTTGCGCGAATACAACGGATTCGCGTGGAACGGCATCGAATTTTTCAGCACCGATCAGGTGACCGATCCCGAAACCGATTACACGTTGATGGATATCGTAACGGAAAACGAAGACTTCGTCCGCTATAACGAGGATCTGTCGGATCTCGTTTACATCGGACGGGCCGACGACGATTTGTACGTCTACGATACGAAATCGCAGAAATATCAGGTCTTGGACTTTACCGGACACGACGTTATGGATGAATTTGACAGCTTTGACGCGTTGTTCACGGCTGTTGTCGAACCGCGCATTTGATCCGTGTTAGTTTCTGATTTCGATTTTGATTTGCCGCGCGAACGGATCGCTTCCGAACCGATGGAGCCCCGGGAGGCGGCAAAGCTTTTGCACGTTGTTCCGTCCGGTCCGTTCGAGGATTTGCACATCCGCGATTTCCCGTCGTTGTTGCGGCCGGACGATTTGCTTGTTTTCAACGATACCAGAGTGATTCCGGCACGTTTGTTCGGGACGCGCGGTCAGGCGGCGATCGAAGCGACGCTGTTCAAAAACGTCGGGCTTTGCCGATGGGAAGCGTTGGTCAAAAACGCGCGCCGTCTGCGCGAAGGCGATATCGTCGATTTCCTGCCGCCCGCCGAGCCGGACGTCGAACCGTTAAAGGCCGTCGTTCTCGGCCGCGGCGAAGGCGGAACGGTGGTTTTGGAATTTCGGGCCGATCCGAACGCGCTGTTTTCTTTGCTGGAACGCTACGGCGTGATGCCTTTGCCCCCCTATATCCATCGGGAACGCACGCAATACGGCGAAGACAAGAAAAACTATCAAACCGTTTACGCGAAAAATCCGGGGGCGGTGGCGGCGCCGACGGCCGG
>DGGW01000062.1 GCA_002393065.1 Alphaproteobacteria bacterium UBA3864 | reverse complement strand
CGCTTCGAAGGCCTGACTGAGCCAGGTTTCCTCGTTTCGCGTTTCGATCGACAGCGGCGTTAAAACGGGCTTGTAATCCGTGATGATCGCGCCGTCGGGCGACTCGAGAACGATCTTGTATTCCGTATTGCCGATGTACATATGCGCGCCTTTTTTGGTTTGCGCCGTTTCGTGCAGTTTCGAATAAACGGCGATTTCGAAAACGTCGCCGACCAAAACGGGGATGGCGTTTTCCGGTTTTGTCAGCATCAGATGGAAAACCGCCGGATAAGCGGCTCTGTAATATAAGGTGCTGATGGCGTTTTCGTCGTCCGTTGAAGGGAACGGCAGTTTCTTTCCGTTCAGGGCGGGATTATCCTTTTGATCGGAATCGAACGGGACCCATTCCGGCACAAAAGGAAACAGCGTTTTGTACTTGTTATCATAAGGATCCCGTTTCAGCGGAAAAAAGAAACTTGTTTCCCGAATCGTTTCCTGCGGGGGCAAAGGCAGTTTTTTCGGATAAATGCGCCCTTTCAAATCCGCCGGAGTTGCTACGGGCGACAGGGAAAACGGAACAAAACGATCCGCGTAAGCTTTTTGAAGCGGGGTCAGTTTTTTGGAAGCCTCTTTCTTAAGAGAAAGAAAACGCGTTAATTTCTGTTTGGAAGATTTTGAATTTACTCGATTTATTCCGAACTCCGCTAAAAAGAGCGCTTGCAAAGGATCATTGTTGTCAAGATAAAGACGACCGAGGTTGTAAAACGCGTCAGGATTGTTCAGAAGAACGGCGCGAAAAAGATAATCCCGCGCTTTTTGAGAATCCGCCTTTTTCCGGCCTATGCCGAAGCGTGAATAAACACCTGCCGCGTTCAGCGCGTCGCGATGGTTCTTTTCGGCGGCTTTTTCAAACAAATCAGCGGCGGCGGCCAAATTGCGCGGAAAACCGATGCCTTCCTGATACAGCAAAGCCGCTTTGTAAATAGAGGGAATATCGCCTTTTTGAGCGTTCCCGAGTAAAGTCTGAAGGTACATTTTCCCCGACAGACCGGAAATTTCACCGCTGAAACGGGGCAGGAGGCCGATGTTGTCGAGCTGGTTCGTGTCGCCTTTGTTCAGCCGTTCCAGAAAAACATCGTAAGAGGGGCCTTTTTCTTTTTGCCGTTCTTTCCGGATCGCGTCCATCATGATACGGGCTTCCGGACGGGAGTATTCGAATTTTTTCAGGATTTGTTCGGCTTCGTCATAACGGCGGGCGTTGAACGCGTCAACGCCGGCCTGAAAAAAAACGCTTTCGTCGGATTCCGCCGTCGCGGCGCCGGACAAACAAAAGAGCGTACCAAGCGTCAAAAAAAGAAAACGAATCATTATTTCTCCGACGGGCGCAGTTTTTTCAGCTGTTCGTTTTGTTTTTCGACTTTTGCACGGTGGCGCATCGCTTTGTAGAGATTGCGCGGAACGCCTTTTTTACCGTTCGAATAAATAATGTACAGCGCGGTTTCGGCATCCAGAACGCCCGCTTTTGCGGCGGCTTCGTAATATTCGACGGCTTTCGGATAGTTTCGTTCGACGTTAATGCCGTTCTGATACCATTTGGCCAACAAGATCAACGCGTCGCCGTCGTTCAGCGCCGCCGCCTTTTCCAGACAGGACATCGCTTTGTCGAAATTTTTTTCTTCGGCGTACAGGATGCCGAGCGTCGTCAACGCCGGAGCGTAATTCAAATCCGCGGCTTTTTTATACAGGGAAAGCGCTGTTTCCCTGTTTTCGGGAACGCCTTTTCCCGCGAAATGCATGGCGCCGAGCGTGAAAACAGCTTCCGGTCTGTCCGATTTTTTCAACAACCGCAAAGCCCGCGCGTAATTTTTTTCCGTATAAGCTTCCAGTCCCGCTGAAAAATAATCCTCGGGCGTCATTTTTTCTTTCAGAAAATAAGAAGCGATCGCGATTAAAATAAAAAAGACCGTGAAAAAAACGATTTTTCGCATACCATTCCCCGTATGATCCATATACGGACAGTTTAAAACCGTCGCCGCTTAAAATCCACGTTTTTATTTCCGCTGTTGAAGACGAAAGGAAAATCTGTTAATTTCCCTTTGAAAGGATTTGACAAGACGATGATTTTTCCGAAAAAAGACGATGTCGAAGCTTTCGTTTTCAAACGCTGTTTTTTTGATGAAAAAACAACGACGGCGCATTTGATCTACGCGTTCGACGACGGTCCGGAATTGGAAGAGCGGATTTTTTATCCGGATGTTCCGCCGATCGACGCGGCAAAACGCGAAGCGATCGATGTCTGTTTGCGATTGTTGCATCTGGCGGCCGGCGTCAGTTATTACAAAGCGTACATCCCCGAAAAAATCAAAATCGAATCGACGGTCCTTTCAAAAGAGGAAGTCGGCTTTTTCAAAATGTTTTACGAATCGGGATTGGGCGAGTTTTCGTATCGGAACAAAGTCGATCCGATCCTTTCTTTTCCATTCGGCGACAAAAGGATCGCGACGCCGGCGATACGCCTGAAAAAGCGGACTGTCGTTCCTGTCGGCGGCGGTAAGGATTCCATTGTCACCATCGAAACGCTGAAAGCGGCGGGAATCGAACCGGTTTTGTTTTCCGTCGGAAATCCGCGGCCGATCCGCGATACGATCGCCGTGTCCGGATTGCCGTCGATCACGGTGAAAAGGACGCTTTCGCCGCTTTTGACGGAAATGAACGCCGCCGGCGTTTTGAACGGTCATGTCCCCGTGACCGGCATTATCGCGTTTATTTTGGCACTGGCCGCGGTGTTGTACGATTTTTCGGACGTCGCGATGTCGAACGAACGGTCCGCCAATGTCGGCAATACGATCCTGAACGGCCGGACGGTCAATCATCAATGGAGCAAATCGGTCGAATTTGAAAAAGCTTTTACCGCTTTGATGCAAAACGTTCTGCCCGATTTCCGGTATTTTTCGTTCCTTCGCCCGTTGTCCGAGGCGGGAATCGCAAAACGCTTCGCGGCGATTCGGAAGTATGACGCCGTTTTTACCAGTTGCAACAGGGCTTTTCGTTTGGACGCGACGAAGCGGCTTGACCGGTGGTGCGGCGAATGCGACAAATGCCGTTTCGTCTTTTTGATTCTGGCGCCGTTTATGGAAAAAGAAAGGCTTGTCAACATTTTCGGCAGGAATCCTTTGAACGAGCCGGAACAAACCCGCGGATACGAGGAACTTCTCGGATTGGCGGCTTTTAAACCGTTCGAATGCGTCGGCGAAATCAAAGAATCGGTTTGGGCCTTTCTGAACCTGTGTTCGCGGCCGGAATGGAAAGATGACGCCATCGTAAAAAAGCTGAAAGATTCCGTTTTGACAAACTATAAGAAAAGCGCTAATTCTTTGAAGGACGAGATTTTTTCTTTTTCCGGCGACCATTTTATACCGAAAGGATACGAAGATGCTCTTGGACGGCTTGAAAAACAACTCGAAAGTGACGGTTTGGGGTTACGGTAAGGAAGGGCAGGCGGTAACGGCCTTTTTGCAAAACCGCGGCTGCGAAGTCAAAGTTGTCGAAGATCCGTTGAAAGAACCTTTGACCGGATTGGTCATCAAATCCCCCGGGATCAGTCTTTATCGTAATGAAATCCGTATCGCCCGCCAGTTCAGCGCTTATTTCACGTCGGCAACGAATTTGTTTTTGGAAGCGGCGCTGTCCATGGAAAACAGGCCGTTGCTTGTCGGCGTTACGGGGACGAAAGGCAAATCCACGACGTCGTCGCTGATTTCCTTTTTGTTCGAATCGTTCGGCAACCGCGTCGCTTTCGGCGGAAACATCGGTTATCCGATCATCAATTATATAGAAGCTTTGGACAATTACGAAATCGTCGTTGACGAGGTTTCGAGCTATGTCGCCGCCGACCTGAAATACGGTTTCGACATCACCGTTTTGCTGAATCTGTATCCCGAACATATCGACTGGCATAAAACGCACGAACAATACTTTCATGACAAGCTCAACATTATGCGCGTGCGCGGAGCGGACAAGCCGATCGTTTTGAACGCGCGGGATCCGCTGACGAGGTATTATGTCAAAAATCCGATCAATCCCGTGTATTACAATACGATCGACGGTATCCATTTCCGCGACGGTTGGTTTTACGACAAACGGGACAAGCTGTTTTCGACGGACGTCGTCCCGTTGCGCGGCGAACATAATTTGGAAAACGTTTGCGCGGCGCTGACCGTTATGAAACTGGCCGGACTGGAACCGAAAGACTGCGAAGAACCGTTGAAAGAGTTTCACGCGTTGCCGCATCGTTTGCAGGAACTGCCCGAAAAGAACGGCATCCGTTTCATAGACGACAGCATTTCGACCACGCCCGAAACGGCGCTGGCCGCTTTGCGCGCTTTTGACGGCCGGCGCGTCGTTCTTATCGCCGGCGGTTTCGACCGGCAGCAGGATTACGGCGAGTTGGCCGATTATGCGGCGAAAAAATACGTTCCCGTTGTCACGATTCCCCAAACGGGAAGCCGTTTGGCCGAAGAGGTCCGCAAAAGAAAAGGCGAGGTTTACGAAGCCGCCGATTTGAAGGAAGCCGTTTCACAAGCGGCAAAACTGGCGTCGTTCGGCGGATTCGTGTTGCTTTCGCCCGCCGCGCCGAGCTACGGAATCTTTAAGAATTTTGAGGAACGCGGCGATTTCTTCGCCAAATGCGTCACGGAAATGCCCTGATCAGCGGCGCGAAGCCAATGCCGTCCGGATCGTTCCGTCGTCCATGTAGTCGAGTTCGCCGCCGACGGGAATGCCTTGCGCCAGCGAAGAAATGCGAATGCCGGCGTTTTGGAAAAGCTCGGTGATATAGTGTCCCGTCGTTTGGCCGTCCACCGTGGCCGGAAGCGCGAGAATCAGCTCTTTGATTCCTTCATCGCGGATTCTTTTTTCCAAAACGGGCAACTTCAATTCGTCGGGACCGGTGCCGTCGATCGGCGAAAGCAGACCGCCCAAAACGTGGTATTTTCCTTTGAAATACCCGCTCCGTTCAATGGCCCACAGGTCGGCGACATCCTGAACGACGCAAACGGTCGTCGGGTCGCGTTTGACGTCCCGACAAACGGCGCACGGCGTTTGAGAATCAAAATTTCCGCAAACGGGGCAAACGGAAATATGTTCCGCAACGCTTGTCATGGCGGAAATCAGGGGCAGGAATTGCGTTTCGCGTTTTTTTATCAGATACAGCACCGTCCGCCGCGCCGATCGGGCTCCGAAGCCCGGCAAACGCGAAAACAATCGGATCAGCGTGTCGATTTCATTCATGTCAGAACGGCAGATTGAACGGCAGGTGAAGGCCTTTTTTCATTTCTTCGGCCTGTTTGCGCATCAGCGTTTCTTTCTTTTCACTGGCGTCGTTGAAAGCGACGACCAGCAAATCCTCCAGCATACCGGCGTCGGAAAGAGCCTCCGGATCGATTTTGACGCCGCTGACCGTTCCCGTGCCGTTCATTGTGACGCGGACCATACCGCCGCCGGCCGTTCCTTCGACGGTTTCTTTTTCGATTTTGGCCTGCATGTTTTGCGCGTTTTGTATAAATTCAGCGAATTTTTTCATTCGTCTTCCTCCGTTTCCGTTTCGAAAGTGTCGGGATTGTCGGCTTCTTCATCCTTTTGCATCCGGATCGTGTCGATTTTCGCCCCGGGGAAAAGCCTGATTACGGTGGCGACAAGAGGATTTTTCGTCATTTCCCGACGCAGGTTTTCTTCTTTTGCTTTGGCTTCCTGATAAAGGGTTTGACCGCCCTGTTTGCCGACGACGGACACCAGCCACGGTTTTCCCGTCCATTCCTGCAGCTTCTGCGACATTTCCATCGCCAAAGACGCCGGCGTTTCTTCCGTCGGATAAAATTCGATACGGCCTTGTTCGAAGGAAACGAGGCTGACGCATTTTTCCAAATGGAACGCGAAAAGCATTTCCTTTTTCTTATAAGCGTAAGCCACGATGTCGGCCAGAGAATCAAAAACGGGCGCTTCCGCCGGTTTCGCAAAAGATTGAACGGCGGGTAACGCGTTCGAAACGGCTTTGACGCCGCCCCAGTTTCCGCTTGGGGCGGGTGTCGCGGACGCGACGGATTGAACGGCGGGCGCGTTGCCGGACCGCAAAGACTTGACCAAATCGGCGGGCGGCGGCAGTTCGGCCGCGTAAGCCAACCGTATCAGCACCATTTCGGCCGCTTGTTTCGCGGAAGGCGCCGTCATGGTTTCGGATATGCCTTTTAACAAAAGCTGCCACGTACGCGTCAGAACGCCCATGGACAGTCCTTTGGACATCGCTTCGGCGCGTTCGCGCTCGTTTTGCGCCATGGACGGATCGTCGGCCAGTTCCGGCGCGATCTTGACGCGAGTGATCCAATGCGTCAGGTCCAGCAAATCCTGCAACACGATAACGGGATCGGCGCCGACGGCATACTGTTTGTTGAATAAATCAAGAGCTTCTTTGATGTTTCCCTTGTTGAGCTCTTCAAAAAGGGAAACGACGGCGGAACGGTCGGCAAGCCCGATCATTTCCCGTACGTAATCGGCGGTCACGGCGCCGCCGCCGTGCGCGATCGCCTGATCCAGCAACGACAAGCCGTCGCGAACGGAACCGTCCGCGGCTTTGGCGATCAGCTTTAAAGCTTCCTCTTCCGCGTCGACCTGTTCTTTTTCGACGATGTTTTTGAAATGCGCGGTCAGCAATTCCGGTTCGACGCGGCGCAGGTCGAAACGCTGGCAACGCGACAGAATCGTCGTCGGCACTTTGCGGATCTCGGTCGTCGCAAAGATGAATTTGACCCGTTCGGGCGGTTCTTCCAACGTTTTCAGCAAAGCGTTGAAAGCGCCTTTCGACAACATGTGGACTTCGTCGATGATATAGACTTTGAAACGGGCGGAAGTCGGATTGTAGCGCGTCGTTTCGATCAGTTCGCGGATGTTGTCGACGCCGGTGTTGCTGGCGGCGTCGATTTCGACGACGTCGATATGGCGTCCTTCGGCGATGGCTTTGCAATGTTCGCAAACGCCGCACGGTTCGGTCGTCATGCCGCCGTTGCCGTCGGGACCGATGCAGTTCAGAGCGCGGGCGATGATGCGCGCCGACGTCGTTTTACCGACGCCGCGAATGCCCGTTAAAATATAAGCTTGAGCCAAACGACCCGATTCAATCGCGTTTTTCAGCGTTCGCACCAGCGCTTCCTGACCGACGAGGTCGGAAAAGGAGGCGGGACGGTATTTGCGGGCCAGGACACGGTAGTTTGCCGAAACGGTCATAAGGAAAATCCTGCGGAAAAATACGGAAACCGGACAGCGACCCGCCGAAACCGTTGCGGCTGCTTTCTTCCGAACCTGACCGGGTTGGCGGCTCTGACGTCCGCGCCGGTTTCCGCTCTTACTTTATCCGCACTTTTCCTTTTTGTGCAAGCATAACTTTGTTTAAAGAAATATTTTTATCGAAAAATACAGCGTTTCAGCCTTTTTTTTTACAAAGCTTGACAACGGACGGCGTTCGGATTAACAGCTTGAAAAAATATTTTGAACGATACGGAGGTCTCCGATGGCTCATATGCTTGTTTTCCCCGGCCAGGGGGCGCAATTCGTCGGCATGGGAAAGGATTTGGCGGACGCGTTCACCGTGGCGCGCGAAGTTTTTTTGGAAGTCGATGACGCGCTTGAGGAAAATCTCAGCAAAATGATGTTTTCCGGCGAACAGGACGACCTGACGCTGACGAAGAACGCGCAACCCGCGCTGATGGCGGTCGGCATGGCCGTTGTTCGCGTTTTGCAGCAGGAAGGCAAAATTTCTTTGGCGGACACGTTCAAATTCGCGGCGGGACATTCGCTCGGCGAATATGCGGCGCTGTGCGCGGTCGGAGCGTTCGACATCACGACGGCTGCCCGTTTGCTGCGCCGCCGCGGTCTGGCGATGCAGGAGGCCGTTCCCGTCGGAAAGGGCGGCATGGCGGCGTTGATCGGCGCGGACCTCGAAACGGCGAAAGCGATCGCGGCTGAAGCGGCGGCGGACGGCGAAGTTTGCGTCGCGGCGAACGATAACGCGCCGGGTCAGGTCGTTATCAGCGGCGCGATGCCGGCGATCGACCGCGCCATGGAAATCGCGACGAAAAAAGGATTGAAGCGGGTCGTCAAACTGCCCGTCAGCGCGCCGTTCCACAGCCCGATGATGGCGCCGGCGGCCGACGTGATGAAGGACGCTTTGGCGCAGGCCGACGTGCGTGACGTCCGCTTTCCCGTGATCGCGAACGTAACGGCGCGTCCCGTCGAAAAGGCGGACGACATCCGCCGTTGTCTGGTCGAACAGGTGACGGGATCCGTCCGGTGGCGCGAAAGCGTGCTGTACGCGATGGAAAACGGCGTCGATACGCAGGTCGAAGCGGGCGCCGGAAAGGTTTTGTCCGGTTTGGCGCGGCGGATTTCGCCGGATCTGAAAGCGATAACGCTCAATACGCCGCAGGACATCGAACAATTTTTGAAAGCTTTTTGAAACGGAGGGGAAAATGGATTTTACGGGAAAATGCGCGCTGATCACCGGCGCAACGGGCGGCATCGGCCGCGCCGTCGTTAAAAAGCTTCACGGTGCCGGAGCGACCGTCATCCTGACCGATATGCGGCAGGAAACGCTGGACGCTTTCGCCGCCGAACTCAAGGAAAGGGTTTTCGCTTTTTCATGCAACCTCGGCGATCCGGATGATGTGAACGCTTTGGTTGAAAAAGCCGAAAAAGCCGCCGGCAAAATCGACATTCTGATCAACAACGCCGGCTTGACCAAAGACAATCTGTTCATGCGTATGAAAGACGAAGAGTGGGCTTTGGTTCTGAATGTCAATCTGACCGCGGGCTTCCGTTTGGCGCGCGCGGTCGTTCGCGGCATGATGAAACGCCGCTACGGACGGATCGTCAGCATGGCGTCCGTCGTCGGCGTGACCGGCAACCCCGGTCAGGCCAACTACGCGGCGTCCAAGGCCGGTTTGATCGCGATGACCAAATGCCTTGCCGCCGAACTCGCTTCCCGCGGCATCACCGCGAACTGCGTCGCGCCCGGTTTCGTGAAAACGCCGATGACCGACGCTTTGCCCGAGGACGCAAAGGAAAAACTGGCAAAAACGATACCGATGGGCCGTCTGGGACTGCCCGAAGACATCGCCGACGCCGTCGCCTTTTTAGCCGGAGACGAAGCCTCTTACATCACGGGCCAGACCCTGCATGTAAACGGCGGAATGGCTATGATTTGACCGTCAAGTCGTTTTTTGCTGGTCAAACGTTTTTTTCTGTGCTAAAAGGATTTGCTTTCGTGATGTTCCTTTATCCTTTCGAAGGAAAACAGGAACACCGTGTTTAACAAGAGGAATAAAAAATGAGTGATATTGCCGAACGCGTAAAGAAGATTGTCGTCGAACATTTGGGCGTCGAACCGTCCAAAGTCACGGATTCGTCCAGCTTCATCGACGATCTGAACGCAGACAGTTTGGATACCGTCGAACTGGTTATGGCTTTTGAAGAAGAATTTTCCGTCGAAATCCCCGATGATGCCGCGGAAAAGATTCTGACCGTTCAGGACGCTATCGATTACATCGCCAAACACGCGGCGAACGCCTGATAAGCATTTTCATCAAACGTGCCGATTTTCCGTCTTGTTATGGAGAATCGGCACAGTGTTTTTTCTGAAAAGAGGTCGACATGAGAAGAGTCGTCGTTACCGGCATGGGGTTGCTGACGCCTTTCGGCCGCGGGGTCGAAAAAAGTTGGTCCGCTTTGATCGGCGGGAAATCGGCCATCGGCAAAATCACAAAGTTCGACGCTTCGGATTTGTCGGCCAGAGTTGCGGGACAGATTTTTTTCGGTAAGGAAGAAAATCAATTCGATCCCGATACCGTTCTTTCACCGAAAGAACAACGTCACGTCGATACGTTCATCTTATACGGTCTTGCGGCCGGTATCGACGCTTTGGAAGATTCCGGATGGAAACCCGAAACGGACGAAGATCGCTACCGTACGGGCGTGATGTTCGGATCGGGCATCGGCGGGCTCGGCGCCATTTCAGCCAACACGCTCGCTTTGAACGACGGCGGTCCGCGCCGTGTCAGCCCGTTCTTCATTCCGTCCTGTCTGATCAACCTGATTTCGGGCCATCTGTCGATCAAGTACGGTTTGTGGGGACCGAACCACGCCTGCGTTACGGCGTGTGCGACGGGAACTCACGCCGTCGGCGACGCGGCACGCATGATCGCGTTGGGCGATGCCGACGTAATGCTGGCCGGCAGCGCCGAATCCACTGTTCAGCCGCTGGCCATCGCGGGTTTCGCCAATGCCAAAGCCTTGTCCACACACTATAACGATACGCCCGAAAAAGCCTCCCGCCCGTGGGATAAAGGGCACGACGGTTTCGTTATGGGCGAAGGCGCCGGCGGTTTGGTTCTGGAAGAATACGAACACGCCAAAGCCCGCGGCGCGAAAATTTACGGTGAAATCGCCGGATACGGGTTGTCGGGCGACGGCCACCACATCACGGCGCCCGCGCCGGACGGCCACGGTTCCATGCACGCCATGAAGATGGCTCTGCAGCGCGCCGCCATGAACCCCGAAGACATCGGGTATATCAATGCTCACGGCACATCGACGCCGACGGGCGATGCTTTGGAATTGAACGCCGTCAAAACCGTTTTCAACGGCTGCGACGTTCCGATGTCGTCAACGAAATCGAGCATCGGTCATTTGTTGGGCGCCGCCGGTTCGGTCGAAGCCGTTTTCTGTCTGAAAGCCCTGAACGAAGGCGTTTTGCCGCCGACGTTGAATTTGGAAGACCCGATCGAAGGGGCTGAAACCGTCAATTTGATCCCGTTGAAAGCGCAGGAACGCAAAATCAAAACGGCTATGTCCAATTCTTTCGGTTTCGGCGGAACGAACGCGACCGTCATTTTCAAAACGGTGTGATTGCCGATGGGACGCTCGTTGATCAAGTTTTTAGTCTTGATGGCAGTTTTCCTGTCCGGCGGAAGCGTTTTCAATTTCTATTCAATGACATACGAACCGAACGACGTTTCGGAACCCGTCATCATTCTGATCGAAAAGGGTGAACCTCTCGGAACCATAGCGCTCCGGCTGAAAAAAGAGG
This sequence comes from Alphaproteobacteria bacterium UBA3864, assembly GCA_002393065.1. GTDB lineage: Bacteria > Pseudomonadota > Alphaproteobacteria > CAAGCB01 > CAG-977 > UBA2903. The sequence goes on along the minus strand of DGGW01000062.1, from coordinate 14,535 downwards.
GACTGATTTCCAGCGTCCCCGTTTTCAAGGGGTTGGCTCGCTTTTCGGGCAAGGCCGGTCAGTTGAAAGCCGGCGAATACCGGATCCCGCCCCGTTCCAGTATGCGTGAGATTCTGGATGTTTTGAACAGCGGTCTGACGACGGTGCGTCGAATCACGATCCCCGAAGGCAAAACCAGTTCCCAGATTTATGAAATGCTTTTGCAAACACCCGGATTGTTCGGCGAACTCGGCAACGCTCCGGCCAACGGGACGTTGTTGCCCGAAACGTATGTGTACAGTTACGGTTTGCCGCGCAAGGTCGTTGTCAAGCGGATGACCGACGCGATGACGAAAACGATCGACGAACTCTGGCCGAAACGCCAGGAGGACCTGCCTTATAAGACGAAAAAAGAAGCGCTGGTCATGGCGTCCATCGTTGAAAAGGAAACGTCCGTTTCCGCCGAACGGCCGCGGATCGCCGGCGTGTTTGTCAACCGGTTGCGCAAAGGGATGCGTCTGCAGACCGATCCGACCGTTATTTACGCCGTGACCGACGGAACGATGGAGCTGAAACGTCGTCTGACGTTTAAAGATCTGAAGCTCGACCATCCGTTCAACACTTATGTAAAAAAAGGGTTGCCGCCGGAGCCGATTTGCAATCCCGGACGGGAATCCATTGCGGCGGCGTTGAATCCGATGACGACCAACGAACTGTACTTTGTCGCGGACGGAACGGGCGGACACGCTTTTTCCAAGAACTTTAACGAGCATCAGAAAAACATAGCCGCGTGGAAAAAAGCCCGCTACGCAAAGAAAATGGAACGGCGTCGCGCCCGTTTGGCCGCGATTCGCGCCAAAGAGGCGCTTAAAAAAGGCGCATCGGCCAAAGGCAAAAAGAAATCCGCCGCCGTTTCCGCGCCCGAACCCGTTAAGCCGGAAATTCCCGAATCCGCCGATTTGGCGGCCGAAGACGATACGCTTTCGGAACCGGAGGACGTTTCGTTGGATATCGTTGATTTGGCCGGACAAACGCCCGATAATAATCCGTAAGACTTTTTTCAGGAGGCGTCCCGATGTTGTTTTTTGTTTTGACGCTGTTGCTGGTATCGACTCCCGCTTTTGCCGATTTTGACGAAGGCGTCCGATTCTATTCGAACGGCGATTATGAAAGGGCTTTTACGGAATGGCATGCCGACGCTGAAAGCGGCGACGCCGCCGCGCAACGGAATTTGGCGCATTTGTACCGCTGGGGGAAAGGCGTTCGGCAGGATTTGACCCAAGCCGCTTTCTGGTATTTTTTGGCGGCCAAAAACGGTTCGCCGTTGGCGCAATACAATCTGGGCATCATGTATTTGCGCGGCGAAGGCGTCCCCCTGAACGAGGACGAAGGCCGTGTTTGGTTGGAACGCGCGGCCCAGCAAGGTTTGAAAAAAGCGAAAAAGAAGCTCGATCATTTGGACGAAGACGAGGAAAACGAATTTGTCGATGAAGGACTCGAGCGTCGGCTTCCCGCCCCTTCCGGCAAAGCGGAAAAGAAACCCGCGTCCGTCGCAGTCGAATCGCCGTTATATGCGCATCTGGCATCGTATTACACGCAGGAAACGCTGGACAAGGGATGGAACGAACTGAAAGAACGCTTCCCCGTTTTGAAAAGCGTCAAAACGGTCGAAACGCACATTACTTTACCGAAAAAAGGCCGTTATATCCGCCTTTATATCAAGGGCAAATCCGACAAGATCCGGAAAATCTGCGCGGAATTGAACGCTGGAAAGCAGTATTGCGTCGTCAGTTATCCGTAACCGTTTCGCTGACGGCCGCGGTTTTCGCGCCGTATTGCTTTAAGGTTTCGGCGCGTTTGGTCGACCACAGCTGTTTCGCATAAGACTGCATGTCGCTGACGGTGTCCGTTTCGTCGACGATTTCCTTGCCGAGAATCGCTTCCAGAACGTCTTCCATCGTTATGATGCCGAGCCACGTTCCCAATTCGTCGTAAACGACGCCGATATGGTTGTGCGTCCGCAACATTTCCGTGAAAACGTAATCGGCGCTGGCCGTCGAGGCTATTTCCAGAATCGGACGGATCAGGGCGTTTATCGACTGTGTCGGGTCTTTGCCGATCAGATCGGATTTATGAACGTAGCCGAGGAAGACTTCTTCGTCTTCGTTTTTCATGACGGGATAACGGGAAAAAGCGTATTCGGTCGCCGTTTCGATAAATTCGCTGATCGGGATGTCGGCCAGAACGGTCGCGCAAACGCTTCGCGGCGTCAGCAAATCCTTGACTTTTATCTCGTCCAGATTCAGGACGTTGCTGATGACGTGAAATTCGTCGTCGTCAAGGAATTTTTCCGTATAGCCCATTTTCGTCATCGACTTGATTTCTTCGCGAATATTCGCCTTGGGCTGGTTTTTGGGTTTGATAAAGTTTGTCATCAGTTCGAAAAGCTTCATGAACGGTTTGAGAACAAAGCACATGAGCGGCAAAATAAAACAAAGGAAACCCGTCAGTTTCTGCCAGTATGTCGCGCCGATCGTTTTCGGGATGATTTCGCTGCACAGCAGGATCAGCACGGTCATGACCGCGGATGCCGCGGCGATGTATTCGTTGCCCAGAACGGTTTGGACCTGTGCGCCGATGCAGGACGCGCCGGCCGTGTTCGCGATCGTGTTCAGCATCAGAATAGCCGAAAGCGGACGGTCGACGTTGGATTTCAGGGCTGACATTTTTTTATAGGCGGAAGGACGTTTTTCTTCCAGGCTTGAAATATAACTCGGCGTCGTGGAAAGCAGGGAGGCCTCCATCAGCGAACATAAAAAGGACAGGCCGACGGTCAGAACCACCAAGACGATTAAAAGGGTCATAGAATCCTCTGTTGTGAAAAACACTTCTTTTACAATAGCATCAAAGCTTTTTCCCGTAAAGAGGATAAAAGCGGCAAAGAGTTGTTCTCTGCCGCTTTTCGTCATACGGACAAGACGCCGCGCCAGAACAGGAAAAGGGCCGTCAGCGCCGCCGCTATCATCAGTCCCGCGCAGTACAGTTCTCGCGCCGAAAATATTTTTTCGTTCGGGAAATTCTGCTTTCGGGCGTAAACGTAAACGGGAATCCCCGCCGACAGGAACAAAACCGCCATCAGCAAATATTGCAGTCCTGCCGCGTAAATCAGCCAAAGCGCGTAAATCGAACCCAAAATCGAACAAAGCAACGCTTCCGACCGCGGCGTTTGCGCCGTTTTCGGATATTCGCCGTCTTCGCAGATCTTCCATAGAAAAGCCATGCTGGACAGGTAAGCGGGCAAAACCATCACGCCCGTGATCGACAGCATCGTGTTCCACGCGTTGTTTGAAAAATAGACCATCAGAATCGCCGTTTGCATCAGTGCGCTGGTAATCCACAGCGACACGGAAGGGGCGCCTTTGTCGTTTTCGATGGCCAGTTCTTTCGGGAAAGTGCCGTTTTTCGCGGCTGCGAACGGGATTTCCGCCGTAATCATCGTCCACGCCAGCCAGCTGGCAAGCACCGCGATCAGCAATCCGATGTTCATCAGCCAGCTTCCCCACCGTCCGACGATCGCTTCCAGAACGCCCGCCGTTGACGGATTCGGCACGGCCGCCAGTTCCGCCTGACTCATATAGCCGTACGGCAGAACGGACAGCAGGATGTAGATCAGCAGACAACCTGCGAATCCGATGAAAGTCGCTTTGCCGACGTCGTTTTTGTTTTCCGCGCGGTCGGACAGAACGACGGCGCCTTCGATGCCGATGAACGACCACAGTGTTACCAGCATTGTGCTTTTGATTTGTCCGGACAGCGATCCGAGCGATTTGCCGTGTGATTCCAGATTGCCCCAGAAATCGACATCGAATACGGACGCTTTGAACGCGAAAGCGCAGATCAGGATGAACAAAAGCAGAGGAACGATCTTAAAAACGGTCGCTATTGCATTGATAAAACTTGCTTGTTTAACGCCGCGCAAAACAACGAAGTTGAAAAACCAAATCAAAACGGAGCCGCCGACGATCGACGCGAAATTGTTGCCGCCTTTGAAGTAAGGCGGAAAGAAATAGTTTAACGCGTCCATTGTGATAACGGCGTATCCGACGTTGCCGAAAATCTGACAAAGCCAATACCCCCAGCCGATCGTGAAACCGGCAAACGGACCGAAACCTTCGCGGGCGTACATATAAATGCCGGACGTCAGATCGGAACGGGCGTCGGACAAAATCCTGAACGAACCGGACAGGAAGTACATGCCGGCGCCGGTGATCAGCCACGCGATCAGAACGGCGCCGACGGACGATCCCGCGGCCATGTTTTGCGGCAGGCTGTAAATGCCGCCGCCGATCATCGAACTGACGACGACGCTGGCCAGCGCGATCAATCCCAGCTTTTTAGCGGGAGTTTTTTGTTCTTGTTCCATTGTTTTATCCTTAAAATAAAAAAAACGGTATTGTCCCTTGTTTAAAGGAACAATACCGCGTTTCGACATCAGAGCTTGACGGGATCCGCCGTTTCGAAATTCAAAAAGCCCAAACAGGTCAGGCAATATCCGAATTCCTGCGTGATGTTCAGATAGTTGTGGAAAATTTCAAATTCGCTGTGCTTTTTCACGCCGCGAAGCGTCAATTCGTGATTCAGCGATTTGTTCAGCCACATTTCCGCGTGACCGCGCGCGATGTCGTCGTCGATCTGCGTCGGGAAGTATTCGACGTATTCCGCCGCCCATCCGCCGATCAGCTTTCCGTCTTTGTCTTCACCCCAACAGATGCCGACGCCGGTGGCGATGGCCTGATGTTCGGAACGGCGCGCGCCGTTGCCGGCCATGATGACTTCCAGAACGGCCCCATGCTTGAAGAAAGGAGCCACTTGGTCGACGGACAGGATATTGCCTTTCATTTCGGGCGGCAGAACGGACGTGTACGGAACGACGTTGAAGTTTTCGATCTTCGCTTCCATCAGTGCCGAATCGTAACAAAACGTTTCAAACGGCTGCGGCGGAATGCCGTCGTCGGACTGTCCCGCGCCGCCCGTGTGAAATCCCAAAGTCGGATAGCGTGTACCCAAAAGCATTTTTTTATCCTCCATAAAAAAGTGAACCGCTGTCACAGTAGGGAGCTTTTGCCGCTTTGAACAAGCTGGACTTGTTTTTATGACAGGACGGCTATCGTCATAATTGCGGGGTTTATCCGCGGGCTTCGAACGCTTACCGTGAAAGCCTGTTTTTCTTTTTTAAAGGGGGAATGAAATGAAACTGTTTAAAACAACCGCGTTCCTTGCCGCTCTGACGGCCGGAGCTTCGGCGTCGGCGCAGGAAGTCGAAGTCGTCGAACTGTTTGTCTTTCCGCAAAATCAGGGGCGATTGTCCCAACGGTCGCAATCCGGCGTCGACAGGTTGTCGCGCGATGTTTCCGATATGGAAAAGGCGTATAACGATTTTAAAGCGGATCTGAATAAAAAAGCCGGCATCCAGTATTCGCTGGACGTGTCGTTTCTGGCGCAAAAAGGCGTGCCGAACGGCGGAAAGACGGCGATGCAGACCGTTTACGCGCCATCCTTCAGCTGGCAGATGTTCAATAACGACACCTGGGGGACGGGAACGCTTTCCGCTTCTTACACGGCGGTTCGGTATTGGGGGAACAGAGCCGACAATATCGGAAACAGACTGTATCTCGCCAACGCGATCAACGATTTTTCAACGCCGCAAAACTCGTTTGACCAGTTGACGTACACGCACGCATTGTTCAACAACACGGTTTCGCTGACAATCGGACAATTCCCGATTTATGATTTCGACGGTTCGCAGTACGGTTCGAATCAGCAGACGGGCTTTATCAACTACGCTTTGTCGCAGAACGCCAGCGAAACGTACCCGATCGCCGGATTGGGCGCGTACGTTCAGGTCAATCCGACAAACGAAGTGTCCGTTGCCGCCGGTTTTCAGAACGCGCGCAACGTCGGTGCCGAAACCTTGTCCGGCAAAGGCTGGGGCGACCACCGTTTCACATCGTTCGGATCGATCAGTTTTACGCCGACGATCAACGGGCGGAGCGGGCAGTACTCCGTTTTGGTCTACAATCAGCCGAACGTCATAACGCAACCGCAAAACACGACGGGGTGGTCGGTCAACATATCGCAGAATCTGACCGATTCGTTCGGCGTTTTCGTCCGCGCCAACGCCGCGACAGGGTCTTCCATGCCCGTTAAGCAATCGTACGTTCTGGGCGGCGTTTACACGAATCCGCAAAAACAGTCGAATCAGGCGGGATTGGCCGTCGCTTACAATAAAGTGGCGAAGCAATACTTCGCCGAACCCGTCCGTTCGTTCGAAACGGTGGTCGAAGGCTATGTGTCGTTCGGCGTTACGCAGTTTCTGACCATTACGCCCGATATTCAGCTGTACGTCCATCCGGCGTTGCGGAAAAGCAGGAATTACGGAACGGTCTTTTCCCTGCGCGGAACGATCCAACTGTAAAACGAAGCAAAAAAGCGGAGCCCGAAGGCTCCGCTTTTTTATTACAAGTGCGTTCCTCCGCAGAACGGCGGCGTATTGCCGTTCACGCATTCGGTACACTGATCGATTTGTTTGCAGGTTTTGCAGGCGGCGTTGCAAAGCGTGCACGCTCCGTTCGACAGGAAGTATCCGGCCGTGCAAGCCGTACAGGTCGGCGTCGCGACGTTTTGTTTGCAAGTCGTGCATCCGGTCAGAGAACATTGCGAACAGAACGATCCGTTTTTAAAGTATCCCGCCTGACAACCGGTGAACGATCCGCCCGAACAAACACCGAAAGTCGGGCAGGAATCGCAGTATTTTTCCGAACCGGACGTTGCGACGATTCCCGAAGTGCAGGAAACGGCCGTACACAATCCGGCTTTTGTGCAAGCCGTACAGGTTCCGGATGCCGTTCCTTTTCCGACGCTGATTTCCGAACAGGCGTGGCACGCGTAGCAGGTTCCGATCACCGTATCAATGCTCGTCCCGTATCCGGTGCATTCGTTTGCGGACCCTTTGTATCCCAAATCCGTGCAGCTCTTGCAATCGGAAGCAGACGAAGATCCGGGCGCGCTGGTCTTTCCGGAAGCGCAGGCGTATTTGATTCCGTTGACGCAATAAGAACCGGACGGGCAACCCTGACAATATCTCTTTTCCACGGCGTAAGTTCCCGTTCCGCAGACTTCGCAGGCTCCGCCTTTCTTGTTGTTCACTTTGCCGTCGGCGCAGGCGGAGCAAGCGGTGTGTCCGCTGTTCGGTTCGGTTCCCACGTCGCATTTCGTACATTCGTAGCACGCTCCGTCCGAACCGGATACGCCGGTCGATTTGCCGTACAGACCGGCGGTGCAGGTCGCCCGTCCCGCGGCGTTGATATATCCGTAATCAGCGCAGACTTTCGCCGTGCAGATGTGGTTGACGCATTTTTGCGACGAAGAGCAGGGCTTCGTGTCGTCGCAATAGCCGCTTTTCGTTTTGCAGTAGTAGCATTTCCCGTCTTTTCCGGTATGGCCGGACGCCGCCAGTTCATATCCGGCGTTTACGCAAGTCATCGAACTCAAACCGTAAACGAGCGAACCGTTCGCTTTGCCGATTTCCGCGCAGGTTCTCAAAACGCAGGCATTGTTTTCGCATTTTAAAGTAATGTTATTGCAATCGGCTGTCGTCGCACAGTAATCGCTTCGTTTTTCGCATTCGTAGCATTGTCCGTCGTTTCCGGTGTACGTATTCGTTTTCTTTTGATAACCGGCGTCGCAGATCAAGGCCTGCGTCCCGAAAATTTTACCTTTCGCTTGTCCGATTTCGGCGCAGCTTCTCAAAACGCATTTATTGTTGTGGCATTTTTTCGTTCCGTCGCTGCCGCAATCCGAATTGGACGAACAGTAATTCGCGATCGCGACGCAGGAAGTGTGACCGCTGTTCGGCGCTTGTCCTTCCGGACAAAGGGCGCAAGTCGTTCTGCCCGCGTTGACGATTTCGTTGTCGCCGTCGCATACGGTACATTTCGAACTGCCGGGTTTGGAATAACCGTTCGAGGGGCAGGCTTCGCAAGTCAAACCGTTTGCGCTGTACGTGTTTGCCGCGCATTGCGAACAGGCGGTCCTGTTGTTGGCAACGGCGTATCCGTCCATACAGCTTAAACAGGTTACGACATTGCCGACGTCAAGACTGCAGGATTTGCAATTTGAAATTCTGGTCGTGCAATCGCTTAAAACGCAAACTTTCGGGATGCCCGGATTGTTGTTCGAGTTGTTCGCCAGAGTATATCCGGATTCGCAGGCTTTACACGTTACCCCGATATGGCTCGGGCCGAGGTAGGCACCCGTGCAAGACGTGCAATGCGAAATTTTAATGGAACAGGCCGTACAGCTGTCCTCATCCTGAAATTCCGTAGCGGAACAGCTTAAAGCGGGGCAGGAATACTTCTGCGTCGAAGACGAGTATTCCATGTGGTATCCGTATTTGCAAAGGGTGCAGTTCGATGCCGTTGTGTCCGTCGATACGACCGTTTCGCATTCGGCGCATCCGGTCGGACACGTTTTGCATCCCGGCGACGGCGCGCGCAGATCCAGATAGGTGCCGGACGTCGTGCATTCGGTCGGTTCGCATTCTCCGTTTTTCAGGGTATATCCTGCGGAACAGGAGGCGCATAATCCGGCGCTCGTGCAGGTCGCGCATCCGATACCGCATGTTTTGCAATGCCCGTCTTCGTCCAGAAAGTAGCCGGCGGAACAGCTGGTCGTTACACATTTTTTTGAAGCGTTTAACGTGAATCCCGTTTTGCATTCGAGGCAAACGTTGCTGACATCGCATTGGATACAGCCCGTCATGGCCGCCGCGCAGGATTGACAGACGTGGTTTGAAATATACTTGCCGTCTTCGCAAACTTTGACCATGCAATAGGAATTGATGGTCCCGGCGTTGATGCAAACCTGCGTTTCGTCGGTGCAATCGCTGTCTTTGGTGCAGTTGACGCACGTGTTGCTGTGCGCATATTGCGACGCCGGACATTTGCATTGACCTTTTCCGCTGCATCCGATACACGTTCCGTTGTTGCATTTCATTCCGGGCGGGCAGGAATCGGCCGTGCCGCTTATGCATTGACAGGAAGCCCGATGGTTCGCGGTAACGCATTGCGGCGTCGATCCGGTATCGGCGCAAAGTGTTTTGTTGGAATCGGTGGCTCTACCGTCCAGACAAAGCTGTTTGCAGGAAGAATTATCGCAAATCTCGTCATCGCAACAACCGCTGTCGTTGGCGCAAAATCTGTCCGCCGGAAGTTTTTTCCCGGCGGGACGGGAACAGGTGCGCATTCTTACGTCCGATTTTTTCACGCTTCGCGGGCCGGTTACGGCATCGCTTCCGTCATTCGTCGACGCGCCTAATTTAACGGCGGCGGCGATAACGAAAGCGGCGTTGTCGTCAAAGACGGTCGCGGTCGTTGCCGTTGACATCCCCATGACGACCAAAAAGCAAGCAAACAGTATTTTTTTCATAGCGTCCCGCCTTTGCGCTTAAAACCCCATATAAACAAATATATCACGGAAAATGTTTAAGTTTAAGATAAAAATAAAGAAGCCTCCGCAAAGGGAGGCTTTTTTGGAGCGGGTGAAGGGAATCGAACCCTCGTATTCAGCTTGGGAAGCTGCTGCTCTGCCATTGAGCTACACCCGCGAAATCGAAAACCGCGGATTATCTGGCGATGAAGTCGTCGTAAGCCGGACTGGCCAAATCCTGATCCAACCGTTTCGATAATGCCTTAATCATATCAAATGTCAAGATGGTCCATGCGTTTTCATGTTCTTCTTTGGTCGCGTTGCGCGGCAAAACGATGTTACGCATGACGGAAGCGGATGTTTCGCTCAAAACATGACCTTCCGGATCGACGAACTGAAGCTGGACTTCCATTTTTCCGGTATAGCGATTTTTGAACGTCTTGTTCATGGATCCGCCGACGACGATGATTTCTTCGACGATGCTGGCGTCCTTGATCAGAAAGCGGACCTGACGTCCCGGCGTTTTATCGATGCCGAAACGGCTTGACGCCCAACCGTGCAAAATTTTCAGCGGGGAAACGAGCATCAGATGGTCGACGTTCGGCGCACGCGCCGGTTCGTTGTAGCTGGAAATGAATTTCAGGCTTTCCGCTTTCAAAAGGACTTTTTCGCCCAATTTGCGGAAATCGCCCTGCGCCTGCGGCGGAACGTAAGCCGATTGTTCGGAATACGGGGCCGGTTCGTTGTATCCGTAAACGACCGTTTCCGTTTCAGCCGCGCATCCCAGCGCGAAAACCATCAATAAAGCCGGAGACACTGTTCGCATTGTTTTAAAGGACATACGGCTTATTCTCCCAAATCTTTCAAGGTTAACGTGTAGCTTTTACCGCAGAACTGGCAATCGACTTTGATAATACCGTCTTGAATCATATCCTTCCTGTCCTGTTTGGAAAAGTGTCTTAACATTTCTAATACCTTTTCTTTTGAACAACGGCAACCAAAATCTACATTTTTCGGTGTAAAAAAATGCAAATCGTTTTGGTGGAAGAGCCGGTAAAGCAGTTCTTCGTGACCGATCAGCGGATCCGTCAATTCGGCGGGCGTCGCGGATTTCAGCAAAATATCCGCGGTATTCCACAATTCGTCGCCGTCGGCGGAATTCATCAGCGCCACAATCTTTTTATCAAAAGGCATTTTTTGCAATAAGATCGCGCCGACGCGCCACCCGTTCGTTTCGTCCGGAGCTTTGACGCTTAAACGGATATCGCTTTCGATTTGTTCCGACTGACGAAAATAATCGCAAACGCATTCGCTTAAGGTGGTCTTGTCCAATCCGACGACGCCCTGATAAGTTTCCGTTCCCTTTTCGGTCGTGAACGTCAGAACGCCGTTTCCGAAATAATGCGCCACGGGATTTTCTTTACCGTCCGCGTTGGATGTTGCCGCCGTCAGGGCGGCCTCATCGTAACGGGCGTACCCGCGCATTTTTCCGTCCGCCGTTTCCTGAACGACCAGTGTTTGGATCGGACCGGAGGAGCGAACCTGCAACGTAAAAACGCCGTCATATTTGACGGTGGAGGCGAGCAAAGCCGTCAAAGCGGCGGATTCCGCAAGGAATTCACCGACCTTTTCCGGATAAGCATGCTGCGAAATCATTGTGTCCAACGTTGCGGACAAACGCACGCTTTGACCGCGCGTCAATCCCGCGTCAATCAGAAAACCAAGCGTTGAATCCCGTAACGAATCGGACATAAAAAAACTCCTTTGTTAATTTATGCTATAATTTTATTTAAAAAAGACTTAATAATATAAGGACTTTCCAAATTTTTTTAAGGATTGAAAATGACGGATTCCGTTAAACCGATAACAAAAAAGAGATTGGAAAACATAGCTCTTTATTATTTGGGCCGCTATGAAAGCTCGACGGCCAATTTGCGTTCCGTTTTGCGCCGTCGGGTGAAAAAAGCGCAAATGCGGGGCGCCGACGTTCCTCCCGACGCCGACGAATGGATCGAAGCCGTCGTTGCGCAAATGGTTCATTTCGGATATGTCGACGACGACCGGTACGCCGAACGGCAAATCGAAAAGCTTAAAGCGGCCGGAAAATCCCGCCGGTTCATCGAAGGCAAACTGATGCAGGTCGGCGTCGGCAATCAAAACGGTCTTCCCGACGATGAAGACGATTTGCAATCGGCGATCCGTTTGGTTAAAAAGAAGAAAATCGGGTTTATGCGGGATGCCGACGCGCAGGTTGCTTTTTTTAAAAAAGATTTGGCCGCGCTCGCCCGCGCCGGTTTTTCGTATGATACGGCCGTTAAGGCTTTGAACGTTTCCGGAGGTGAGGAAAACGGTGATTGATGTGAAAATGATTATCTTTGATTGCGACGGCGTGCTGATTGACAGCGAACTGATCGGTTGCCGCGTGTGGTCGGAATGTCTGAAACCGTATGCGGACGTCAGCGTCGAAGCGATGCTCGGCTTTACCGGAAAAACGGGGACGCTGATTTGCCGTCAGATCGAGGAGGAATACCGTTGCCGTCTGCCCGAACATTTCCTTGACAAAGTCAATATCGCCGTTGAAGATCTGATGGACAGGGTTCTTCAACCCGTTCCCGGCGTTCTCGAAACGTTGCCGCGTTTGAATTTGCCAATGTGCATCGCGTCGGGAAGCCGCCCCGAACGGTTGATGAAGTGTATTCGCAAAACGCGTATGGAAAACTTTTTTTCCGCCGATAACACGTTCAGCTCCTATCTGGTGAAAAACGGCAAACCTGCGCCCGACATATTTTTATATGCCGCCAACAAAACGGGCTTTTCCCCGTCGGATTGTCTTGTCGTCGAAGACAGCGTTTCGGGGATCGTTGGCGCGAAAGCCGCGGGAATGACGGCTTTCGGCTTTGTCGGCGCTTCGCACTGCACGCCCGAACGCGCCGCAAGCCTGGCCGATGCGGGCGCCGATTTGATTTTTGACGATTTCACTCGATTGCCGGAGCTTTTGTCATGCCGGAATACGGACTGATTATTTTCGACAATGACGGCGTTTTGAGCGACAGCGAAAAAACGGGATGCGAAATCTGGGTCGAAGAACTGCAAAAAAACGGAATCCGAATTTCGTTCGGGGATTTCGTTTCAAGCTATAACGGACAAAAGGCCGAAACGGTCCTTGCCGCGTTGGAACGGCGATTCGGTAAAAAAATCCCCGCGGACTTCGTTTCCGTTGTCGAAGATGAAACCGAACGGCGAATGAGAGAATCCCTTTTGCCGGTCAAAGGCGTCCTCGAAACGTTGCCGCTGCTGCATTTGCCGATGTGCATCGCGTCCGGCGGCCGACCGTCCCGTTTGAAAACCAGCTTGTCCGTTACCGGATTGGATCGGTTCTTTACGGCGGAAAACACCTTTAGTTCTTATTTGGTGAAAAACGGCAAGCCCGCGCCCGACATTTTTTTATATGCCGCCGATAAAACGGGCTTTTCTCCGTCGGATTGCCTTGTCGTCGAAGACAGCGTTTCGGGAATCGTCGGTGCAAAAGCCGCGGGAATGACGGCTTTCGGGTTCATCGGCGGCTCGCACTGCACCCCTGAACGCGGCACGTTGTTGAAAAAAGCCGGCGCCGATTTTGTTTTTGACGATTTTACGCGATTACCGGACTTGCTGGATCAGCCGTCTTCGCGGTGAAGCAGGAGCGAAACGCTCAACAACGTGAAAATGGCCGGAGGGCTCCATGTCGCAAAAGAGATCGGCAAAGAGGCGGCGAATCCCATCGCGTAAGTGATCTTGGTCATAAAATACAGTAAAAAACCGCAAGCAATGGCCGCCGTTACTTTTAACGCGCCGCCGCCGCGCCGCTGATTCGGATCGACGGAAAACACGGTTGCGATCAAAACCATCGTAATCAGCAAAAAAGGCATGACAAGCAAAGATTGAAACTTCAACCGGTGCGTATGCGCGGAAAAACCGGAGCTTTCAAAGAAGGATATCAATTTGGGCAGATCCCAGAACGAAATCGTATCCGGCGAAGCGAAATTTTCCTGAATCTTTCCCAACGTCAACTCCGTCGGCAACTTGTAATCGTCCGGCAAAGTCGATAAAACGCCGGATTCGAACAGTTGAGCGTCTTTCAGCGTGAAAAAATCCTGATCCAACAAAGCGATGCGCGCGTCGATTCTCTGTAGGAAATCGTTTTTTTCCGACAAAACGAAAACGGTGACGCCGCGAAGCGACAATTCGTATTCTTTTTGACGCAATCCGTCGGCGTGCAGGACGTACATTTTTCCGTCGCGATGCTCGCGCAACCAGAGCTCCTGCGAATCGGCTGAAATATGGGGCTGACCGCGCCGGTCGTCGTCCATCAGCTGGAACCGGCCGTACATGGCGGCGGCAAAGGGATTGAAAACCGTTACCGCTATCATTCCGATCAGAAAAGCGGATATCAGTAGCGGAGTCGTGAATTGCCATACGGATTGCCCTGACGCCCGGATAATGACCAATTCACTGCTTTTTGTCAGCCGCCAGAAAACGATGATGGCGCCGATTAAAACGCCGAACGGCAAAACGGTCAGCATCATGTTCGGCATTTTCAGCAAAGCCATCAACAACATTTTGCTGAATTCAAAGGACGAATCGGATTCGCGTTTCATCAAGTCTATGACATCAAAAAGAAAAGTGATGAATCCCAACGTAAGCATGACGGCAAAAAAGGAAAGCAGAAATTGCTTTATAATATAACGGCTCAACAATTTTGACGTGCTCATGAATTCGGTGCCCTTCAAAAAACGACTTTCTTAATATATTTAAAAGTATCGTCGGACGCAAAAAAAAAATGAAAATAAACGAAAAAAGATGTTGACAGGGGAGAGAGGATAGATATATAACCGATTTTGCGCTCTGGGAAGGGCGGAGAGATATTGGAAGAGTGGATAGGGAAGAAGAGATGTACAGGCGGCGGGCTGTCTGAGTGAGACGAGCGCTGACTGTGCATGAGAAAGAAGTCTTTTAGGAGACGGAAGAGTACAAGTTTATTTAGGTAGACGAGGAAGCTTCCGTTAAGGACTTTGAGAGATGCGCAGGATT
>DGGW01000021.1:30452-32205 GCA_002393065.1 Alphaproteobacteria bacterium UBA3864 | reverse complement strand
ACCGTGGGATCATGCCGCGGGCGTTCTGTTGCACGCCGAGGCCGGCGGATTCACCGCTTATACGGACGGGTCGCCTTATACGCCCGTCATGGGGTACAAAAACCTGATATCCGCTTCAACAAAGGACGAATGGAGCTATTTGTGCAAAAACATCGCCGCGCCGCCTCTGTGATCAGCGCGCCGCCGGCGTCCACGGGCGGAACGTCGCTCCGATTCGTTTGATGCGGATGTTCCCGTTTTCGACATAGATTTCTTCGCTTCCCCGGGACGGGAAAGGACGACCGCATTCCGTTTTGGCGTAAAGAACGTCGTATTTCCCTTTTTCCGAACAAGCGGTTTCGGACGCTTTCTTTGTGCGGGCGGCGGCGATTGTTTTCCCGTCGCGTTCCGCAACGCACAAAGCGCATTTGATCTGCACCTCTTCGTCCTGCGCGTTGGCGGACAGCAGGGCTTTCCGGACGAAACGGCCGCCCTTTCCCGAATTGAAGGCCAGACTTCCGTCGTTTTGGCGCATGGCGACAAGGTTTTGCGATACGATCATGACGGGGCGGGGCGTCATGTAAGGCGTCATGAAAGCGAAGGCGAACGGAACTAATCCGAACAGACGGGCTTTCCCTTTTATCAGGAAAAACCACGCTTCGCCGACGGTCGCCGCAATCACTCCCGATAAAGGCATGGCCGGTAAGAGAAGGTTCGAACGGGGCAGGGACGCTGTTTTGACGGCGGCTGCCGTGATCAGGTCGATGCCGACGCCCGCGAATTTCAGAAACGGAACGTCAAATCCCGCGGGCATCAGCAGAAGCGCGACGAACAGCGCGGGCATGACCCAGAGAGCGGCTGTCGCGGACGTCATCAGATTTCCGGCCAGCGTCCAGACCGGCAGGCGTTTGAAAAAATAAGCGGCGAACGGGGCGGTGGCGATCGAAGCCGCCAGCGCCGTCAGCAGAACGCCGCTGACGGCTTTGACGGGAAGTTTTTTGTAAACGCCGCTTTCCGAAAGGGCGATAAGTGCGGCGGCGGCCGAAAAAGACAGCTGAAATCCCGCACTCGTCAGGGCTTCGGGCGTTATTGCCAAAATCAGCATCGCCGCCCAGACGATCGAAACGGCGGACAACGCGCGACGGCCGAAAAAAACGCCCGACAAGGCAAACGATATCATAATAAAGGCGCGGACGGCCGAAACCGGCGATCCGGCCAGCAACAGATAAAAAAACGTTGCCGAAAGAGCCGCTGCCGCCGCCGCTTTTTTCGTCGAATAACGCAGGGCGAAGGCCGGAAACAGGGACAACAACGAACGGACGATCCAAAAAACGAAGCCTGCGATCAATCCCAGATGAAGCCCCGATACGGCCAATAAATGCGCGATGCCCGCCGTTCTGTAAGCGTCGGCCGTTCGTTCCGGCAACGCCGATTTGTCGCCGAGGACCAATCCTTCCGCGATGATGCCGTTTTCGTTCGGCAGGACCGTTCTTATCCTGTCTTTAATCCGACGGCGCAGGGAAGGGGGAGCCTGTCTGATCGTTCGGGGAGCTTCCCGCGCCGTTCCCGTCGCGCCGATTTTCCGGAAATAAAGCTGAAAAGCTTCGTCGTATCCCGTTTCGGACAAAGGCGCGGCCGGCGGACCGAGCAAAGCTTTGACGGCAACGACCGATCCCTCGGCGGGCAAAGGGAGAGGAACGGTCAATCGGATTTTAAGCGGGGAGAGCCGACGTTCCATTCCGTCAATGACGACGGGATAAAGAACGATCCGTCC
>DGGW01000021.1:0-30394 GCA_002393065.1 Alphaproteobacteria bacterium UBA3864 | reverse complement strand
CCCGCCGGTCCGTTCTTCGGCTTTTTCGACCGTTCCCGTAACGAGCGTCGTTTTCATACGGGCTTTGACGGCCGGTGTCGATACGGTCATCGTCCTTGTTTGCGCCGCGGCAAATCCGGCCGCGAACAGAAATATCCCCGCCGCCGCCGCTTTCGCCAAAAAGAGCTTCCTGCAGTCGTAAAGCAAAAATCCCGCCGATATCGTTCCGAATATTCCGTAAGTCCAAACGGGTTCCGTTTTCAAACCGAAATAACAGGCGATGCCCGCACCGAAAAAAACGGGCGACCACAGATATAAACGAACGCCTTGCGATCCGGCAAAATCAACCAGCCGGAAAAAGACAAAAAACGCTTTGTTCAAAAGAAAATGCATTTTACAAATCGGTTAAAGCGCGCTATAAGTGGCAGAGTATCTCATCTTGTGGAGAAATTGTCATGCCTTTTTTATTGATAAAAACGAATATTGATCTGGATGACACCGTTTCTTTCGCTTTGACGAATTACGCGTCGAAAGTGGTTGCGGAAGCGCTGGGAAAACCCGAAAGTTATGTGATGATCAACGTTTGTCCGGGACAATATATGTCAATGGGGGCAAAAACGGCGCCTTGCGTTTATATGGAATTGGAAAGCGTCGCCTTGCCGCAGACGGAAACGGCGCGATTGTCGCAAGTCCTGACGAAAATGGTGGGCGACCGGCTGAATGTGCCGGGAAACCGCGTGTATACGGTTTTCCGTTCCGTTCCGGGCAATATGTGGGGCTATAACGGGTCTACTTTTTGATGAGAAAAAATAAAGGTCTCATTCTCGCTCTTTCGCTGTTTCTGACCGCTTGCGCGACGGCCGAAATCGACGCGCGCAACCGCGACATCATCGCCGACGAACGCGATTTGCTGCGCGAAAGCGTCGATTATCTGACGTACCTGAAATTGCAGAAAGGCGCGGGACCTTTGGATCAGGACTATATCCTGCTCGCTTACCGCCTGATCGGGGATATGGTGCGCGACGATTTCTTTAAAACAGGCGAAAAAAAAGGCGAACGTCCGAAAATCGCTTTGCGCGACGTGCTCAACTATCATCCGACCGCCGAAGTCCGTCCCGCGATCATCCATGAGGCCGTGGAACACGGATTGATGAATACGCGCGAGGTTTGGGCCGTCGACGACCCCGCCGTGTGCGATTATGTGATGGATGTCGAATTGAGCGAAGTCGATGTCAATTCCCATTTCGACGATCGTGCCGAAAAGAAGGCTTTGGGCGAAATGATCGTTTTATTCGATCGTTACGGCCGCGAAGTCAAAAGCTGGTTTGGCGTTTTAAAAAAGGCCAAGGGCGAAAAAAGCTGGTATTAACCGCAACAGCGTCCGCAAACCGTCAGCCGCGCCGCTTTTTCCAAAAGAGCGACAATCTCTTCTGCGCGTTTCGCCAAGGACGCGTCGACGCCGTTCGCCTGAAGCAACGCGTTGAAGAGCGCCAAATTGACGGACGTTGCCGGACGGCAGGCCCGTTCGATTTGCGTCCGCGCCGCGTCGCTTAAGCCGTACTGACGGCAAAGGGCGCCGATCATCGCTTTTTTTGCGCACATCAGGGTTCGCAAAATCGAACGCCGCGTTTCGCGTCGCCAGACTTTGTCGCTTAAAATTCCCCGCGCCGTTTCGATGATTCGCAAAAATCGCCGTAAAGTTTCAAAAATGCCGGTGATGTCCTGTCCCGTAAAGCGATTTCCGTAATCCCGCGCGATGGCGGGCAGGTTCTGTTCGGAAACCGCCGTGTTCGGAAAATCTATGAAACGCCAGCTTGCCGCTTCTTTTTTCATTTCTCCGTATCCGTCGACGATGTCGCGGATTTTGAGCAGGAAAAGTCCCGTCAGGCCGACGATCGTCGGATAGAGCGCCGCTTTGCCGAAGACGACCAGCAAAACGACGACGACAAAAACAAACAGCGCGAAAAAAAACGCGAGGCTTCTTTCCGTTTGGCGGATGAAAGTGTCGATCAGCGAAATCAGCAACGCGGACGGGCGGTCGTATTCGTACATGGCGGTTTTCCTTTCCGATTCAGAATAACCGCTTCGGATTTTTTGAAAATCGGGACTTTGGTAGAGGATTTTCTTGACGCGTCCGTCCGGTAAGCGTTTAATCGCCGTATGAAAAAAATATTTTATTTGTTCAGACACGGTCAGACGGATATGAATGCGGCTAAACGTTGGCAGGGCGCCGGCGTTGATTTCCCGCTGAACGAAGAAGGCCGGAGGCAGGCGGGGGCTTTGGCCGAAACCATGAAAGATATGGGGGTTGAAGCAATTTATACGTCGCCTTTGACGCGGGCGCGCCAAACGGCCGATATCGTTGCCGACGCGTTGAACGTTCCCGTTTTTGTCCGCCCCGCGTTGATCGAAGGACGGTTCGGTGTGGCGGAAGGCCGCACAAGGGACGAGATTTCCGCTCTTTTCCTCGATATTTTGCCGCGTTGGGAAAATTTGGACGATAAAGATTTCGACGTGCGCTTTCCGGACGGCGAATCCCGTCGGGAAATCCAATGCAGGATTTTGAACGATTTACGGGAAATCGCCGAAACGGAACCGTATCGGCGGGTCGGCATATCCGGACACAGCGCGACGATCCGTTGCGTGTTGTTCGCTTTCGGTATCAAACGGATGTTCATTCCGCACGGCGAACCGTTTAAGCTGGAGTTTTCCGGAAAAGATATGTTCCGTCCGGTGTGACGCCGCGCAGAAGCGGATCAGCGGACCGCTTTCGTCGAAACATACGCCAGTTCGCAATGTTCCGCGCAGTACGGTCTGTCCGGCAGGGCTTTTTTACCGCAGAAATGGAAATCCGGATCTTTCGGATCGCCGATCGGCCAGCGGCAGGAATCGTGCGCCAAATCGTTGACCGTTAAAAGATGCGTTTCTTTTTTCGCGGCGGCCTTTGACGGTTTGGCGGGTTTCGCTTTTTCGGGAACGGGCGCGCGAACCGCTTTTTTCTTTGCGGTCGCCTCGTCGCTTTTTTCATCGCGGGCCGGTTGAGGCGCGTCGTCGTAACGACGGATCGGAGAAGGACGCGACACCAATCCCAAACGGTGAGCCTTGCCGACGACGGCGTTTTTTGACATTCCTAAAACTTTGCCGATTTCGCCCGTCGAAAGACCGTCGTCCCACAACCGCTTAAGGTCTTCAACCTGTTCGTTCGTCCAACCCATTTGTTTGTTCCTTTTTTAATAAACGCCGACGACGGGAGCTTCAAGAATCATGGAATCCCGCGCCGTAAAAACTTTTCGGATTTTATCACCATAATTTTTGACTGCAAGCACGTTTTCTTTCGGCGACGTGTACATATCGACAAAAACTTTCAAACCTTCCCAGGCCATCGCTTTCGCGTAGGGATCGTAGCCTTCGAATTCGGGCGGCAGTTTCTTTTTGTATTTGCGATAATCGGCGACGGCGTAAGCCGTGGTCGGAGACATCGTCGCGACTCGGCGCGCTTTCAGTATTTTATCGACCGTATAGCCCCAGCCTTCGATGGTAAAACCGTGTTTCGCGACGGCTTCGGCGAATTTTTTCGCTTCCGGAAGGGTTTGGATCTTTTCGGCCGTCATTTTGAACGGGTTGCGCAACTCTTCCATCAAAGCCATTTCGCCCGACGCTTTTCTGCGCAAAGCCGAATGGAAGTCGTCGAAACGGTTTGTCCCCATCGCCGCGTTGATCGTTTCGAACGACGCCAGCGCCGCTTCGACGTCGCCTTCCGTCAGCGGCGAAGTCGCCGTTACCTGTTCTTTCGGCGTTTGAGGCCTGACGATTTTTTTCAACGCGCTGCCGTTTTGATACTTTTTCGGATCGGGCATCGGCGAAACGTCCAGCAGGGAATAGACATGACGCTTGATGCGCGGGATGCCGTCCAAAGGAATCTCGTCTTCAAACGATTTCAAATACTGATTTTCCTTTTTCGGCTGTTCCCACGCTTCCGGCATCAGCAGAAGGTAGTAGTGCTTCGACATGTGCTTCCCGTATTTTTTGACGTATTCCTGCATTTGCGGGGCTATGCGTGTCGGGAAGGTGTCTTTCGTTTCCTTGATTCCCGGAATGTTGAGGATGCGTTCCGGAGCGTACGCCGCGTCATGTAAAAAGGGCCCGATGTATTGATAGTACAACGGCGGCATTTTGATGATCAGGTCGTAAAGCTGATCTTCCGTTTGTTGCAGGGAAGCTTCCAAACCTTCCAATCCGCCGGGGAACATGCCGATCATCGCGTCGCGCATATCCGATAAAACGGTTTCTTTCGACGTCATTTGGATACGCCGTTTTTTTCCGCGGTTTTCGACTTTCAAACGCCGGAGAGCGGCCCGATAAGCGTCTTCGGACATTTTTTCGAACGTCGTTTTATAAAGGCCGTCTGATTGAACGGGAAGGGGCGTTTCGATTTCCTCCTCCTCTTCGACGGTAACTTCCAGCGGGCGCCAGTCCGGCGCGTCGGCCGCCGATGCCGGCAGGGCGAAAAGCATCAGAAACAGCAGAAGGATGATCATTTATTTTTCGCTCCGGATCACGAGTGTCAGTTTCTTTTCGCCTTTGGCGGGAACGGTCAGGGTCCAAACTTTGTTCCGGCCGTCCTGCTTTTCTTTGTCCGACGACGAAACCAGCGTGCGGTTGTCAGGGAAAAGCTGGACGTATTCGATCGTCGCGGGTTTGTCTTTCGCGTTTTTGAAAGTGATTTCGAACGTCGAATCCGAAAGGGCGACGGGTTCAAGGCGCGAATTCATTTCCGTCGCGGCCGCTTTTTTGAAGGCCGTTCTTTTGCCGCTTGCCGTAATGTCGAACGCTTCGCCCAGCGAAAGCCCGACCGTTTCGTTTTCGGGCGTGTGGCGGATCCTGTCTTCGCCGACGAAGAAAAGGCGGCCTTTGGAATCGGCCTTGTAAACGCGGACGGTCCCTTCGGGCAGGGGAAGTCCCAGACGGGAGGCTTTGTCGTTTTTGAACGTCAGGCGGACGGCCGCGCTGCGCGTGTCGAAAACGCCGCCGGACAAAGAACCGTAAGGCGGAACGATGTTTTCGAAAACGTATTTCTTTTTCGCCGCGGCGTTCGGCGCCGACAGCAAAGCCAGCTGTTTCGACTGTTTCGACAGGATCGTCGTTTTCCGGTCCAGCGAATACAGATGATAGTCCATCAGCGCCTCTTCTCTCATCCCCTCGCTCAAAACGGCGCTGTTGCTTATCGCATCAAGCATCATGCCTTTGGTCTGCATCTTTCTTGCGCGGGGGCGGACGCGGTTGACGGTGCCGGCGACGAATCCGACATCGGCGTTTATGTAATCCGCGCCCGTTTCGTTCGTCATCGTGACCCACCCGTTCAGGGCGATCGCGTTTTCCGCGTCGTTCAATTCCGCGACGTAATCCGCCCGCCAGCTTAACCCGTCCGTCAGATAACCGAGCGTCGCCGTTTGCGGTCCTTCCTTGTCGGAAACGACGTCAAGCGTCAAAGTCGGTTTGTCGCGCAGGTTTTCGGGAATGTCCGGAAAGATCAGGCGCGCGGTCGAATCCGTTTCGATCCGGTCCCCGATTTTCAGAACGAGCCCCGCGTCGACGGACAGGACTTCCGCGGTTTCGACCGTTTCCGCGCCGGTCGCGGGATTTGTCGAAACGACCTTTATTTTCTTTCCCAAAAACTTTTGAAGCAGGGATTCCCGGCTGATCAGGTCGTAATTGAAATTCTGTTCGCGAACGCCGACGCCGTCGGCGGAAAACAGAGCCGTTTCAGGTTGGATTCTGGCCGATACGCCGGTAAAGGACAAGGTGTTGTCCCCTTTTTTGAAAGCGACGGAGCGCGTGTCTTTGATGAGCCCGAGCCCGTTGTTGTAGACCGTAACGTTCAGGCTTTTGACGGCCGACGCCGGAACGACCGTTTCGGCCCAGACGGAAAAAGTCGACATGAAGGCAACGGCGAACATTAGACTTTTACGCATGGGTCGTATCCTCCCTTAACTTGTATAAAATTAACGATATTTTAAGAAGTTTTATTTGTTAAAGCAAGCCCCTTCGTGCTGGACAAACAAACGGGAAAAGAGTATGATAAATGAAATTTTCTTGATAATTAAGGACTCAAAGGGATGAAAATCGGAATTGTCGGGACGGGATACGTCGGTTTGCCGTCCGGTGTCGGCTTTGCGGAACTCGGACACGATGTCGTTTGCATTGATGCCGTCGGGGAAAAAATAGACGCTCTGAACGCCGGAAAGCTGACGTTGTTCGAAGACGGGCTGGAAGAGCTTTTTCAGAAGAACCGCGCCGCCGGCAAAATCCGTTTCACGACGTCGATGAAAGAGGGCGTCGAAAACGCCGATATCGTCATTCTGGCCGTCGGAACGCCGCCGCATCCCGAAACGAAAGAGGCGGACATGAAATACGTTCACGCCGCCGCGAGGGAGCTGGCGCAATATCTGACCGGCTATACCGTCGTCGCCGACAAATCGACCGTTCCCGTCGGGACGGGCGACGATGTAGAACGCCTGATCCGCTCGGTCAGTCCCGATGCCGATTTCGATGTCGTTTCCCTGCCGGAATTTTTGCGCGAAGGTTTCGCCGTTCACGACTTTTTCAATCCCGATCGCATCATCGTCGGCGCGAACACCGAACGAGCGAAGGACGTCGTCAAAAAGCTTTACGAACCGTTCGGCGACAAAGCGAAAATGCTGTTCGTCAACCGTAAATCGTCCGAAACGATCAAATACGCGTCGAACGCCTTTCTGGCGATGAAAATCCACTATATCAACGAAATGGCGGATTTCTGCGAAAAAGCCGGCGCCGATGTGTTCGAGGTCGCGCAAGGCATGGGGTTGGATACCCGTATCGGCAACAAATTCCTTAACCCCGGTCCGGGATACGGCGGGTCCTGTTTCCCGAAAGACACCAACGCGATGGCGCAGATGGCGAAAAAGTACGGCGTCCGGATGAACCTGATCGAAACGACGATCCGCGAAAACGACGCGCGCAAAGTGAAAATGGCGCATCGCATTCTTGACGCGGTGAAAACCGTCGGAAAACCCCGCGTCGCCGTGTTGGGGCTGGCTTTTAAAGGCGGAACCGACGACTGCCGCGAATCGCCCGCGATGGAAATCGTCGCCGAACTGCTTAAAAGCGGCGCCGTCATTCGCGCTTACGACCCGAAAGCCATGGGGACGGCCGAAAAGATACTCGGCGACAAGATCGAATACGCGTCCGACGCTTACGATGCCGCCGACGGGGCGGATGTCGTCGCCGTTCTGACGGAATGGAGCGACTTTAAAACGCTCGATCTGGTTAAGCTGAAACAAAAGGCAAAATCGCCCGAGTTGGTCGATTTGCGACGTATCATCAATAAAAAAGACGCCGAAAAAGCGGGATTTTCCTATCGCGGTATCGGCGAATGATCATGAAAGGTTGTTGAAATGACCGGCTTTAAGACTCCGAAAAACATTGACGAAGCGTATGCGATGGCTGCCGCCGCCAAACCGGAACTGGACAGGATCGGACAGGCGATCGCCGATTCGATCGGGTGCGAGTTTATCGCCGCCCCGTTGAAATCCCGCGAACGGGCGGAGCAAAAATTGAACACGAAATATCGGGGCGATATGACGCAATTGAACGATCTCGCCCGATGCAGAATCATTTGCGATACGTTGGAACAGGCCGCGATGATCCAAAAGGCCGTTCATGAAAAAATGACGCCGGCGCGCGAAGTCGACCGCCTTGAAACGCCGAACGAACGCGGCTACCGCGATTTGAAGTTCGTTTTGCCCGTCAACGGGACTCTTGTTGAAATGCAGGTGCAGCTCCGCGACTTTGCCGCGGCGGATAAAATCACTCACGTGCAGTATGAAAAAATCCGCGAATTGACCGCCGCCGCCAAAGACCGCCCTTTGACCGAACGCGAACAAAAGGAAATTTCCATTCGCGAAAAGCTTTGTCAGAGGACATACAGAAACGCCGCGTTGGCGTATAATGCCCGCACGACCGGCAAAAAATTGAAAATGGCGGACGGACGGGTCGCCGTGATGAAAAAACGGAGTATCGAACGATGAGTTTCCGTTTTTTTAAAATCGGTGTCGTTCCGGTCAAAATCGAATACGGAAAATACGGCCCTGTCGCCGCGTACGCCTTTGACGGCAAGGATTTTAAAATCGACAACACTTTTATCGCCGAAGCGATGGAAGGCGAGGATGTCAAAGAATTGACCGAACCGGCTTTCAAGCGTTTGATTGAAGAATCAGCTTCTTAACGCCGCTATGATGTCTTCCGCGACGGGGCGTTCCCCCGCGGCGACCCCCGCTTTCGAATGCAGGCGGACGGCGGCGCAGGCCGCTTCGAACGGCGGCAGCCCTTGCGCCAACATGGCGGCCGTGATACCGGAAAGCACGTCGCCGGAACCCGCCGTCGATAATCCGAAAGACGTTTCGTGATTGATGGCCGCTTTGCCCGACGGATCGGCGATGACCGTGTCCGCGCCTTTCAAAATCACGACGCAACCGAGTTCCCGCGCCGCCCTTATGGCTTGTTCGGTCTTGGGAAAGGCTTTCAGTTCCGGAAACATTCGGACGAATTCGCCGGCGTGCGGCGTCGCGACCGTTCGGGCCAACGTTCCGCCGTAGCTTTTCAGAAAACCGAGAGCGTCCGCGTCCGCGACGAACGGTTTGCCGCTGCGAACGATGATGTCGAGAAAGTCTTTGAGCTTCTGCGAAACGCCGAAGCCCATGCCGATCGCGACGGCCGACGTTTTCTTGTCAAGAACGGCTTTTTCGAAGTCTTCGGTCGTGTCGACGGGAAAGGTAAGCTGACTTTTTGACGATAAAGCGTAAAAGGAAAGAAGTTCCGGCGGGCAAGCGACTTTGACCAGTCCCGCGCCGGCGCGCGCGGCGGCGTCCGCGGCAAGACGACCGGCTCCCGTCATCGTTCCGCCGCAGATCAGGACGGCGCCCCGACTGTATTTGTGACTGGAAAATTCCGGACGCGGAAGGACGGACAAATTCTCGTCGTTCGTGAACAAATACGGTTTCGTTTCCGCGACGGCGTCGTCGTCGATCCCGATATCGGCAACGACGAGCCTGCCGATTCTTTCCTTCGCGGGATAGAGGAAATGCGCCGGTTTCGGTCGGCAAAAAGTAACGGTCATGGCGCAAAAAGGTGCCGTCGGTAGAAAAAATCCCGTGTCGGCGTCGATGCCGCTCGGGATGTCGGCGGCAACGCACGGCAACTCCGTTTCGTTGATTTTGTTGATAAAATCGGCAATATCGGCGGTCAAAGGACGGTTCAGTCCCGTTCCGAACAGGGCGTCAACGATCAATCCGTTCAACGATTTCAGACGATCCAGACTTTTCAGCGACGGCGAAACGATCGGCCCTTTGAAGCGCACGGCGATCGTTTTGACCGTGTCGCTCATCGCCGCGATGTTGCCGAACAGGGCGATCTGAACCGGCCAACCGTGTTTGAACAGGACTTGGGCGGCCGCAAATCCGTCCGCGCCGTTCGATCCCGTTCCGCATAAAACCAAAACCGGACGTTTATCGTATTGCCGTTCGATCGCACAGGCCAGCGCAAAACCGGCGTTTTCGATCAACGTGGTTTCAGGCACGTTTTTTGCATACATTATTTTGTCGGCTTCTCGGCTTTGCCGTTTTGTCAGAATTTCCATTGATGCGCCTCCGCCGCGTTTCGGGTTTGTTAATCTTTGGAAAGTATACTACACCGAGTTGTTGTCAGGGAGCTTTTTTATGAGCGAATGTGATGCCAAAGACGTTAAAATTTTGAAAAAAGAAGTTCTTTATAAGAAATTCTTTGAAGTGGACGAATTTTCGTTCCGCTATCCCGAATTTCGCGGCGGCGTCAGCTCCGTCGTTTCCCGCGAAGTGATGGAACGCGGCAACGCGGCGGGAATCCTGCTTTACGATCCCGACGCCGATAAGCTTGTCTTTGTGCAGCAATTCCGTTCGGCCGTTTATTTAAGGGGCGACGATCCGTGGACGATCGAATGCGTCGCCGGCATGATCGATCATGAAAACGAAACGCCGAAAGACGTTGTCGTGCGTGAGGCTTTCGAGGAAGCCGGCGCCGTCGCCGAAGACGTCGAGGAAATCATGAGCTATTATCCGTCGCCCGGGGCGTGTACCGAAAAAATATGGCTCTTTTGCGGAAAAACGGATGCTTCGCATTTGCCGGAATACGCCGGATTGGAATCGGAAGCCGAAGATATCAAAGTGCTGGCCGTTCCGTTCGACGAAGCCGTCGGGATGATGAAAAACGGAAAGATAAACAACGCGCTGACGTTGCTGGCCCTTCAATGGATGGTTCAAAACAAAGCGCGTTTGCTTGAAAAATGGGGGAAAAAACGATGATCGGAAAAAATCTGATGAAAAGCGCGGCCGTCGCGCTGGTGCTGTCCCTGTCGCTTTCGGGGTGTTCGACCCCCGGGAAATCCTGGTTTAAAACAGATACGGAACAAGCGCTGATCTATTGGTCGACCGGCGATTACGAAAACGCCGTCGAATTCGCGAAATCCGCTTTGAAGGGGGACGAAAAAGATCCGTATGCTTTGATGGTCGCCGCTTTTTCCTATGACAGTCTGGGCTATCCGAACCTGTCGCGCCGCTATTACGAAGACTTGCTGTTGACGGATTCGGACGCCGTCGGCGTGTTCCCCGCCGTCAAAAATATGCCCGCCGAGGAACTGCGCAAGGGCGCCATCGAACGGCTGAAGATGATGGAAATGAAAAAACGTCCCTTCGCCGAAGTGCGTCCCGAAAGCAAAACGGTAGCTTTTACGGACGACGCTTTCGCGAAAACAGACACGACCGTTCAAACGAAAGGCGGTTCCGTCGTTTTGCAAAAAAGCGACATCAAGGGCGGGCTTGATATGTTGACCGAAGGCGATCGTAACGTCGTCGAACGCTTTCTGACCGTTACCCGTCTGCGGGACGAAAAGTATATCACCCGCGACGAATGGGAAAGACGGCGCACCGTGAATTTGGGCGGGTTGCTGCCCTATACGCTGGAACCGGCGGGGCAGGGGCTTGATTTGCCCGCGCCCGAAGGCGATGTCATCATCGGCCGGTTGGACGCTTTGCGCCACGCCCTTGAAATGCGCGCCATTACGCCGCGCGAACACGCCGCCGAACGCGAGATCATTCTGGAAGCTCTGCTGCCGTCCAATCCTTTCTATCGCATGACGCCGACGCCGCCGCCGCAGGATATTCTGGAAGGCGCCAACGCTTTGCGCCGTATCCAGATGCTGAAACGGCTGGGACTGATCACGCCGGAGGAGGCCAAAGCCGAAACGGCCGCCATCGAAAAACTGACGTATGCCAAAATCGGGATGACCGACGGCGGACAGCCGAACAACGGCGCCGCTCAATGCATCCGGAAATGTCTGTCTGCGCCCGTTCCGACGTGCAAGCCCGCTCCCGCTCCGGTTCCCGTCAAGAAAAAGGTGAAACCGAAAAAGAAACCCGCCAAGCCGGCGGCGGCTTGCACCTGCGCTTCCTGATAAACGTAAAAAGGCTCCGTTTGATGCGGAGCTTTTTTTTCGCGGAAAAGAAGTCCGGTCTTGTTTGTTCCCGTTTTTCTTTTATAATATCGGTAATTCTCATAACGGAAGAAGGAGTGCTTTCCATGTTGCTTAAACGCGGATTTGCCGTCGGAGCGGTATCCCTTATGGTTTCTTTTGCGGCGACGGCCCAAGGATCCCCCCTGCAGTTCAAGGAGTTTTGGAAAACGGCGACGGTTCAGGACGTCAAAACGTTGATCAAAACGGGGGCCGATGTCAATGCCAAGTCCGAAGACGGCTATACGCCGTTGATGCTGGCGGCGTTTAACAGCCCCGAACCCGAAAAAATCGTTTCCGCTTTGATCAAAGCCGGTGCCAACGTCAACGCCAGAGGCAAAAACGGCGCGACGGCGCTGATGGCGGAAGTCGTCAATTCCGATTCCCGCGTCGTTTCCACGCTGATCAAAGCCGGCGCCGATGTCAATTCCCGCGCCGACAACGGTTATACGCCGCTGATGATCGCCGCTTATGAAAACTCCAATCCGAAGGTGATCAAGGAACTGATCAAAGCCGGCGCGGAAGTGCGCGCCAAATCCAAGAACGGCCATACGGCGCTGATGAACGCCGTCAGAGGCAACGCCAATCCCGAAGTCATCGACGTTTTGATCAAAGGCGGCGCCGATGTCAACAACAGAGGCTCGGGCGGTTACACCGCGTTGATGATCGCCACGTATGAAAACGCGGATAAGAGAATCGTCAAGGCATTGATCAAAAACGGCGCCGACGTCAACACGCGCGCGGAAAACGGCGATACGGCCCTGATGCTGGCCGTTCGCGGCAATCCTGATCCGGAAATCATAAACACTTTGATCAAGGCTGACGCCGATGCCAACGCCCGCGACAGATTCGGCGATACGCCGTTGATGATCGCCGTTCGCGGCAATCCGTCCCCCGACGTCCTGAACGCGCTGATCAAAGGCGGCGCCGACGTCAACGCCAAAGACAACTACGGTTTGTCCGTGTTGCTGAAAGCGCTGTACACGCCGAACCCCGACGTGATTAAAGCGTTGATCGCCGGCGGGGCCGATTTGTCCGACAAAGACAGATTCGGTAATACGCCGCTGATGATCGCCGCCATGCAAAATCCGAACCCCGACGTGCTGATGGCTCTGATCGACGCCGGCGTTGATGTGAAGGTAAAAAACAAATCGGGCAAAACGGCGATGGATTACGTCAAGGAAAAAGAGGCGCTGAAAAATTCCGACGTATATTGGAAGCTGAACGATTTGATGTACAAATGAAACAAGCGGATAAAGGAACGGCTCCGGGAAAACGGAG
Source organism: Alphaproteobacteria bacterium UBA3864 (assembly GCA_002393065.1). Classification (GTDB taxonomy): domain Bacteria; phylum Pseudomonadota; class Alphaproteobacteria; order CAAGCB01; family CAG-977; genus UBA2903. The sequence continues at coordinate 17,556 of DGGW01000021.1, read as the reverse complement.
CCGTTCTTTTTGTCAGAAGCTGAATCTTAAGCCGGCATAGAATTTATTGTTTTTCACGTTTTCGCCCAGACTGACGAATCTGTATCCGAGGTCGATCGCCGCCGTATCGTTGATATGATAAGCGATTCCGGCGCCGCCGCCCCATGCCGCGCGATATTCGTTTTTGGAATTGATCTGTCCTTTTTCATGCAAACGCGACGCGCCCGCGGTCAAATTGATGAACGGAACCATTCCGCTGCCGTTGTGAAAATCGTAGTATCCGTTGATCAGCAAAGACTGCGTTCCCAGTTTGATCCGTTCGCCCGCGTACACGCCTTTGATTTCATCGTTGTAGTTATATTCCAATTCGGCGCGCATCGGGCGCATGTCCATACCGACGGCAAGCGATGCGCCCCATGTGTTTTTATCGATGTGGTTTTTTAACATCGAATAATCGCCGCGCAAAGCCATGTACGTTTTTGTCGCGCAATCGGCGGCGTTCGCGTGAGCCGTTATGACGGCCGTTGCCAAAGCGCAGGTAACGCTGCTCAATAAAAGTTTTTTTACGGTCATTTTCTTCTCCTTGCTTAAAATACATATATGTACTTTGAAAAAGCCGATGACTTAAAGCTTTTTCAATAGATTTTTATCATCCGCGGAGAAGAAAATCAGGATGACCTTTCAGATAAAAGATATGCTTTTTATTTCATATCTGACGGTTCGATTTTTATAATGTTTAAATCTTTTATTATTTTATCAATTTTATCATAATCTAATGTTTTATAGCTGTGAAAATTATATTTCTTTTTTAATCTGGCCCAGATTTTGTTGGGGTGACAATGCTCTTTTTTTGCCGTTTGATGGACGTAACGGCGCAGAATATCCTGCATGTAAGGAAGAGAAACACAACTTTTAGTTGTAATACAGCAGTCCTCTATATTTTTGCTGGAAAGACTCGGGAAAAAAATAGAATCAAAAACAGCAAGGAGGAAAACATCCCGAATTTTTTTAAACCGGAAAAATTATGATGGCTGTTGGCCAGAACCTGATTGTTGTTGCCCAAAACGTAAATCGTGCAGGAACGGGAGGAATCGTCCCCGCTATTTTCGTTTGACGCGGAAGAAACCTGTTTTCCGGTACTTTCCAGTAAGCGGGCCAGTTTTTGGAATTTGTCCTGTGTCGAATCGGGCTTTTCGCCTAATCTGTTATCTTGTATCAACATGCAACAGCCTCTATGACCCAATCTATCGCTTTTTGAGCGTTTTCCGGCGATTCGGATACGACGATATCATAGACGATCGATACAATGTTTGCCGCCTGCTCCGGCAAAAAGGTCTTCCGGTGGGTTTCTTCGTACTTTAACAGAAACAAAATGGCCGAAGCCAACGCGTTTCTGTCGATTTTAGCCTGTCGGACGGTTTGATCATCATCGTCGTAACCGTATAAAAAATTCGGTGTAACGTCAAAAGCTTCGCAAATTTTAACGAACATTTGCGAATCGGGTTCGCGTTTGTTTTTCAGGTATTGGTTTAAACGGCTTTGACTGATGCCGAGCTTGTCCGCCGCCTTTTGTTGCGTCAAACCGAGTCCGTTAAGCTTCGCCTGCAATCGTTCGCCGATCATAAAAGAAATCCTGCTTTTCCCTGATTTATCCGAATACCTTCATTCGTCTTCATTCTTTCATAAATTATAACAGAATTAAATAAACGATTTGTTATTTACATATATTGCGTTTTGTGATAAAAAGAGCGCGATGAAAATTCAGAAAGGAGTCTGAAAATGGAAAGAACAACGGAACTGGTGAAACTTTTCATGAAAGGAAAATTGGGAACTTTCCCGATTTCCGTTTTGAGGGTAAGAGCGGGATTGCGTCTGATGAACGATTACAGATTGTCGTTTTTTACACCTAAAATGACCCGTGATTATTCCGAAGTCGTTATAAGGTCTTCGCATTCGTTTCCCTCGTCGCCGTGCGAATCGAGTTTGGACGCTGCCGATCGCTATTTGGCGGCCGTCAAAGCCGTGGGAAAATACGAGATTTACCTTTGCCACTTTTTACGCGACGAAGGAACGGTCCGGTCGTTCCTGTTAAAGAATCCGCTCTTGAACAAGGGAAGCAAAACAACGTATAAAAGTATCTATAAGGCTTTGTGTGAGACGCTTGATCTGTTAGCGGCGCACTATGATGCCGAGGACCGGAAAAAAGCCGTATGACAAGCCTGGCAAAAAAAGGTGGGAGCATGTTTGGAAAAAAGACGAAACCGTCGAAGTTTGCCTTTATCGTTTCACCGGACGGCAAATCGAAAATAGGGCTTTTGCCCCGCTTTAACTGGTCGTTGTTCCTGTCGAGCTCCGTTTTCGGGTTTCCGTTGCTGCGGTTGCGTTTGTGGGATTGGGCGGCCGGAATGTTCGTTCTGTCTTCCGCCGATATTTGGTTGTCCGTCAAAAAGCTGATGGCGACGTGGGACGCCGCGTTGATCGGAGATCTGGCCGCGCTGGACAGGATGGAGGAATCGTGTGCCGAACATTTTTTGTCCGTATTGTTGCTGGCAGGATCGATTTGGCTCGGTTTTTACGGACACAGGTTATGTTGCCGGCGTTTGATGCAAAAAGGATGGCGGTTCGAAAATCCGGATGATCCCGCATCTTCGGCGGCGATAAAAAAATGGCGGATTCCGTCACAGTATTCGAAAAAATACGGAGAACACAAGCGAATCCGTTTCCGTGCCGGAACGCCGTCAGATCGACTTTAAAAGAGGTTCCCAAACGGTCAGCTGTTCTTTGGAATAGTTCAGAAAACGGCGGTAAATGTACAGATTTTCCAATACGCGGTGAACGTAGTTGCGCGTTTCGTCGAACGGAATCATTTCGATCCAGTCGACCGTATCGAAATTTTCTTCCGGATAGCCGAGCGTTTTCAGCCATTTCCGGACGTTCGCCGGTCCCGCGTTATAAGCGGCGATAGCTAAAACGTATGATTTTTCAAAGCGTTTGACCAATTCCGCGAAATAAGCGCTACCGAGTTCGATGTTGAAGTCCGGATTTTTGTTCAGCATCTGAACGGAAAAAGGTTTGTTTTTCCGACGGGCGATCTGCTTCGCCGTCGCCGGCATGATTTGCATCAAACCGCGCGCTCCGACCGGCGATATCGCATCCGGGGCGAAATTGCTTTCCTGCCGGATGATGGAAAGGACGGCCGCGTGTTCGGCTTCCTTGTCAGGTTTGATATCGCGAAGGGGGTAACCGAGTTCCATGATGCTGTATCCGTTCGCGCGGGCGCGACGGGCCAGCAAAACGACCAGATCGGGGCGGCGAAGTTCGTCATTGAACAAATGCGACAGGGCGATCACCTCGTCCGGTGTTTTCGCGTCGTTATACAGACGAATCGCAAAAACGTTCGCTAAATCCGGAAAGCCCGCTTTTTGCAACAGGTGCGCCATGATGAACAATTCGGAGGAACGTATTTTTCGCATCGTTTCCTGCGAAGGCGGCTGATCGGCGGGCAGGGGGGGGACGTCTTCCTTTTTCAGGCGGGCTGAAGCCAGTTGCCCGTAAATCGTCGTGATTTTTTCTTCGGCTTTGCGGTACCAGTCTTCGGCCTCGTCCTTCAGGCCGATTTCTTCGAACGTCCGGCCGACCCAGTATTCCCCGCGCGCCTGACTGACGGGGGATTTGACGGCGGCCAGCATTTTTTTGAAATGGGCCAAAGCGTCTTTGGGCTTGTTCAGCCCGCGCAGGGCTATCCAGCCCGAAAGCCATTCCGCGTCGATGTATCGGGCGCCATCTTCCGCCGTATGTTCGTGCGACAACGCATACGCTTTTTTAAAATCGCCGGTGGACATGAATTGTCGGACGAGAAAAAGCCGTTCCTTTTGCCATTTTTCGTCTTTTTGCAGATCGGACGGCAGACTTTGCAGAAGTTTCGCGGCGGCATCGTATCGTTCTTTCCCGCGCAACCAGCGGATTTCGTCGTAGATCAGCGCGGGATCTTTCCGTTGCGATTCGGGCAGGGCCTTTACACGCTTTTGAGCCAGAAGATCGCCGCCGATCAGCGATAAGCGGGCTTTGACCGTCGCTTCGTTTTCTTCGTCCAACAGCGGCAGAAGTTTCGTGGTTTCAGGAATGTTGCGCTCGCTTAACAGAAAATTCGCGCGATCCGCCATATCTTGTTCGTCAAGCAAAAAGGCGAGCTTTTCCCGTACGGTGTTGTTTTCATCGTCTTCCATCGCCGTTTTCGCCCATACGGCATGCAACATCGGGATCGCTTTTTCCCATTCACGCCGTTTCATCAGGATTTCCGCGTGCCGGATGACCGCGCTCGCCGATACGGGCGGATATTTTCTGAACCATTTTTCGATTTCATCGTCGCTTCCTTCGCGCAAAATCGCCTGTTCCGCATTGCGCCGGACGATGTAAGCCCGCGGCCAGTGTTCGTGGCTTTCCAGAAAACGTTTCAGTTCTTTGAATGGCAGAGGCGCTTTCGAACGGGTCAGCTTGATCCATTCGATCAGGTCGATGACTTTCTTTTCCGACGTCTTCGCCGCCATTTTCTGCGCGCGAGCGTAATTCCCGTTCGCGGCGTCGCGGATCGCGCCGAACGTCAGGTCCGTTTCCAGCGCGGCGAAAGCGCTTCCGCACGAAAGGGCGGATGATAAAATCAAGACTGAAAAGCCGAACGATAAAAAGGACCTTTTCAAAAAGGGAGCTCCAAAAAAATCTGGTGTAATTCTAATCTTGTGTTATCGTTCTAACAAGAATTTATTTATGAAAGGTTTTTTTCGGGATGTTTAAAGGTTCTTTTGTTGCCCTGATCACACCTTTTTCGAACGGGCGGATCGACGAAAAAGCTTTTTGTTCGCTGGTCGAACGCCAGATTGAATGCGGCACGGACGGTTTGGTCGTTTGCGGAACGACCGGTGAAGCCGCGACGTTGAGCGCGGACGAATACGCCGCAATGATCGCGTTATGCGTCAAAACCACAGGCGGGCGCGTGCCCGTGTTGGCCGGAACGGGGTCGAACAGCACCGAAAAAACGATCGAAACGACACGCGTTGCCAGATCCGAAGGCGCCGATGCCGCTTTGATCGTAACGCCGTACTACAATAAGCCGTCCCAGGAAGGCCTTTACCGTCATTACGTGGCCGTGGCCGAAGCCGTCGATTTGCCGGTCATGCTCTATGACGTCCCGTCGCGCACCGGCGTGAAATTGAGCATTGAAACGATCGCCCGTTTGGCAAAGTTGCCTCAAATCATCGGTATCAAGGATGCAACGGGCGATTTGTCTCGCCCGATCGAAATCCGGAAAGTCGTGCCGGACGGTTTTTCGATCATGTCGGGCGACGATGCTTCCGTCGTTGCTTTTCTGGCTCATGGCGGCGACGGTTGCATTTCCGTTACGGCCAACGTCGCGCCGGCCGAATGCGCCGCTTTGCATGACGCTTGGGCGATAAAAGATTGGGAAACAGTCTTTCGGTTGCGGGATCGTCTTTTTCCGTTGCACCGCGCCTTGTTCGTTGAGTCAAACCCGGGGCCTGTAAAGTATGCCTGTTCGCTTCAAGGTTTCGGCGACGGATCTTTAAGATTGCCGCTTTTTAAAATTTCGGCGGAATCGGAAACAATCGTAAAAAAAGCCATGAAAGACGCGTTGGGAGAATCCTATGGCGGTTAAACAAAAAAAAGCGGATATGATCTCTTTCGGCACCGTTGCCCGAAACAAAAAAGCGAATTTCAATTACGCGATACAGGATACCTTCGAAGCGGGAATCATCCTGACGGGGCCCGAAGTCAAATCCTTGCGAATGGGGCGGGTCAGCATCAACGAAGCCTATGCTTCGGCCGAAGACGACGGTATTTATCTGTTGAACGCGACGATACAGGAATACGGCGCGATCGGGTATGCTCAGCACGTCGCCGGCCGGCCGCGCAAGTTGCTGCTGCATAAGCGCGAAGTGTCGAAATTGCGCGGCGCCGTTGCCCGAAAAGGCTATACGATCGTTCCGCTGGAACTTTACTTCAACGACCGCGGGCTGGCCAAAGTGAAGTTGGGGCTTGGCGTCGGAAAAACGAACGTCGACCGCCGCGAAGACATAAAAAAACGCGAATGGGATCGCGAAAAACGACGCTTGTTGAAAAACGGTTGATTATTTTTAAGGAAACGGGTATCTTAAGCCGATTTGCGGCTATCCGCAGTTACCCGTGAGGATTTTGAAATGCAAGATCAGAAGCCGAAAGGCAGAAAGCAAAGGAAAGACGATACCAAAAGCGTTGAGGCTTTTCCGTGGAAGGATAAAATCAAACACTTTTTCCATATGGAAGATGAGGATATCGATTCTTTCCTGTGTTTCGATTTGCGAAAGCTGGCTTTGGACAATCATGACGCGTTTGTCCGTCTGATGGCTTGTTATGGCGCCGTTTTTGCCGCCGTTATCGTTTTCCTGCTGGTTTTCCATTACCTCGGGGTCGCCGATCATGTCTTCGCGCAAATCATTTTGGCGACGTTGTTTTTCGGGGGCGTCGCGTTCGCCGTATATCGGGGCGGAATCGACAAAATCATAAAATTGACGAATCATAAAGTCATCGTCGTTTCTTTGCTGATTTTCTTTTCCCTTATTGCTTTTATCATGTTTTGCGGCGTTACTTCCGGCGGAATGTTCGCGAAAGCGGTGCTGGTCCTCATCCTTGCCGGTTTGGGAAGCGGCGGCTATTTCGTTTTCAAATACAAGAAACTGGCTCTTTCCGTCATGCAGATCGTCCTGTGCGGGACTGTTATCGCCGGTTATCTGTTTTCCGTTCAATCCTCTTTCGTCGGTTTGGGAATCCGGTTGGAAGCCGACGCCCTGAAACGGCGTGAGGAAATCCGCCGCAGAAGGGACGCCGAAGCGATGGAACGGAGCATGATGACGTCGAAAGCCTGTTCCAGCGAGGAAGAATGCCGGAAGCTCAATGTGAAAAAGAGCCAGTATTACGCCGAACATGAGGAAGAGGCGCAGGACATTTGCGAAAAGGTCGTTTCCGGTGAAATCCAAGGCCGTTTCGAATGGACCGTCGGCGCTAAAGACTATAAATTCACGTCTTATTCCGTCGATGTTTTGCATGATATGATCACTCTGATGGGCGACAGGGCTCAGCTGGTTTTGCCGAACGAAGGTCGGACAAAGCTTTCTTATACCTGCAAATTTAACGTTAAAACAAGGGTTGCTACGGCGTCCGTCACTAAAACCGGCGGATAAATAAAGCGGAGAAATAACGATGAATACCGAAGTCGAAACGGAAGCATACTACGACATTCTGGCCAATGCCGACGACGAACTGCTGTTCTGTCTGAAAGCCCGCGCCGGAAGTCCCGACAAACCGCAGATCTTGTTCAACGGTGAAAATCACGCGTTGTTTTACAGGACCGCCGATCAGATGATCGTTTTGGATTATATTCATCCCGACGTCGCGCCGTTGCTGGCCAAAACGGATTCCGTTCTGGTCGCCGAATACAGCGAACCCGCCGGCGACAATCCGCAAAAGGGAATCGTCCGCGAATACACGGCCTCCGTCCGTCATGTGTCGAAGTTGCCTTTGGCGGAGTTTAAATAAGGATAAAGATAAAGCGGCTCGCGGGAGCCGCTTTTTTTATTTCTGTTTGACGCAAACGGGCGAAACGGGGCGTTGTTCAAGTTCCTTCATTCGTTTATCCCGTTCTTTTCGGAAAGCGTTGTCCTGTTCCAAAGCGGCAAGAGAGCCTTTTTTCATCGCTTCACCGTAAAACCACAGCTTGAAATCGATCCGTTTCATATACAGTTGCATCGTTTCGATTTCGCTTTGCAGACGCTTTTTCTGCTCTAAAAACATTTCATAACGCTGCGGGATCGATTCGTCGCCCTGTTTGATCCATTCGATAAAGCGGCGGATATCTTTCAACGGCATCCCCGTATTTTTCAGACACGTCAGCAACGCCAGCCATTGCAGATCGCCGTCCGAAAACAGCCGTATCCCGCCCGACGAACGCTGTACGAAGGGCAATAAGCCTTCCTTGTCGTAATAGCGGAGCGTGTGCGCCGTCAGGCCGAACTTTTCGGCGGCTTGGGCAATCGTGTAAAAAGGCATGGAAAAATCCTTTCATCTTTGTGAACTGCCGATACGGTACCGCTTTTTTGTCCGGCGGGCAAGAAAACATTTGACTTTGAGTAAACTCGAAGGTGTACTTTTTTCCAAACGAACGGGGCGAAAGGATAGAAAACGATGTGGGCCGTGTTTTTTACGCTTTATTGGGCGCTGACGCTCGGGTATACGGGATTTCGCTTCGTTAAGCCTTTTCCGGCGAACGGCGAGACGCGCGTTCTGCTGATGTTGGCGTTGAGCCTGGGCGTGATGAGCTGGCCGATTGAGTTCTGGCTTCAGAACCACGGGTGGATGAACCGCTTTTCCCACGCCGTTTTATCCGTTTGCGGGCTGTTGGCGTGGTTTTTGCTGTTCGCGACGCTTGTTTGGGATGTCGCCCGCCTGCTGCGCAGATCGTCCGATTTTTTGCCGTATCTGTTGCTGGGAACGGGGGTCGTTCTGTCCTGCTACGCGTATATGAAGGCGATGGCGCAACCCGACGTGAACCGGATCGACATCACGGCCGATCAATGGCCGGTTGACGCGAAGCCTCTGAAAATCGCGCATTTATCCGACCTGCACATCGGTTCGGGCTTCACCGGAAAGTGGCTGAAAGGCGTGGTCGAAAAAACGAACGCCGAACGGCCCGACATCGTCGTGATTTCGGGCGACCTGATCGACGGCAAGCCGGCGGCGCTGGAAAAAGAGCTGGCTGTTTTGAAAGACCTGGCCGCCCCCGTGTACGTCATTTCCGGCAATCACGAGTTTTATTACGGCAAGCAACAGTGGGACGAGGCGTTCAAACGTCTGGGAATGACGGTGCTGAACAACCGTTCCGTTCCGATCGCCGACGGCAAAGCTTATCTGGGCGGCGTCGAAGCGATACACGGGCGCGCCGTGTCCGCTCAGGCCGTTCGCTCGGCTTTCGCGGCCGTTCCGGAAGGCGCGCCGAAAATCCTGCTGGCGCACTATCCCGAAGTTTTCGACCGCGCCGACGGCGTGTTGCTGACGCTTTCCGGACACACGCACGGCGGGCATCTGTTCCCCGTTTCCGTGCTTGTGCGTCGGTCGAACGCGGGATACGACAAGGGCTTTTATCAAAAGGACGGCCGATTTATGAATTTGTCGCAGGGGACGGGGATGTGGGGCGGCTTTGCGGCGAGAATCGGAACGAACAACGAGATTTCAATTCTGACGCTGAAGGGAAAAGCCGATGTCGCCGAATAAGGGGAAAAAGGTTCTGCACGTTCTGCGCGTGTGTGCGGCGGCTCTGTTCTTTTCGGCCGTTGTCGTTGCGTTTTCGGGCGTGAGTTTTTTTGCCCCCGTGCTGAAAATCCAATTCTTTCCCGCCCTTGACCGGAAAGCGTGGGGCGTCGCCGCCGTCGTTTTGCTGTCGGCGTTTCTGTTCGGGCGGTTTTACTGTTCCGTCGTTTGCCCGTTCGGGATTTTGCAGGACGTCATCGGCTTTTTTTCGCGCCGCAAGGCAAAGCCCGACGCCGACCGCGCGAAGACGCGTTATCTGATTGCGGGCGTCGTGTTCGCTCTGTTCTTTTCGGGCGCCGCGGGCGCGGCGGGTTGGCTCGACCCGTATTCGAATTTCGGGCGTGTCGTTGCTTTTTTCAAAAATCAGGCCTTTTATGCCGGCGGTATCGTCTTTTCCGTGATCACGATTTTGGCCCTTTGGAAAAAGCGTTTCTTTTGCACAACGCTCTGTCCCGTTGGCGCCGTTTTGGGGATGTGCGCGAAAGTCGGCCCGTTCAAATTGCGCTTTTCCGATAAATGCGTGAAGTGCGGCAAGTGCGCTTCGGTGTGTCCGTGCGGATGCGCCGATCCGAAAAACGGGACGCTCGACAACGAACGGTGCGTGCGCTGTCTGAATTGCGTCGCCGTGTGTCCGATGAACGCCGTAGCGGTCGGCAAAGATCGACAAAGAGTCGGCGTCGATCTGTCGCGGCGCGGGTTTCTGACGGGCGGGTTGGCGGCGGCGGCCGGCGTCGCGGCGGGGGCTGCTTTGGCGCCGGTTCTGTCCGAAAAAGCGAAAGATGGCGAAAAGACGCCCGTCTGTCCGCCCGGCGCGTTGAGCGTCGACGACTTCGCAGCGAAGTGCACGAATTGTTTAGCGTGCGTGTCCGCGTGCAAGGGCGGCGTCCTGCGCCCGAGGGGGAGCGGATACGCGACCGTTCATCTGGAATACGGTGAAAACAAGTGTCTGTATTCGTGCGCGGCGTGCAGTAACATTTGTCCGACGGGGGCGCTGACGCCGCTGTCTTTGGCGGAAAAGCAAAGGCGGCGCATCGGGTTGGCAAGCTTTGACAAGGACAAGTGCGTCGGATGCGGGATGTGTCTGTCCGAATGTCCGCGGGGCGCCATTCTGTTCCGCGAGGAGGGCGGCGACCATTTCGTGACGGTCGATCCTTTGTCCTGTATCGGGTGCGGGGCGTGCGTCGCCGTGTGTCCGGTCAAGGCGATCGATATCCGTCCCGCCGCCGTTCAAACGGAAGTGTCGGCTTAAACGTCCGCTGTGCCGTACAGGTCGTAATCGTCGGCTTCGTCGATCGTGACGCGGACGAAATCGCCGGACGTCAGCTCTTTACCGGCGGAAAAGAAAATCATCCCGTCCACGTCCGGCCCGTTCGCGTAATTGCGTCCGGCGTAAAGCCCTTGTTCGTCGTCGAAGCCTTCGACCAGAACGTCGTACGTTTTCCCGATGCATTTTTGTTGAGCCGCGAAACTGACGTCCGCCTGCGCGCCCATCAGGGCTTCGTAGCGGTCGAGTTTCACGTCTTCGTCGATCTGGTCGGGCATTTCGGCGGCGGGGGTGTTTTCTTCGCGCGAATAGGCGAACGCGCCGAAGCGGTCGAACGCGCCGTCCGCGATGAAGTCTAAAAATTCGTTGAACTGCTCCTCCGTTTCGCCGGGGAAGCCGACGATGCCGGTCGAACGGATCACCATGTCCGGAATTTCGCGGCGCAGTTTCGCGATGACGCTTTCGATGAGCGCGCGCCCGCCGCGGCGGTTCATGCGCTTCAAAACGTCGTCGTTGATATGCTGGACGGGCATGTCCAGATAGTGCATGACGCGCGGGTTGTCGCGGATCTCGGCGACAAGGTCGTCCGTGATTTTTTCCGGATAGCAGTAAAAGATCCTGAACCACGGGATCTCCGTTTCCGCCGACAGTTTCCGCAACAGGTCGGGCAGGGCGAGCCGGCCGTACAGGTCGACACCGTAACAAGACGTGTCTTCGGCGATGATGTTCAATTCCTTTACGCCCTGCGATTCCAAAAAGCGGGCTTCTTCGACCAGTTCTTCCATCGGGCGGGAGCGGTACTTTCCGCGGATGGCGGGAATGGCGCAATAGGAACAGCGGCTGTTGCAGCCTTCGGAAATGCGCATGAACGCGAAGTGCGGGGCGTTCGTCAAAATCCGTTCGCCGCCGAGGGGCGTTTGTTCGTAATCGGAAAAGGCGCACAGCTTCGGTTGTTCGAAGGCTTTAACGATCAGCTTCGCGATGTTGTGGATCTCGCCGATGCCGGCGACGACGTCGATTTCCGGATGCTCCGCCGCCAGTCGTTCTTTGGCGCGTTCGGCCAGACACCCCGTGACGATCAGCTTTTTGAGTTTCCCGTCCTTGCGCAGGGCGGCGGCTTCGGCGATCGCGTCGATGGATTCCTGCTTGGCGTCGCGGATGAAGCCGCAGGTGTTGATGACGACGACGTCGGCTTTTTTCGCATCCGGCGTGATGAGCATGCCGGCTTTTTTGACGTGGGCCAGCATCATTTCCGTGTCGATGGTGTTTTTCGAACATCCGAGCGATATAAAGCCGACTCTGATTTTTTTGACCATAAGGAACTCCTGACGAAAGGGGACGGGGGAATAATCGGACGGAACGGCGCGGAAGTCAAACGGTTTCGGGGTGAAAACAAAACGCTTCTTGAAAAAGGCGTGCTTTTTTGATACGTTAACAACGGATCCGCGAAAACGGGTTCAGGGCGTCAGAAACCCTTATAGACCGGTCGTTTGCAGGCGACTTTAAAATAACTATGCCGATATTTCGCCTTCGGGGCGGATGTCGGCGAATAAGGCTGTGTGCTGAATAAGCCGAGCCGTTTGGTCTTATACGGTTTCTGATTATATGGGCAAGGATTTTACTCGGTTTCGTTTGTTTTCCCTTCTTGTTGTCTTCAACATATTGATATTCTTTAATAAATCCGATTTTCTGCCTTTGGAAGCCAAGTGCGGACATTTTCTGTTTTGAACGGATTTTTTCTCCACTTTGTTACCCGTGTGTTACCCAGATAAAGGAGAAGAAACGATGAATATCAACAAATCTTTCATAAACGATCTGCGTTTTGACGGTGCGGAAAAAACTTATTTTGACGATTCCCTCAAAGGCTTCGGCGTTCGCGTCCGAAAAGATTCCGCCAGTTATATCGTGATGTACCGCAACGCTTACGGAAAGCAAAAGAAGATGACGATTGCGAAAACATCTCAAATCACACCGACGCAAGCGCGGGAAGAAGCAAAACAGATTCTCGCCCTTGTTGTTCAAGGGAAAGATCCCCAAAATGACAGAATTGAAAAAAGAAAGGCTTTGACGGTTGCGGAACTGGCGGACGCTTTCTATGAAAAAAGGAAAATCCGCATTAAACCGAATACGCGCACAGATTACGAAAACCATATCCGCAATCACATCAAGCCCTCTATCGGCAAGATGATCGTCAAAGAAGTTTTGCGAGGCGATATTCAAAGGCTGTATGACGACCTGCTTTCCGGATCATATGTTAAAGAACGTTTCAAACGTGAAGATCATAAATTCATTGCAACGGCAAACAACTGCCTGTGCGTTTTAAGCGATATGTTTGAGTACGCCATTGACAACGGCTTGATGGAACATAATCCGTGCCACAGAATCAAAAAATTACCGAACAACAAACGGGAAATCTTTCTGGACGAGAACGGCTTGAAACGGTTGGGAGACGCTTTACGACAGAGCAATTATATTGATAAGTTCGCTTTAAATTCCGTCAGGCTGTTGGCGATGACTGGTTGCCGGTGTAACGAAATTATGACGCTGAAATGGAAATACATCGACTTTGAATCGCAAGTGTTCCGATTCCCCGATACGAAAACGGGAGCCCAAAACCGACCTTTCGGCAGTGCCGTCAAACGGCTTTTACTGGAGATGAAGCAACAGTCCGATCCCGCAAGCGCAGATGATTTGATTATTCCCAGAGCGGCAAAAACGGCTGACGTCGCGAAAAACATCTTTAAGAGAACGATCAAAAAGTATCCGGGACTGGAAAATCTTTGCGCTCACGCCTTGCGGCACAGTTTTGCTTCTATGGCGGCGGCTTTGGGATATTCCGATGCGATCATAGCGGGACTGTTGGGACATAAATTACATACGATTACGAACAGATACACGCATTTGACGGATAAATCGCTTATCCAAGCCGCTGATGCCGTCAGTGAAAGAATCGCGGAATTGATAGTGATATGAGTAAAAACCATTTCAAAAAGAACTTGATTTATGCTATAAAAATACATATATCGAGGAAAAATTAAAATGAGGTTGGACTCTTATAAAAAACTTTTGGCGTTAGGGTGCTTCGGCAGAAAACAAGCCGAAGCCCTTTGGTGCGAGAACGCCTCCAAGTATTTGGACGACGCTTTGAAGCAGGGATTGATCCGTCGAGTCCGCAAAGATTTATACGTTCCCGTCAGTCTGGAAACGCATCAGCCGACCGTGAACAAGTTTGAAATCGCGTCCCGCGTTTCCCCGACCGCCTGCGTTTCCCATCACGCGGCTTTGGAGTTTTACGGATACGCCAATCAGGTCTTTTACGATATGACGTTCATCAGTCAAAGCAAAGTCAAGCCGTTCGAGTTTGACGGCGTTGCGTATCGTCAAATCTTTTCCGGCATTTCCGAAGGCGTTTCGGAACGAAACGGCGTGCGCGTGACGGATTTGGAACGTTCCGTTCTGGATTGTATCGACGCTTTTGAAAAAGTCTGCGGTTTGGAGGAGCTGGAAGCCTGTCTGGATACGATTCCGTCGTTGGACGAAGACAAACTGCTGCGATATCTGCCTTTATACGGAAAAGCGTTTTTGTATCAAAAGGCGGGATATTTATTGGAAAAGCGTCAATCGGACTTAAAGCTGTCGGGCGGATTCTTTAACTTTTGCCGCAAAGAAGTCGCGTCCCGCCGTTATCTGGAAAAAGGAACGGTGTTGAACAAGTGTTGGAATCTCTACGTTAAGGAATAGAAAGAATGTTGGATAAAGCCTTTATCGGGCAAAAAGCCGAAGAACTGAATTTTAACCGCGACACGTTGGAAAAAGTATTCCGGCTGACGGAGATTTTAACGTTTCTGAACGCCGACGCGCTGACGAAAGACTGTCTGGCGTTAAAGGGCGGCACGGCAATCAATCTGACGATTTTCGATTTGCCGCGTCTGTCGGTCGATATTGACTTGGACTTTACGCAAAACATCGGACGTGAAGAAATGCTGAAAGTTCGCGAAAACCTTAAAACGACGTTGCAAAAATATATGAATGCGAACGGCTACGATTTAAGCCCGAAATCGAAGTTTCCCCACGCTCTGGATTCTTTCGTGTTCACTTATACGAACTGCGGCGGCGTCAAAGACAATATCAAGGTGGAGATCAACTATTCTTTGCGGGCGCATATCTTGCCGACAGAACGGGTCAAAGCCGATGTTTCGGGGCAAACGGTCGAAGTTTGCCGGTTGGCGAAGATCGAATTGTTCGCAAGCAAAATCGTCGCTCTGTTGTCCCGAACGGCTCCGCGCGACTTATACGATATTCACAATATGATTAAGCAAGGCGTGTTTTTTGACGATGAAAAAGAACTGCTGAAAAAATGTATCGTTTTTTATCGGGCGTTGAACAATCAAGCCTCAGAAGCGTTTGATTTATCGGGCATTGACGCGTTAAGGCCGTATGAAATCAAGACGATGTTGCTACCGGTCATTCATCGCAAAGAGTTCGTCGATTTGCCGCAGATGAAACAAACCGTCAAAGAATACCTGTCGGATTTGCTGATACTGACCGATGAAGAACAAGCGTTCTTAAGCGATTTCACAAACAAACGCTACTCACCCGAGAAACTGTTTTCCGATCCGGACATTCTCGACCGTATTCGCTCCCATCCGATGGTGGAATGGAAGATATCACGGTAGAAATATGTTATGCGGAAAAGATTACAGCGTTGATTAGAGGTGAGGCGAAAAAATCTTTCAGCTTGATAAAAAGGATAGAGCCCTTTATTCTGAAGCGGAAACAATTAAGGATAACGGTTATGCTGAAACGATTTTTGCTTATTTTTGGCTCGTTTGTTTTATCTTCCTGTTCGCAGGATTTAATTTATTCCGAGACCGCACCCTCTTGGGTAAATGACGTTCGCTCGGGCAAAGGTTCTTTAAGATTCAACAATGGTGACAAAATTTTATTTAGAAGTAATCAAAAAGGAAACGAGCAAGAGAAACGGGAAAATGTTTGCGCAGCCGCGATAGAAAAGAATGTTTCCTATATCAAAAAAGCATATCCGTTTTCGGTTCAAATTCCTATGACGGTTGAGTTGGTATTTTTTGATCCTAAAGTAAATGACTGTTCAACGACGATAAGCGTATCTCGACAACTGATGGAAAAGGCGGAATCCTTATCAGGTCTGAAAGGGCAATATGAAAAAGAAATGAAACGAATAAAAACGGAAACACAAAAAGTTCAGACGGATTTAAAGCAAGCAAATGAGGAAAAACAAATTTTAGAAAATAAAATAAAAAAACTAAATAAAATCATAGATGAAAATAAAGGTTATACGAAACAAATAAAAACGATAGAAGATTTTGTCGAATCTGCAAAAGATGAAAGAAAACAAATCAAAAAGAAGATGGAAAGCTATATTTATGCGGGAATGTCTTTTGACGAAGTAGCTAGAATTATGAATGGCCATTACTGGCAAAGTGGTCGTGAATATAATACGATATGTACTCCGTGGATCTCGGCGGAAATGGCGGATTTTACAAGATATAAAAATTATGTGGTGTGTGGAGTTAATTTAGAATTTAAAACAGGATATGTTACGAAAATATGTAATATAGAAACAAACTCTTGTTTTAAAAAGGAGATGGAATATTAGTAAAAGAAAAATATAAAATTATTTTATTATACAACGCAATGCGGTTGCTATCAGTGATAAGCATCTGTTAAACAGATAGTCGTAATGCTCAGCCTCTGATATATCAATTTTTCCTATCTCATGATGACGAATGCAATATTCGTTTCCAATATCTGTTAACTCGTTAAATTCTTTGTTAAACAAATCCTTGAAATGGGAATTTCCTTTTGCCATATCGTTGACGATTTGTTCTGCGGATTTTCTCTTATTGGGATCGTAATATGTTTTTAGCCGTTCAAAAGCGTCCCAAATTTTTTCAACTGAAGCCTGACGAGCCGATGGATCTGGCATTTTATAAAGAGCTATTGCTTTATTTAACAGATTTTGTAAGCCTTCTTCGTGTATCTGTGAAACAAGTTCTTCTGTTTCTGCATTCAAAACCGAATTATCTATGATGCGTTCGACGATGCCATCTTCGGTTAGATGATATAATAAACCTGTTTTTTGAAAGGTGCCGTTTATATCATTAATAAAAATTGAAACACCATCTCTCATTTCTGAAAAATGAAAATCAGAATGATTGTAATAAGAATGAAATTTCATGTCAGAAAAATCCTTCCAATTTGAGAAAATAAATTCAATTAAATCAAATATGGCAAAAAAAACGGTTTCATTATCTTCCGTAGGAAGGTCAAGGATATTTCTTTCGTTAAAATACAAGTTAGGAATTTCGTATTTTAAAGTCGTTCTAAGGTTATCAAAATCAATTCCGCAAATTCCTTTTCCATCCGGACAATTTTCAGGAAATTTCCAAGCGATATGGTTCAGATACGTTTTACAGCAGTTTAAAAGAAGAGCATAACGATCCGGCGTGATTTTATACGTTTTTTCTATAGAAGACCCCATTCCATGGCGTTCTGTATAGTAGCTCATTCTTATCCTTTCATTTTTTTGAAACAATGGGAATTAACGCTTCTTGATATAATAATAACAAATTTAAGTCATTTTTTATAGATTGAAAATATCAAATTAGCAGAAGGTGTATTGTGATAAAAAAACGTAGTGTCTTTTCGAATTAAAAACCGTCATCGTTCGATTTCCCTCTCTTTTTCTTTTGTTTGTCGGGGTTGTTTGCGTTCGACGGTCAGGTTATAGACTTTGCGCCACGCGGCTTCGATGTCGATGCGGGGATAGGCTAACGGGGAAGTCATACAAGCGGCGATTTCGTCGCGGGCGTTGAGTATTGTTTCCCTGTCGTTCGGCGTCAGGCGGAAGTTCCGGCTGTTCAGCGGTTCTGTCGGCACGTTTGACGCGCTTCTTTTTCCGAACACGTCCGGTTTGTTGTTCG
>DGGW01000030.1 GCA_002393065.1 Alphaproteobacteria bacterium UBA3864 | reverse complement strand
CAATCCGTCGATGACGATGACACGCCTCCGCCGCCGCGCCGTCGTCACCGCCACCGCCGCCGCAACCGGAACGGACAAGACAAGACCGCGACAACATCCGAAAACGGAACGGACACTCAAACGGATCAGGCTGTCAGCGACGATGATTCCGGTAAAAAGTCTTATAAAAAAGGATACCGTCGCAAAGGTTTCGGCCGCGGCCCCGGCGGACGGGGCAAAGGCCGCGGACGCGGAAAATCGTAAGACACCACCTTCAACGGAAAAGCGGCTTGTTTCCAAGCCGCTTTTTTTTCATCCGTTCAACGCTTTCGTCATCGCGACGGGGTCGTCGCAGAAAAAGCTGTCCGCCCCCTGTTCGCGAAAAGCTTTCGCCCGCGCAGGATCGTTGACCGTCCAGATCATCAGCCGGTAGCGCGCGCGAATTTCTTTGATCAGCTCCGGCGTCAGCAGATCCTGATCGTAATTGATCGAATACGCGTCAACCCGTTCGGCCGCCGCGCGCCAATCGCCCGATTCCTCTTCGACCAGAACGCCGCGACGCATTTCGGGCGCGATTTCCTTCAGCCGGTCCAAGCTGTTCCACGTAAAGCTGGAAAAATAGATCCTGTCGGGGTCGTCCAGCCCCGCAGCCCTGACGACATCCCACGCTTTTTCGGCCGTGGCGGGGCCGAGTTCGGGGCTCGACGGTTTAATTTCGACGTTCATGCAGGCGTCGTACTTTTTCAAAACGTCCAGCACGGCGGCAAAGGTCGGTATCTTTCCGCCGCCTTTGAGCGTAACGGTTTCCAGTTCCGCAAGCGTGTATCCGTCGATGCGTCCCGTCGCGTTTTCCGCCATGCGGTCCAGCGTATCGTCATGGAAAACGACGGCTTCCCCGTCTTTGGTCAGAACGATGTCGCCTTCGACCCAGAGGATTCCGTTTTGACAGGCGTAATCGAACGCTTCAATCGTGTTTTCCGTTCTGACCGCGCGCGCGCCGCGATGGCCCAAAACCAAAGGCAATTGAAAAGACATTTTGCATCCTCCGCACAAATCAATTATATTGAGCGCAGTATAAACGGAAGAGGAACGGAAAACAAATGCGATTTTTTCATTCCTGGAAAAGCGTGCCTCCGGCGTTTCAAAACGCCGTCGTCGCCATCGGGAATTTTGACGGTTTCCACGCCGGCCACCGCGCCGTCGTCGCGAAAGCCGCGGAAATCGCTGAAAAGATGAACCTCCCTGTCGTGTTGATGACGTTCGAACCGCATCCGGAAACGTATTTCCGCGCCGCCGTCCGTTCCTTCCGGCTGACACCCGTGCGCGCCAAAGTCCGCGCCATCACGGCGTTGCCCATTGACGCGTTTTTTGTTTTGCCGTTCAACAAAGCTCTGGCGGCGATGAGCGCCGAAGATTTCGTCGGTGCTGTTTTGATCAACGGCCTGCACGCCGCGCATCTGGTCGTCGGGGACGATTTCGGTTTCGGTCGCAACCGCGCGGGATCCGTCGATTTTTTGCGAAAGAATCATCCGGAACTGCCGCTGACCGCCGTTGCCAAAGTCCGCGATGCGACAGGCGAAACGATATCGTCGTCGCGCATCAGAGCCTTCATTGCGGACGGGTCGGTCGACCGCGCCGCCGCCCTGATCGGCCGGCCGTTCGAAATCGAAGGCCGCGTCGTCCACGGTTTCAAGCGCGGCCGCACGATCGGCTATCCGACAATCAACATCGAACCGTCGGACGTGGTCGTTCCGAAGCTCGGCGTTTACGCGGGGCTGGTCGTTCTGGACGGGAAAGACAGACCGGCTCTGGTCAACATCGGGACGCGGCCGACCGTCGGCGGAACGGACGTTTTGCTCGAAGCGCATATTTTGGATTATTCGGGGGACTTGTACGGGCGGCGATTGCGTGTCAAACTCATCCGGTTCGTTCGTCCCGAACGGAAATTCGACGACCTGCGGGCGTTAAAAAACCAAATCGCCGAAGACACCGAAACGATAAAAAGGATTCTCGCATGAAAAAAGCCCTGCTTGCCGCCGCTGTCGTTCTGGCCGCCGATCAGGCGTCGAAACAGGCGACGCTTGCCTTCTTTGACGGAAAGCCGAAGCTTTCGGTCGAACTGACAAGCTTTTTCAACTACGTTCTGGCATGGAACAAGGGCGTCAGCTTTTCGATGTTCCATTCGGACGGCCCGTTGACGCCGTGGATTCTGATCGCGGTTTCTTTGGCGATCTGCGCCGTCGTTTTTCGGTGGATGAAAGCGGAAAAAGACCCGTTCATCCGACTGTCGTTCGGATTGATTCTGGGCGGAGCGCTCGGCAACGTCGTCGATCGCGCGCATTACGGCGCCGTCATCGACTTTTTGGATTTTTACTGGGGAAGGTATCATTGGCCGGCGTTCAACGTCGCCGATTCCGCCATTTGCACGGGCGCGGGCCTCATTCTGATAAAAAGCCTGTTCTTCACCCCGCCCGAAACATCAAAGGAGATTTCATCATGACCGGATTTTTGCTTGCCGCGCTTGCCGCCGTTTCGTTGAGCGCCTGCGGATCGGATTATACGGACTGGGAAAGCCGCGGTCCCGATTCTTCGACGGCCGCCGCGCAAAAAAAACTGATGTTGCCGCCGGACTTTTTCCTGCGCGCCCCCGTGCCGGCGCAAAAGCCCGCCGAAGAACCGAAAAAGGACGAAGCGACCGGTGAAAAAGCCCTGCCGCCCCCCGTTCCGAACGATGCCGAACCGTCCGATGTTTCAAACACGCCCGAACCGGCGGCCGAAGGGACTTTTGATTCGCCCGAGCTCGCCGCCGACGAAGCCGCCGAACCGACCGACGTTCGTTCAAACACGCCCGATCCCCTTGCCGATACCGACGCGCCGGAGCCGACCTTCTGATGTTTCGTTTGCTTTTTCTTGTTTTATTGACGGCTTTTCCCGCCCGTGCCGATCTGTTCAACGAACGGACTTTCACCCTGTCGAACGGCATGAAAGTCATCGTTGTCGAAAACCGTCGCGCGCCCGTCGTTACGCACATGATTTGGTATAAAACGGGCAGCATCGACGATCCCGCCGGAAAATCGGGCGTCGCCCATTTATTGGAACATATGATGTTCAAGGGAACGAAAACCGTTCCCGACGGCGAATTTTCAAAAATCGTCGCCCGCAACGGCGGCGAAGAAAACGCGTTCACGTCGTACGACTATACGGCGTATTATCAGAACATCGCGCGCGACCGGCTCGAACTCGTCATGTTTTTGGAATCCGACCGGATGAAGAATCTGCGTTTCGACGAACGCGATTTCGCCCCCGAACTGGAAGTCGTCAGGGAAGAACGCCTGATGCGCACGGAAAACAACCCTTCCGCTCTGCTGGCGGAAAAACGCAACGCCGCTTTATGGGGCGAACACCCGTACGGCCGTCCGGTCATCGGATTCAGACAGGAATTGCCGACGCTGACACCCGCCGACATCCGCGCTTTCTACAAAAAACACTATACGCCCGACAACGCGATTCTGGTCGTCGCGGGCGATATCGACGCCGACGAGCTCAAACCGTTGGCGGAAAAATATTACGGCCGCATTCCTCCGTCGCGGAAAGCCGTCGCAAAACGGCAGTTCCCGATATCCGTTCCCGCCAAAACGAAAATCGAATTTTCCCATCCTTTGGCGCATGTGCGCACCGTTTCCCGCACATTTCCGGCGCCGTCGTACACGGGCGACGGAAACCCGTACGCCTACGCCGTTCTGGCGGAAGTACTGGACGCGGAACCGTCGGGACCGATGCACGCGAAACTGACGGAAACGAAGAAAGCGACCGCCGTTTCCGCTTATTACAACGGTTTCGCGCTGGACAAAGGATCGTTCACCCTGTTCGCGGCGGCGGCGGACGGGACGGACCTGACCGATATCGAAGCCGTTTTCGACAAAGGCTTTTCCATTCGCCGCAAAGACGTCGAAAAAGCGAAAAAACGTCTTGTTTCGGGCATGGAATTTTTGACGGACGATCCGCAAACGACCGCAAACGTTTTGGGGAAAGCCGCCGTTCTGGGACTTGACGCGTCCGTATTGGAGCAATGGCCCGAAAAAATCGCCGCCGTCACTCTCGAAGACGTGCGCGCCGCTTGGAAAAAGCTGATGTCCTCCCCGTTCGTTACAACGTTTCTGACACCGGAGAAAAAACAATGAAATCGCTGTCTTTTTTGTTTGTTCTGTTCTCCGCCTTTTCCGCTTTTGCCGACGATGGCAATCCCGTGCGCCGCGTCCCGCCGCCGTTGCCCCTGCCCGCCGTCAAACCCGTCCCGTTCCACACGCCCGACGTTCGGGAAGTCAAAACGAAAAGCGGTCTGACGGCCTGGCTGATCGAAGAAAAATCCGCACCGGTCATTGCGCTGACGGCCTTATTCAAAGGCGGTGCCGCTTCCGATCCCGCCCGATTGCGCGGGTTGACGCCGCTGACGGTCGCCCTGCTCGGCGAAGGGGCCGGACGGATCAAAGCCGCCGAATTTAAACAGATCTTGGCGGAAAAAGCCATCTCTCTCGATTTTTCAAGCGGCGCCGATTACATCGCCGCGGACATGGCGACGCTCCGCCCCCATCGCGAAGAAGCGTTCCGGCTGCTAAAGCTCGCTTTAACGAAGCCTCGTTTCGATATGCCCGCGCTCCGTCGCGTCAAACGGCAAATGGAAACGGAGATCGACGCCCGGAAAGGCGACCCGAACGCCGTCGCTTACGAACGGTTTTTGAAATTGACGTTCCGCGATCATCCTTACGCGCGGATAACGCCGTCAAAGAAAGGCTTGCGCGCCGTAACGCGGACGAACATGAGGTCGCTTGTCCGCGGCCGTTTCGCCCGCGACAACCTGATTCTGGCCGTTGTCGGCAACATTTCCGCCGACGAACTCAAACCTTTGCTTGAACGCACGTTCGATGATTTGCCGGAACGCGCGGACCTGCCCGAAATCGAACCGTTCGAACCGCAATTAAAGGCGGGAACGGACGTACTGACGCTGGACGCGCCGCAAAGCGCCGCCGTTTTCGGCCATAAAGGAATCCCCCGCGGCGATCCGGATTTCTACGCCGCCCTGCTGGTCAACTATGCGTTCGGCGGCGGCGGATTCGCTTCCCGCCTGTTCAACGAAGTGCGCGAAAAAAACGGTTTTGCGTACAGCATCCGCACATCGTTCGTCCCGTTCAGGTTTTCGCCGATGTTCATCGGAACGGCGGCGTCGGACAACGCCAAGATTTCCCGCGCGCTCGACATTGTCAAAACGGAATGGCTGAAGATGGCGCAAAACGGCCCGACGGCCAAAGAGATAAAGGACGCGAAGACCTATCTGACCGGTTCGTTCCCGCTGTCTTTTTCATCGTCGTCGCGATTGGCGTCTTTTTTGGCGGGCATCCGCTACAACGGCGAAGGAATCGATTATCTGAAGAACCGGAACGCCCTGATGAACGCCGTCGATCTCGACACGGCGCGCCGCGTCGCCGCCCGACTGCTCGACCCCGCAAGTTTGTTCTTTGTCGTTGTCGGAAAACCTGCTAATCTGTAAAACAAATTTCAATTATCAAGGAGCTTTGAACCATGAATTTGACCGATTTATCCGCCTGGAAAAAACTTTCAAAGGACTATGCGACCGTCCGCGGCAAGGAAATGCGCGCCATGTTCGACGCCGATCCCAACCGTTTTGAGAAGTTTTCCGTTCTGGACAACAAACTGTTGCTCGACTATTCGAAAAACAGAATCGATCAGGATACGATGCACGACCTGATCGAACTGGCCAAGGAAGCCGGCGTCGAACAGATGCGCGATAAAATGTTTTCCGGCGAAAAGATCAACAACACCGAAGGCCGCGCCGTCCTGCACACCGCGCTGCGCAACCGTTCCGACCGTCCCGTCTATGTCGACGGCAAAGACGTCATGCCGCAGATTCGCGAAGTGTTGAGCAAAATGCGCGCCTTCACCGAAGCCGTCCGTTCCGGCGAATGGAAAGGCGCGACCGGTAAGCCCGTCACCGATTTCGTCAACATCGGCATCGGCGGTTCCGATTTGGGCCCCGTCATGGTCACCGAAGCTTTGAAACATTATCAAAGCCCGAAACTGCGTCCGCACTTCGTTTCCAACGTTGACGGAACGCACATGGAGGAAACGCTGAAAAATCTGAATCCGGAAACGACGCTGTTCATCGTCGCGTCCAA
>DGGW01000087.1 GCA_002393065.1 Alphaproteobacteria bacterium UBA3864 | reverse complement strand
GCTGATCCCTTTGATTCCGCCCGGATGGCCCGTGTGGCGGTAATAGATCTTGTCTTCCAGCTTCTTGCCCGTCAGAGCGACCTTTTCGGCGTTGACGATCACGACGTAGTCGCCGCAATCCATGTTCGGCGTGAAAGACGGTTTGTTTTTGCCGCGCAGAATTTTCGCGACAAGGCTGGCTAAACGGCCGAGCACCAATCCGTCGGCATCAATCAGATACCACTTCTTTTGGATGTCCGCCGGTTTAACGGATAAAGTCTTCATCGTTATTCCCTTTTGTTACATGTTGAAAACTGGGAAACAAGATAACGGAGCCCCGTCCGTCCGTCAACAAAAATCTTCACAAAAATATCAATAAAAATCAAAGCGTTGCAACAAAGGTATCATATTACCTTTTTCAAACCGCTTGAAAACCGACCTTTTGAAGGAAAAAGCGATACATTCTGCTCCGCTTTTTTACCGTTGATTTTTAAAATCAATTCGGTAATATTTTTTCTAATTGATTCACGGAAACGATGATGACTGACACTTTGTTTGACCAAAACGACGCGTTCGACCGGACAAAAGACATCTATTTTAATCTTCCGCTCCACATCGATCTGGAAGATAACGGCGGGACGCTGGAGTTTAAATCCTTCTACGAAGCGGGCTGTTTTGCTTACGGCGAGCTTCAGCGTTGGATCGGCATCATCGGTTCGGAAAGGTCCGAACTGCCCTTTTTACAGCGCGTCATCGACCTTCAGTTAAGAACGCCGCGCGCCGTCTGCGCCGCCGCCGAATCGGTTTTGCGCGGCGAAATCACCGGAGCGGAGGGGTTCTCCGTTCTGCGTCGGGAATTTAACAACTACTTAAGTTACAAATGTATCCACAGCGCCGGCAAAGTCGGTCGTCTGGCGTCCATATTCTATCATTACGAACCGATGATCATGGGTTTTCTGGCCGGAGCGAGCGGCTCCGCCACACTCGGCGACGCGCAGGACGGATACGAAAACCGCGCCGACGTCGAAAGCTTTTCGTTCGGTTTCGCTTTCACCATGGGATACAACACGGACGTAACGCCCGAAACCATTGATATAAAAGTCAGCGAAACACTGCGCAAGATCAACCATATCAGCCGCCACGTCCAACTGGCCGAACGGCAGCTGAAACCGTTGGAAGTCGAACAGGAGGCTTTACAGCAAAACATCGAGGAAGCCCGTTCCCAGTTGCAGACTTACCGGACGGAGGTTTCCGATTACGTTTCGCGTCTGGTCATGGAAATCAAGCAGACGTCCGACAGCGCCGTTAACGAAATGTGGAACCAGCTGAACCTGATCCAAAACGATCACGAACGTCAGCTGTCCGCTTTGCGCCAAACGGTGTCCAGCCGAATCCGGTACGGAACGGCGCTTGATTACTGGAACGCGCAATTCAAGGAAAACCAGACGAAAGCGAATCAGATGACGGCCTGGTACATTATCTCCGGCCTGTTCTCCATCACGATCTTTACGCTGATCGCCTTCATCGTCAAACGGACTTTGACCGGAATCGGAACGGTCATTCCCGCGCTGATACTGACTTTGCCGCTGATCGTTGCCGGCGGGCTTGTTTTTTTGCTTTTGCGTTCGAGGTCCCGTTACGAAAAAGCGGCGGCGCAGGCGCAGGAAAAAGTCAATTTGCTTGAAACATTGGCTTCTCTGGAAACAGAAGAAAAAGTACAGGAAGGCGACCGGGCGCAGATTCTCGAAAACGTTTTCAAAACGACTTTTTCCCAAAATTCGACGCCGGCCATGGCCGAAAACGAAGCGGGAAACGAATCGTCTGTTCAAAACCCCGCCTGATTTTGTCCAAAACGAACAAAAAGAGGGCTTCTCCCCATTATTTTTATCAAAAAATTTTCCTTTTTTCATTTTGGACTGAAAGGAAAAAACAAAATCAAAAAGGGAAAAAGCATTCCGAATTATCGCCTAAAAGGATATATTTTTCTTTATTTTTCATTTAATTTCAATATGTTGCTATAAAACATATATTGATACTCTTTTTCCGAAAAAATATCGAAAAAACAAAATTTCCTGCAAAAAAGACTGGAAATCCGTTTTGAAATGGCATAGTATCTTTATAAATGATTAACCGAGCTTAATCTGCTTTCATTCAATATTATATACACGAGGTTTACTCATGGCGATCCAAAACGAATACGAACTTCATCTGCTGGCGATGATGAACGGTATTGACGAACACGCGACAATTGAAAACAAGCAGTCCCTGCTGATTGCGCTGGATGCGTTGAAACCGCAGGAGAATATGTCCGATCAGGAGTATGCGGCGGAAATCCACAAAACGCTGAACAAAGCGATGGACGCGCAGTATGAAAAGCCCCTGCCCCCCGTTTGCGTTTTGCGCGAAGGCCGACAGAACCGCGTCGAATTCGTCGTTCCCGTCGGTCATGAAAGCGAAGAGCTCAAATGGAACGTGACCGAGGAAACCGGCGCGAAACACGACGGATCCGTCAAACTCTCCGACACGCAAATCATGTACGGCGTGGACGGTCAGCCGATGCGCCGCGAAATCAACGGCGTTACCTATGAGCGTCGCTCTTTCGAATTGAAGGAAGGCATGAACATGGGCTACCACAGCTTGGAAGTCGACATTCCGGGGCAGCCCAAAGCGAAAACGCAGATGATCTATGCGCCGACGAAGTGCTACGATCCGATCGACATCAAGAACGGCGGAAAGGCTTGGGGCGTTCCCGTTCAGCTGTACGAACAGCGTTCCGACGAAAACCAGGGCGTCGGCGACTTTTCCGACTTGGCGGAAATCGCGGACACCGTCGGCAAGAGCGGCGCCGGCATTCTGGGCGTCAACCCGTTGCATGCCATGTTCCCGAACGCGGCGGAAGAAGCCAGCCCGTACGCGCCCGCCAGCCGCACCTACTTCAACCACCTGTACGTTGACGTGACGGCGGTTCCCGACTTCAACGCCAGCAAAGCCGCGCAGGAACTCTACGATTCGCCCGAATACACGGCGAAACGCCGCAAGGCGCAGGACGCGGTCGACGTCGATTACACGGCGGCGTTCGAACTGAAAAACCCGATTCTGAAAATGTGCTACGACGAATTCAACAAGTCGGCCTCCCCCGAACGCCGCGAAGCGTTCGAAGCTTTCAAGAAAGAAGGCGGCAGCCGTTTGGAAGACTTCGCCACGTTCCAAGCGTTGAGCGACCACTTTGCGCAACAGAAGCCGAAACTGCAGGATTGGCGCGATTGGCCGAAGGAATATCAGGATCCTTCGACGCCCGAAGTCAAAGCTTTCAAAGAAAAGAACGCCGATAAAGTCGGTCTGTACACCTATCTGCAGTGGGAAACTCTGCGTCAGATGCAGAACGTTCAGGGCGTTTGCAAAGACTCCGGCATGAAAGTCGGTCTGTACACCGACATCGCCGTCGGTTCCGCGAAATACGGTTTCGAAGCCTGGGGTTGCAAAGACCTGTACATGAAGGCGTCCGCCGGCGCTCCCGCCGACGTGTTGAGCCCCAACGGACAAAACTGGGACGTTATGGGCTTCAAACCCTCCGCGCTGAAGGAAACCGGATACGCGCCCTTCATCGAAATGTTGCGCAACAATATGAAGACCGCCGGATGCACGCGTCTCGACCACGTTTTGCAGCTGTGCCGTCTGTACATGATCCCCGACGGCAAGACCGCCAAGGAAGGCGCGTTCGTTTACTATCCCGTTGACGATCTGATGGCCGTCGCGGCGTTGGAATCGAACCGCAACAAGTGCATGCTGATCGGCGAAGACTTGGGACAGTTGCCTCCGGGATTCCAGGATAAGCTGATGGATCACGGCATTCTGTCGTACCGCGTTCTGCCCTTTGAACGTCAATGGGGCTATCAGAACGGCGGCGACAACAACGCCTTCCGTCATCCCGAAGAATATCCGCAGTACTCGACGGCCGCGCCGTCCACGCACGACACTCCGTCTTTGGCGAGCCAGTGGACCGCCCGCGACGTCCATCTGAAGGACTACCTCGGCTACTACGAAAGCACCCAGCAGCGCGATTTGGAATTCAAGCAGTATGAAACGCAGCGTTGCGCTTTGAACTACGCTCTGAATGAAAAAGGTTGCTGGGAACGCGTCGGCGCCAAAGCGA
>DGGW01000011.1:7123-8490 GCA_002393065.1 Alphaproteobacteria bacterium UBA3864 | reverse complement strand
TCCCCGCTTTTTTTATATTGACGCGCGATCGCAAAAAAAACGGGGCTTTGGTGTTCGTACCACCGAAGCCCCGTTGCTTTCTATTAGCATATCGTCAAATTCTAATCTGGTGTTTTCTGCCGGTTTTATCAATCGGTTTCGATCGTTCAGCCTTTCAGCAGGTTCATCATGTCCCTGACCGCGGCGGATGTTGACAGCGCGACGTCGCGCAAAGTCTTGTCCAGCATATAGCACGGACAGGAGATCACTTTGTTTTTCCTGTCGACGCAGACTTGTCCCGCTTCGCAAAATTCGGGGACGCATCCCATTTGCCGGATGGCCGCCGACGTTTCCGGATCTTCGCCGACCGTCAGCGTGACGCCGTTCAGAACGCTCGCGACCAAAACGGGGGCGATGCACAGCGCGACGATGGGCTTGCCGGCTTTGTGCGTTTCCGTGATCGCGCGGAAAACGTCGTGGTTGACGGTGCAATCGCACCCTTCGTTCGCAAAGGTGCACAGGTTCGTGATCGCGCCCATGCCGCCCGGAATGATCAGCGCGTCGTAATCGGCGGCTTTATAGGATGACAGCAGGGAAATGTCGCCGCGGGCGATGCGGGCGGCTTCCGCCGGCATGCGGCGCTTTTCGTCCGCCGGTTTTTTCAAAATGTGGTTGACGACGACGGCTTGTTCGCCCTCCGGCGCAAAGCATTTGTACGTTCCGCCCTGTTGTTCGACCGCCAGCATCGCCGTGACCGCTTCGTGAATCTCCGATCCGTCCATTACGCCGCATCCGGACAGTAAAATCGCGATTTTTTTCATTTCATATCCCCTTAAGCCGTTAAATTTTTTAAAAGAGTAGCAAAAACATAATGCGTTTTCAAATCCGATGTTGTATTTATAAAAATAATGTCTGTTTGTAACGGTCTGTTACGAGGGGGTTGTCGTGAAATATGTCAGTACGCGCGGTCAGTCGCCGGCTTTGAGTTTTGAGGAAGTCCTGCTGGCAGGGCTCGCGCCCGACGGCGGGTTGTACGTTCCGCAGGAATATAAAACCTTTACGGTCGACGATATCCGCAAAATGCGCGGGTTGTCCTATCCCGAACTGGCGGCAAAAGTCATGGCGCCTTTCACCGAAGGCTGCCTGTCCGAAGACGATCTGAAAGAGCTGGCGCAGGACGCTTACGCCTCCTTTGCACACGCAGCCGTCGCCCCCTTAAAGCAGGTGCGCGAAGGATTGTGGATCATGGAGCTGTACCATGGTCCGACGCTGGCGTTTAAAGACTACGCCCTGCAGATGGTCGGACGGATGTTCGACAAAGTCCTCGACCGTCGCGGCAAGCGCATCACCATCGTCGGCGCGACGTCCGGCGATACCGGTTCCGCCGC
>DGGW01000011.1:5382-7073 GCA_002393065.1 Alphaproteobacteria bacterium UBA3864 | reverse complement strand
GTTCCGCCGCCATCGAAGCGTGCAAGAACTGCCGCAACCTCGATATTTTCATTCTTCACCCGCACAACCGCGTGTCCGAAGTCCAACGCCGCCAGATGACGACGACGATGTCCCGCAACGTGTTCAATATCGCGCTTGAAGGGACGTTCGACGATTGCCAGTCTTTGGTCAAGGCGATGTTTGCCGACACGGCTTTCCGCGAAAAATACTCGCTGTCCGCCGTCAATTCGATCAACTGGGCCCGTATCAGCGCGCAGATCGTTTATTACTTCTACGCGGCTTTGGCGCTCGGCGCGCCCGACCGGCCCGTTTCCTTCGCCGTACCGACGGGGAACTTCGGCAACATCTTTGCCGGTTATGTCGCCAAAAGGATGGGATTGCCGATCAAAAACCTCGTGCTCGGGTCGAACGCGAACGATATTCTGCCCCGCTTCATGGAAACGGGAAATATGGAAAAAAGGGAGGTCGTCCCCTCCATCAGTCCGTCCATGGATATTCAGGTGTCATCGAACTTCGAACGGTTGCTGTTCGAAATGTGCAACCGCGACGCCAAAGCCGTGACGGGGTGGATGGAAACGTTCAAGTATGAACGGAAATACACCGTGACGCCCGATGTCCTGTCCCGCATCCGCGAAATCTTTTCCGGATACAGATGCGACGACGAACAGACCAGACACGCCATCCGCGAGATCTACGAAGCGTCCGGCGAAGTGTGCGATCCGCACGGCGCCATCGGTTTCAAAGCGGGCGAAGCGTTTTTGGAAAAAGGCGTGCCGATGATCGTTCTGGCGACGGCTCATCCGGCGAAATTCCCCGTCGCCGTGCGCGAAGCCATCGGCTTGTCGCCGAAACTGCCTTCGTCGCTGTCCGACCTGTTGACGCGGCGCGAAAGCTTTACGGTATTGCCGAACCGCTTTGAATCCGTGACGTATTACATCGATTCCTGCGTCGGGAAGGGGGCGTGATGCGCACGGTCAGCACTTTGCCTTGCGGCCTGCGCGTCGTAACCGACGAAATGCGGGAACTCGACACCGTGTCTTTGGGCGTGTGGGTCGGCGTCGGATCGATGTTCGAACCCGCCGAGATCAACGGTATCTCCCACTTGCTCGAACACATGGCTTTCAAAGGGACGACGACACGGTCCGCCAAAAAAATCGCCGAGGAAATCGAAAACGTCGGCGGCTACATCAACGCCTGCACGTCGCGGGAAACGACGGCTTTCTATATCAAGGTCCTGAAAGAGGACGCGCCGCTCGCCGTCGATATTCTGGCCGATATTTTGCAGAACTCGATTTTCGATCCCGATGAATTCAAGCGGGAAAAGGACGTCGTTTTGCAGGAAATCAAGCAGTCGGCCGACACGCCCGACGATATCGTGTTCGATTATTTTCAGGAACAGGCCTATCCCGATCAGCCCTTCGGCCGTCCCATTCTGGGCAGCGTCGAAAAAGTGCGCGCCGTCAGCCGGGAAACGCTCGACAATTACATGAAGACGAACTATACGCCGAAACGTATGGTTGCCGCCGCCGCCGGCAATATCGCCCATGAGGATTTCGTCGCGCTTGTCGAAAAGGCTTTCGGCAAAATGACGGAACGGCAGGGGCTCGTCGCGCCGGACGTCGTTTACGCGGGCGGCGAAAACCGTCGCGACAAGAAAACGGAGCAGGTCAATCTGGTTCTCGGTTTCCCCG
>DGGW01000011.1:0-5325 GCA_002393065.1 Alphaproteobacteria bacterium UBA3864 | reverse complement strand
ACGACGATTATTATACGGCGCACGTCCTTTCGACCGTGTTCGGCGGCGGGATGTCGTCCCGCCTGTTTCAGGAAATCCGCGAAAAGAGGGGATTGGTGTATTCGGTGTACTCCTTTGTCGGCGCCGGAACAAAAGCCGGCTTGTTCGGCATTTACGCCGGAACGGGCGAGGACGAAGCCGCCGAGATCATGCCCGCCGTTTGCGACGAGATCCGGAAAATGAAAGACTCTTTGTCGCAGGAGGAGCTTGACAGGGCCAAGGCGCAGCTGAAAGCCGGCTTGCTGATGTCGCTGGAGCATCCGACGGCGCGTTGCGAACAGAATGCCGGTCATTTGCTGATGTTCGACCGCCTGATCGAACGTGACGAGATCATTGCCAAAATCGCCGAGATCGACATCGATCGCGTGCTGACGCTGGCGCGGAAAATCTTTGCGCAAAAGCCGACGTTCGCGTCGCTCGGGCCCGTCGGAAAAGTCATGGATTACGACAAACTGGTCGAGGCTTTGAAGTGAGCGAAGGAAATATTCTTTTGCAAATGACCGTCATCGGCAATTCGGTGCGCGTCGTCGCCGTTCACGAGGAAACGGGAACGGAAGTCGTTTTTGTCGCGCCGCGCGGGACGCCGATGCCCGTCATTCAGTCAACCGCACGGAAAAAAGTCGAGTATGTCCTGAAAAAGAATAATCAGGACTAGCCAAACTTTTTCGCCTGTGCTACTAAAACGGAAACTTTATTTTACGGGAAGGATGAAACCATGGCCGAAACAATCGCTTTTGCCGCCGATCACGGCGGTTTCGAACTGAAAAACCTGCTGGTCGAAAAGGTCAGGGCGGAAGGCTTCGAACCGCTCGATCTGGGAACGTATTCGACCGATTCCGTCGATTATCCCGATATGGCCGCCAAGCTGGCCGAAGCGATCAAAAGCGGCAAGGCTTCCCGTGGCGTTCTGTGCTGCGGAACGGGTATCGGCATTTCCATTGCCGCGAACCGCTTTCCCTTCATCCGCGCCGCGTTGATCCATGACGCGTTCGGCGCCCGTCTGTGCCGCGAACACAACGACGCAAACGTCATCGTTTTCGGCGGCCGCACCATCGGGACGGAAGTCGCTTACGACTGTCTGCACATTTTCCTGACGACTGCTTTTGCCGGCGGACGGCACGCGCGCCGCGTCGAAAAGCTGGCTACCATCGCGAAAGAATGAGGATTTTGACCCATGACGAGCAAAGATTTTTTTGAAACGGATTTGAAAGCCGCCGATCCCGACCTGTACGACGGCATCATGAAGGAACTGCGCCGCCAGCAGAACCAGATCGAGCTGATCGCGTCCGAAAACATCGTGTCCAAAGCCGTTTTGCAGGCGCAAGGGTCCGTTCTGACCAACAAATACGCCGAAGGATACTGCGGCAAGCGGTACTACGGCGGTTGCGAATGCGTCGATATTGCCGAAAATCTGGCGATTGAACGCGCGAAAAAGCTTTTCGACGCCGAATTCGTCAACGTTCAGCCCCATTCGGGCGCGCAGGCGAACGGCGCCGTCCAGCTGGCTCTTTTGCAGCCGGGGGACACCCTGACGGGCATGAGCCTTGCCGCCGGCGGACACCTGACGCACGGCGCGGCACCCGCGATGTCGGGCAAGTGGTTCAATTCCGTTCAATACGGCGTTTGCCGCGACACCGGTTTGATCGATTACGACGAAGTCGAACGCATCGCCGTCGAAAACAAACCGAAACTCATTATTGCGGGCGGTTCGGCTTATCCGCGTAAAATCGACTTCGCCGCATTCCGCCGCATCGCCGACAAGGTCGGTGCGATTCTGATGGTCGACATGGCGCACTTCGCGGGACTGGTCGCGGGCGGCGTTCACGAAAATCCGCTGAAATACGCCGATATCGTGACGACGACGACGCACAAGACGCTGCGCGGACCGCGCGGCGGCATGATTTTGACCAACAATCCGGACTTGGCGAAGAAAATCAACTCCGCCGTTTTCCCCGGCCTGCAGGGCGGACCGCTGATGCACGTCATCGCGGCCAAAGCCGTCGCTTTGGGCGAAGCGTTGAAGCCCGAATTCAAAACGTATGCTCGCGCTGTCGTCGATAACGCCAAAGCGCTGGGCGAAACGCTCAAAGCCCGCGGCGTCGATCTGGTGTCCGGCGGAACGGACACGCATTTGGTTCTGGTCGATCTGCGCCCGAAGCATTTGACCGGAAAGCTTGCGGAAAAGAGCCTTGAACGCGCCGGAATGACGTGTAACAAAAACGGCATCCCCTTCGATCCGGAGAAGCCGACCGTGACTTCGGGTGTGCGTATCGGAACGCCCGCCGGAACGACGCGCGGGTTCGGAATCGAGGAATTCAGGCTGATCGGCAATCTGATCGGCGACGTGCTTGACGGGTTGGAAAAGAACCCCGAAGACAACACGGCAGCCGAGGAAAAAGCGCGCGCCGTCGTGTCCGAACTGTGCCGGAAATTCCCGATTTACGGCGATTTGGCGGAGGCGTGAGATGCGTTGCCCTTTTTGCGGCTTTGACGAAACTCAAGTCAAAGATTCCCGTCCGAGCGACGATAACACATCGATCCGCCGCCGCCGCTTTTGTCCGAAATGCGGGTCGCGTTTTACGACGTTTGAACGCGTGCAGTTGCGCGAACTGACCGTTATCAAGAAGGACAAGACCAGAACGCCGTTCGACCGCGACAAACTGTTCCGTTCGATTTCGATCGCCGTCAGAAAACGCCCGATCACGACGGATCAGGTCGAAACCATTGTCAACGGTATTCAGCGCCGGTTGGAAGTGTCGGGCGAAAACGAGGTCGAATCCGTAAAAATCGGCGAAATCGTCATGGAAACCCTGTGCGAACTCGATCCCGTGGCGTATGTGCGCTTCGCTTCGGTTTACCGTGATTTCCGCGAAGCCGAAGACTTTAAGGACTTTGTCGCCAAGCTTGAAACCGTGGCGCAGTCCGACCGGAAAAACGAAACACGGCAGGAGGACGAATAATGTCCAAAATCAGAACAAATCGCAGCGCGTCGCGTTTGGCGGCGGTTCAGGCTTTATATGAATACACGTTCGGCGGAAAAACGCTGGACGATATCGGTCGCGAATTCCTGACCGGAAACGTCGGCGGCGAATTGATCGAGGAAATCAACGAATTCGGCGACGAACGCTTCGTTCCCGTCATGCCGGCGGAACCGGAGCTGTTTTCCGGCATTCTGGCTTGCTATGGCGAAAAGGCGAAGCAGATTGACGACCTGATCGACGCCTCTTTGTCCGAAGAATGGGATCATTTGGAAATAACGCTTCGCGCTTTGTTGAGAGCAGGGGTTGCGGAACTGATCGCTTTTCCGGCTACGCCCGTTGCCATCGTCATTACGGAATATCTGGATCTGGCGACGGCTTTTTACGGCGACGGCGTCGAAGTCCGTCTGACGAACGGCGTGCTGGACAAGATCGCGAAACAGGTGCGTTAAAAACGCCCGTCGTCATAATCGATGAAAAACGTCGTTTCTTCGGAATCGGCGTTTTTTGTTTCCTTGACCGTAAAATCGGGTTCGATGTCGCGCGGCAGTTTCTTTTTGAGCTTGTTCAGGAACCAAAAGCTTCCGCCTACGCCCAAAATCAGCATCAGACCGAACAGAAAATACGGAAAGAAAAACAGCATTAACGCCAAAAGAGGGTTCCATCCCCAGACTTTGACGGCGCCGTACATTCCTGCCAACGGGCCGATCGCCGGAATAAAAGCCAGCAACAGCGCCGCAAAACCCGCGAAAATCCAATGGAGGTGAAAAAACGCCATGATCCCGTCCAGAGCGGCGACCGTCTGAACCAGCGAAACCAGAACGAACGTTACCGTAAAAAAGGAAATCCATGAAAAACGCACGACAAACAAACTCCGAAAATCAAACCCTCTTTATTATAGGGATGAAAAAAGCATAGGAAAAGGGGGAGGTAACGGTTTTTTAAAAATCAAACGCTATTCTGAAAAGACCAACCGAAGAGGAGAAGCGTATGCGCTCTGTCAAATGTGAAAAATTTTATTTTGTCTTCCATGATACGGACGGGCGTTTGAGCTTTACCCTGCCGGCCTATGACGGCGAACCCGACCATTCCCGCTTCGTCTTTGACGGAACGAACCGCGCGTTTTTTATGCGGCGGGCGGAACAGATCGTCGCTTTGCCCGATTTGCAAACGGAAATCGTTGATTTGCTGGGATTCGTCAAAAGAGTGCGAATGGCCGAAACGCCGGAGGATTCCTCTGAAATCGTGCGTCAGTACGACGTTCCCGTCGTTGTCGTCGCGCCCTTGAAATCGGCGGCGCAACTGCCCGCTTAAAGAACGCGGGACAGATAATCGTATTTTTCATGCAAAGCGTCGAACCTTGCCGGCGGCGGGTCGGGCAACTCCGCCAACGCCGCATCCAAAGCGCGACAAAAGTCGCTTAAATCGACCTCCCGCGTGTTCAGCGCCGCTTTTTCCGCTTTGTCGAGCAGAGCTTTTCCTTCGTTTTTCAATAATTCGATTTGTTCGCTGTCCGTCATTTCATTACCTTTTTTATAACAAATTGTTGTTAATTTGGCAAAAAAGTCAAGACTAAACGATTGATCAGGTCCGTTCGGGGTGTCATACTGATTCAAACAAAAGGAGAAGGCTATGGAATACAAAGTCTTTTTATATTCGGAATCGATTTTCAGTTCGATCTTTCTGAACGGTGGAAAAATCGATCCCGAAAGGCTGGAAGATCAATTGAACAAACTGGGCGCCGACGGATGGGAAGTCGTTGCCATGCAACGCGAAAACAGAAGGACTTTCCTGTTTTGGTCGCGGGAAGCCTTTATTTTCATTTTAAAACGCGATAAACGCTGACGGGTTTTCAGGCTTTCGGCGACCGGTCTTTTTTATTCTTGTCGCTCAGTTCGCAAGCCGCGATAAACAACACGTCGCCGGACGAATTCAGCATCGTTTCAAGCGAATCCTGAATCACGCCGATCGTGAAGCCGACCGCGACGACCTGCATGGCGGCGTCGTTGCCGATGCCGAACAGGGAACACGCCATCGGAATCAGCAAAATCGAACCGCCCGCCACGCCCGACGTTCCGCAGGCGGCGAAGGCGGCCAACACGCTCATCATCAGGGCGGTGGAAAACGTAACATCAATGCCTAGCGTATGCGCCGCCGCCATCGTCATGACGGTGACCGTCACCGCCGCACCGTCCATGTTGATCGTCGCGCCCAACGGGACGGAAACGGAATAGATTTCCTTGTCCAAATTCAAGTCTTCGCACAATTTGATGTTGACGGGGATGTTCGCCGCCGAGCTTCGGGTGAA
>DGGW01000060.1:5395-5739 GCA_002393065.1 Alphaproteobacteria bacterium UBA3864 | reverse complement strand
ATATCATCGTCCGTCAGCGCGGCACGAAATACCGCACGGGCGAAAACGTCGGTCTGGGTCGCGATCACACGATCTTCGCGACGGAAGAAGGCCGCGTCAAGTTCACGCGCAAAGCCGACGACAGAGTTTACGTTTCGGTCGAAAAGTAAGATCGGACAAGCTTTTTGCTCAAGGGGAGCGGTTTTTCCGGCTCCCCTTTCTGTGTCTTTAAGGATAACGGGAGCGGACAATGAAATTTTTGGATCAGGCGAAGATTTATCTGAAATCGGGCGACGGCGGCAACGGATGCTGTTCCTTCCGCCGTGAAAAATACGTTGAATTCGGCGGGCCGAACGGCGGGAACG
>DGGW01000060.1:0-5345 GCA_002393065.1 Alphaproteobacteria bacterium UBA3864 | reverse complement strand
ACGGCGGACGCGGCGGCGACGTCGTGTTCGAAGCCGTACCGAATCTGAACACGCTGATCGACTTCCGCTACCGTCAGCATTTCCGCGCCGAAAACGGCCATCACGGCGAAGGAAGCGAATGCACCGGCGCCAAAGGCGAAACGCTGGTCATCAAAGTCCCCGTCGGCACGGAAATCGTTGCCGAAGACGGCGAAACACTGATCCGCGACATGATGACGCCCTACGAACGCTTCACGATTGCCAAGGGCGGCGACGGCGGATTCGGTAACATGATGTTCAAAACGTCGACGAATCAGGCGCCGCGCCGCGCCGACCCCGGCCATCCCGGACAGGAAATGTGGGTATGGCTGCGGATGAAGATGATCGCCGACGTCGGTTTGGTCGGTTTCCCGAACGCGGGCAAATCGACGTTTTTGTCGGCGGTGACCGCGGCGCGCCCGAAAATCGCCGACTATCCGTTCACGACGCTCCACCCGAATCTGGGAATCGCGCGTCTGAACGACGACGAAGTGCTGATCGCCGACATTCCCGGCCTGATCGAAGGCGCTCACGACGGAGTCGGTCTGGGCGACCGTTTCTTAAAGCACGTCGAACGGTGCGCCGTTCTGCTCCATCTGGTCGACGGGACGGAAGACGACGTCGCCGCGCGCTACAAGGCGATTCGCAAGGAATTGAAGCTGTACGCGAAAAAGCTTGCCGAAAAGCCGGAAATCGTCGTTCTGAACAAGATCGACGCCCTGACGCCCGACGAAATCGCCGAAAAAACGGCGGCTTTGCAGAAGGCCGCGCGAAAGAAGCCCCTGCAGATGTCGGGCGCGGCGCACGAAGGGACGGACGCCGTTCTGAAAAAACTGATTCCGTACGTCGCCGCCGAACGCGAAGCGCGACGGGCGGAAAGCGAAAGGCGGAAGAATGAAGACTGAATCGCCGTTGAAATCGTCAAAGCGAATCGTTCTGAAAATCGGATCGTCCCTGTTGGTGGACGGCAAAACGGGACGGGTCCGGCACACGTGGCTGAACGCTTTGGCGGACGAGATCGCCGCCGCCAAAGAAAACGGGCGGGACATCCTGATCGTCACGTCGGGCGCGGTGGCGGTCGGCCGACGCGTTTTAGGTCTGCCGTCGGGCAAGCTGAAACTGCCGCAAAAACAGGCGGCGGCCGCGGCGGGACAGATCCGGCTCGCCCGCTGTTATGAGGAGATCCTCGCCGAACGCGGCGTCAAAGTGGCGCAGATCCTGATGACCCTTGACGATTCGGAAGACCGCGAACGCTATCTGAACGCGGGCAACACGTTAAGGACGCTTTTGGAACTCGGCGTCGTGCCGATCATCAACGAAAACGACACGGTGGCGACGGCGGAAATCAAGGTCGGCGACAACGACCGTCTGGCGGCGCGCGTCGCGCAGATGGCGGGCGCGGACACGGTCGTTATCTTCTCCGACATCAAAGGGCTGTACACGGCGGATCCGCGCAAGGACCCGTCGGCGGAACTTGTCCGGACGGTGGAAAAGGTGACGCCCGAAATCGAAGCGATGGCGGGCGGCGCGGGCAGCGCCGTCGGCACGGGCGGCATGGCGACGAAAATATCGGCGGCGAAGCTCTGCACGGAAGCCGGCGCGGCGATGATCATCGCGCTCGGAACGGAAATGCACCCGTTGGAACGGTTGGAAAAGACGGGGGAATGCACCGTGTTCAAGGCGGTCGAAACGCCCGTTTCGGCGCGCAAGCGCTGGATCGGCGGGTCGATCAAGCCGAAAGGTGTTTTGGTGCTGGACGCCGGCGCGATAAAAGCGCTACACTCGGGAAAGAGCCTGTTGCCCGCCGGGATCAAGGCCGTCAAAGGGACGTTCCGGCACGGCGACGCCGTTTCTTTGGAAAGCGAGGACGGCGTTTTGCTCGGCAAGGGGCTGACGGCTTATTCGTCGGACGAGGCGCGTAAAATCGCGGGGCGCCGGTCCGCCGAGATCGCGACCGTTTTGGGATATCACGGCTGCGACGAAATCGTTCACCGCGACAATTTGTTTACGGAGCCTTTCTGATGACGGTTTTGCGGGAAATGGGACAGCGGGCGCGTGCGGCGGCGCGGGTGTTGGCGACGACGTCAAGCGAACAAAAAAACAAAGCGTTGACGGAAGCGGCGGCTTTGTTGGAATCCCGCCTTGACGAGGTTTTGGCGGCGAACGCGCTGGATATGGCGGCGGCGTCCGGTCTGTCCGCGGCGATGCGCGACCGTTTGCTGCTGACCGCGGATCGCATCGCGGGAATCGTCAAAGGCTTGCGGGAAGTGGCGGCTTTGCCCGATCCCGTCGGGCGCGTTTTAGCGGAATGGACACGACCGAACGGGTTGAAAATAACAAGAGTTTCCGTGCCGCTCGGCGTGATCGGCGTCATTTACGAAAGCCGCCCGAACGTGACCGCGGACGCGGGGGCTTTGTGCTTCAAGTCCGGCAACGCGGTGATTTTGCGTGGCGGGTCGGACAGCTTTCATTCGTCGATGATTTTGACGGACGTTTTGCGCGAAGGCTTGGAACGCGCGGAATTGCCGAGGGATTGCATCCAGTCCGTCCCGACTGCCGACCGCGCCGCTGTCGGCGAAATGCTGAAAATGGACGACTGCATCGACGTGATCGTGCCGCGCGGCGGCAAATCGCTGATCGAACGCATATCGGCGGAAAGCAAGATCCCGATGTTCAAGCACCTGAACGGCATTTGCCACACCTACATCGAAAAAACGGCGGATTTCGACAAGGCGCGCCGCGTCGTGCTGAACGCCAAAATGCGCCGGACGGGGACGTGCAACGCGACCGAAACGATTTTGATCGACGACGCGTTGAAAGGCTCGCTTTTGCCGCTCGTTATCGACGACCTGATCAAAGCGGGGTGCGAAGTGCGCGGCGACGAAACCGTGCAAGCCGCCGATCCGCGGGTCCTGCCGGCGACGGAAGAAGACTGGGATACGGAATATCTGGCGCCGATCGTGTCAATTCGCGCGGTGTCCGGCGTTGACGAGGCGATCGCGCATATCGCGGCGCACAGTTCGCATCACACGGAAGCGATCTTGACCGAAGACGACTCGGCGGCGGAAAAATTCATGAACGAAACGGACAGCGCCGTCGTGATGAAAAACGCGTCGACGCAGTTCTGCGACGGCGGCGAATTCGGCATGGGCGCGGAAATCGGCATCGCGACGGGACGCCTGCACGCGCGCGGTCCCGTCGGATTGGAACAACTGACAACTTTCAAATACAAGGTGACGGGTGACGGACAAATCAGAGCTTGAAATCAAAACGGTCGGTCTGCTGGGCGGATCGTTCAATCCCGCCCACGACGGGCATTTGCACATTTCCGAACAGGCGTTGCGCCTTTTGGGGCTGGACGAGGTGTGGTGGCTCGTTTCGCCGCAAAATCCGCTGAAACCGGAGGAAGGCATGGCCGCCTTCAACCGCCGGTTCGCCAGCGCCGAAGCCGTCGCATCCGCCGATTCGCGGATCGTCGTTTCCGACTTTGAAACGCGGCACGGAACTCAATTCACGGCGGATACGATCGCCGCGTTGAAGGAAACGTATCCGGACGTCCGGTTCGTCTGGCTGATGGGGGCGGACAATTTGCTGCAGTTCCACCGTTGGCGGAACTGGAGAACGATCATGAAAACGGTACCGATCGCCGTTTTCGCGCGCGGCACGATGAAAATCAGGGCTTTGCACGGCCGGGCGGCGATGTGCTTCGCGCGGGCGCGCGTTCCAGCGGATCGGGCGAAACTGTTGGCTTACATGGAAGCGCCGGCGTGGATGTTCCTGCCGATTCGCGTTCATCCCGCGTCCTCGACGGCAATCAGGGAAAAAGGTTTGTTTTAAGGAGAAAATCAATGGCCGAAAAGAAAACGGAAACCGAAAAAAAGGAAAAGAAAAAAACGGCGAAGGCCGAAAAGAAGGAAATCAAAAAAACGGTGAAAAAGACCGTTAAGAAGATTCTGAAGGAAACGAAAAAGGCGGTCAAAGCCAAAAAAGCCGACGCCAATCCGGAAACGGACAAACTCGTCGACCTGATCGAAAAGACGCTGTCGGCGGGCAAAGCGGCGGACGTGGTCGTTCTCGACCTGCGCGGCAAAAGCTCGCTTGCGGACTATCTGGTCATCGCGACGGGCCGTTCGGCGCGCCACGCGGTCGCTTTGGCGGAACAGGTGCAGCTGCGGCTGAAAAAGACCGGCTGTCCCGCGACGCTCGAAGGCGAGGAAAAAGGCGAATGGGTCATCGTTGACGCGGGCGACGTCATCACGCACGTTTTCGTCCCCGAAGCGCGCCAGCTGTATTGCATCGAAGAGCTGTGGGGCGCCGAAACGCCGCGCGGCGAAAGCGGAAAATAATGGACATAATCATCGCGGCAATCGGGCGGCAGAAAGCGTCGCCCGAACGCGACCTGATCGAACGGTACGTCAAACAGACGCGCTGGAACGTTACCGTCCGCGAATTCGAAGACAAGAAATCCGGCTCCGTCGAAGAACGTAAAAAGCGGGAATCGGAATTGTTGCTTTCCGCCGTTCCGGACGGGGCGAAGATCGTCGTTCTGGACGAACGCGGCCGGCAGACCGGATCGGAGGCTTTCGCGAAAAAACTGGGCGGCTGGCAGGACGAGGGTGTCCCCGCCGTCGTGTTTATGATCGGCGGAGCGGACGGCCACACAAACGAACTGCGCAAACGGGCGGATTGGCTGTTGGCGTTCGGGGAAATGACGTGGCCGCACTTCCTTGCGCGCGCGATGCTGGCGGAACAGATCTACCGCGCGAAAACGATCCTTGACGGCCACCCGTACCATCGGGCGTAAGAAAGCCGTTCCTCTCTTGCTTTTTATCTTTTTTATTGATAGCATTCCTTACAGATACGGGATTTGTTTTCCGTATTAAGTGCCTTAGCGGGCGCGGGCCTTCGAAAAGCC
The DNA here is from genome assembly GCA_002393065.1 of Alphaproteobacteria bacterium UBA3864. Classification (GTDB taxonomy): domain Bacteria; phylum Pseudomonadota; class Alphaproteobacteria; order CAAGCB01; family CAG-977; genus UBA2903. Next base: position 412 of record DGGW01000060.1, on the reverse strand, counting down.
TTTATTGTGCAGGCGCATGACTGCGCCGTTTCCGTTTGCTTTGCGTAAACGGAAACAATCCCCGACTGTTGTACGGTCCGGGGAGCGATGGGATTATGTCCAGAAACGTCTTTGACGTTTTAAAAGCCCTCGGATCATCGCACAATATGATTTTTCGAACTCCCCGATATGGTTTTAAAGCGTTTCCGCTTTTTATCGGCGAGCTTTAACCTCTTGAATTAAAACGGAATTTTGCGATTTTGTCGCCGTTTGATTTTATCCGGATTTTTTTCAAGGTAACATCGCGGTAACACATTTGCGATGTATTCTTTCCCCGGAAAACAATCCCCGAAGTTTTCTTTTGATTACTCAAAATCAACCCGTAATCAGGATAGGTTATTTCCGGCATGTCCGTCAACGGTCTTTTTTATCC
>DGGW01000010.1:28534-41176 GCA_002393065.1 Alphaproteobacteria bacterium UBA3864 | reverse complement strand
CGACGGCGCGGGAACGGCAGGTTCCGTCTTCGCAACTTCGGGTTCGGTCGACGGAACGGGAACGACGGCTTCCGTTTTCTTTACACGGGCGGACTTATTATCGGCTTTCTTTTCCAAAGGCGGTTCGACGAAGTAAAGTTTCGCTTTGTTTTCCATAGACTTATCTTCGTTTTGCATCCGTTGTTTCAGCTCGGCGATATAAGCCTGCCCGCCTTTTTCCAACCATGTTTTATAAAACGAAGAAAAATCCTTTGTTTCTTTTTTATCGTCTTTTTTCAGTTCGGTTTTCAGCCAATTCTGAACATCCTGCTCTTCTTGCGTTGTTACGGAACGCATTTCCGGCTTTACGCAAATCGAATCCTTTTTGCCCATAACGAGCTTGTTCGTCAACGTCGCCACATCACAAGGCGTTTCATCTATTTTTCTTTTCTTTTCTTTGGGATCGAAATAAGCGAAGACCGTAGCCTGATTGCGTTTGAAGCTTTCCGTGTTCGACTGCAAACGGGTCATTTTCTGGGAAACCGCTTTGCTGGGTTCGATACCGTCGCCCGAATCGCTTGTAACGACAACGCGGGTATTATCCAGAATTTTGGCGTCTTTCAAATCGTTCATCATATAGGCCAGATGACCGTAAGTGCACGCCAACTGGCGCATGTACGCCGTGCGGTTGAGTTCGGCGTATTTCAATTCGATGGCCGTATTGGGCAACGGCGCGCGCATCCGCCATTCGATCGGATTTTCGATCAGCTTGCAATTTTCGTCATAAACATACGGATAATGGGGCAAGTTGATATGAGCGAAAAAGATATTCTTTCCCTTCGCTTTTTTAACGTCTTCCGTCAAACGGTACAGCACATCGCCCTGTCCGACGGGCAAGGAATACGCCAAAGGATTGAAAAGATAGGGCGCTTTCGACTTTTTAAATTTTTCGCGCAACAAAGCCAGCGTCTTCCGTCCCAAAGGCGTCGAATTTATGAAATGCCCGAGCAACAGTTTCACACGGTTCGGAACGGTCATGTTCGTGTGATACAGCGCGCCGAGCGGAGCGGGATATGTAACGCATTTTTTGATTTTGTTTTCGCCGTCTTTGCAGAAATTGAAAGGATACGTCTGGTACACGTTCAGAGCGTAGCCCTTTTTGCGCCATTCCTTAAACAAACCGTTTTTAACGGGGAATATCTGCGCATCGTCGGCGCTGATATAATAAGACGCATCGTCCAAACTGAACAAATCCGGCGTTATTTCGGTCAGCGACGGGTTCAAAATCTGCGCGACATTCAAAAACTTGCTATCGAAACGCTCGTAGGCCGCCGGATGGAAGGAAAAACCGAACGACGTATAAAAATCCTTGATGAAGCGCGGATGCAAATGGTCCGCTTTTTCATTTCCTTCGGGGAACAGCCGTTTCCAATCGTCAAGCACCGTCTTATAGCCGGTGTGGTCGGCCAACAACAAGAAAATCAGATTATCCGTCTTTTCGTTTTTGATTCCTTCCGCGCTCACTTCCGAATTGGTCGCGTCGATCTGCGGCGCCACTCTTTTTGACGAAATGTTGAGCAGAAGGAACAAAGCGATCAACGACGAAAGCGAAAACAGGATCATCGCGCCGCTTTTAAAGAGGTTGAGCGCCGAAAAGAACAAAAGGCCGATGCCGATACCGGAAACCAAATTCCCGTATTCCGTGATTTTCTGCAGGTACTCACCCGGCAAAAAAGTCAACCAAGACGCATAATAAACGCCGACGTTGTCAGGAAAAGCCAAACCGAGGATATACGCCCCGCACAATCCGGCGACGACCGACAACCACAAACGGATCAGAAAGCGGCTCCAAGAAATGGCGAAAAGCGAAACAAGCGTGAGAATCAAAATCCCGACGCAGGTAAAAACGACTTCCGGCAACACTTCGTCGTTCAGGATCAGCGGATACCTGTTTTTGTGCAGGAAAAGCATGAACGTATACGTCAACAGGAAAAACAGAAGCAACGACGCGTTCATGAAAAACGCGACGGACGTTTCGTCTTTCGGTTTTTTCAGCTTCCGATTCAGCTTCTTGGCGATTTTATCCTCGGATTTCCGGGATTCGGCGTTCTCTTCTGTTTGTTCTGTCATCATTCGGGAGTTCCGTTAACGATAGCTCTGGAAATTATTTTTAGACTCGAGTAAATTACAAGTCAAACTTATTTATTTAATATTAAAATTAGAGAATCATGTCGTTTGATTTGATGTTGAATGAGGCCCTTGCCCTTCATCAGGCGGGAAAACTGGACGAAGCGGAAGGAATATACCGGAATTTGCTGGACATGGCGCCGGAACAGACGGACGTCCTGAATCTGTTGGGGACGCTGGCGTGCCAGAAGGGCGCGTTCGATTCCGCCCTGCCCTTTTTGTACAAAGCCGTCCGCCTTGCCCCCGATTCGTTTCAATACGAATTCACGCTGGCGCAGGCTTTGCAGGAAAGCGGACGACCGAAAGAAGCCCTCGAGCACTATCTTTCCCTGCGAAAAAAAGATCCTTCAAAACCGGAAATCCCGACGAACATCGGCGTCGTGTCGCGCCGGATCGGCAACACGGACGACGCCGAAAAAGCTTTTCGGGACGCGTTGGAATTGGACGAAGGTTTTGCGCCGGCGAAAATCAATCTGGCTCTGCTGTACCGCGAAAAAGGCCAGATTCCGAACGCCGTTTCCCTGCTTGAAGAAGTTTGCGCCGCCCTGCCGGACAATGCCGAAGCGCATTTCCAGCTGTCCGTTTCCCTGCGTATGCTGGATAAAATCGACGACGCCCTGATCGAATCGCAAAAAGCGACGGCGCTGGAACCAGACAACGCCCTTTATTGCAACGGCGAAGGCATCCTTTTCGAACGCAAAGGCGACCTGGCCGCCGCTTTCGACAGGTATGACAAGGCGGTGCGCCTGTCCCCCTCCTTTCCGGACGCGTACAACAACCGCGCGAACATCCTTGCGAAACAAGGAAAACATTGGGACGCCGAAGACGATTACAAAAAAGCGATAAAACTCGACCCGTCCTATGCGCAGGCGTGCAACAACCTCGGCGCCCTTCTGATTGGCGAAGATCGAATTGAAGAAGCGCTCGAATGGTACAGAAAAGCCTTCATCATCAACCCGAAGCAACCCGAAACGATGTGGAATCTGGGAATGGCCGTCAAAAGCGCCGGCGATCCGGCGGAAGCGGTCGGTTTGTATTTCAGCGCTTTGGCGACGGATCCGACGCTGACCGACATCCATCATTCGATCGCCGAGGCCCTTTACGACCTCCATTCGCGCAAAAACGACCCCGGATTAGCTGTCAAACTGGCGAAAAAATGGGTGCAGTTTTTCCCCGAAAACCCTGTTGCCGCCCACGTTTTAACGGCTCTCGAAGGCGGGAATCCGGAACGGGCGAATCCCGATTACGTCCGGACGCTGTTCGATTCGTTCGCGGAAACGTTCGACGACACGTTGGTCAAGATCGGCTATCGCGTCCCCGCCCTGATTGAGGAAGCGCTTGCCGGCACGCCGCCGGAACGGAAGATTCTTGACGCCGGATGCGGGACGGGACGACTGGCTTCCCTGTTGCGGGAAAAAGCGTCACGACTGGACGGAATCGACCTGTCGCCGAAGATGATCGACAAAGCGCGAGCCACCGGCTTGTATGACGAGCTTTTCGTCGGAAACATAGAAGAACAAATAAAACAAACAAGTCAAACTTACGACTTAATAGTTTTTTCCGATGTTCTTTGTTATATTGGAGATATCTCGTCCGTTCTGAAAAGCGCCGCCGACGCGTCTGAGGCGGACGGAGAGATTGTTTTAACGGTTGAAAAATCAAAAAAAGAACAATCTTTCGTTTTGCTTCCGACCGGACGATACGCCCACACCGAAAACTTTTTGCGTGACGCGCTGGCGTCGGCGGGGTATGACATTTCGTTCTGGAAAGAAGCCCCCTTGCGTCGGGAAGGCGATGCGGACGTCGCGGGCTTTATCGTCAAAGGACGTAAAAATACCGCTTTGTTAAAAGGAAAACTGGACAATGCGGACAAGAATGTTTAAAATCGGTTTTGCCGTATCGGGATCGGTTGCAACCGTCCTGATCGTCATGACTTTATTATGGAGAGATCACATGCCGCAGTATAATTGGGTTGAAGTTCCGGACAGCAATACGGAATCTTTGATCGGAAAAATCAACGCTCAAAGCACTTTTGACATTTTCAGCGCCGGCCGCACGCATTTGCAGGTTGCCGAATTACCTTTCTATAAAAATTTCAAATTGTTGCAGGCGACCACCTTCACGACGATTCCGCCCGTCACCATGCAATACCTGCTGACCGCGGAAGGCGAAGTCATCAAAATGGACGGCACGCGCGATCCCATTTTTGAAAACAACCCGAAAGCCGGACTGATTCTGAACGAACAGACCGTCGTCGCTTATGCGACCTTCGTTATGGACGCCGTTCAGAGCGAAGAGGGAACGCTTCGTCTGGTCGAACACGTCGACGACGAAACCTTCACGGGAACACCGACGCCTCAACAGCGCAAAGACGTCACCCACATGATTCGTCCCGCCAAAGTCACGAAGACCGCCGACGGTTTCAAGCTTGACGTCATCATGCTGTACGGCGACGCCGTTTACCGCGCCGATCTGGACGTCAAAAACGACGGCTTCATCGAAATCGTCAACGAAGAAAAGCTGGCCGAAGGTCTGCCGATTCGCCCGATTTTCCTTGAGTAACGCCGAAACACGATGTTTCACCGCGTCGCCGACATCATCAACCGGTTAAAACTGGACATCGAGTTTTTGTCCGGCGGGAATTGCGTTGACTATTCGCCGATTACGGGGGAACAGATCGCTTCTTTCCCCTTGTCGGACGCCGCACAGGTTCAAACGGCCATCGACCGTTCGTGCCGGGCGTTTCGGGAATGGCGGGAAGTCCCGCCGCACGAACGCGGTGAAACCATCCGTCTGTTTGCCGAAGAACTGCGCGAAAACCGCGAGGATCTGATCAACCTGATCATGATCGAAACGGGAAAGATTCGCAGTGCCGCGCAAAAGGAAATCGACCGCACCATCGCCGTCAGCGAATTCGTCGCGTCGATTCCGCAGCGGTTGAGCGGCGTTTCGGCGCCGACGGAAAACCACCGTTTAAGCATTGCTCAAACATGGGTTCCGCTCGGTCCCGTCGCGGTCATCACTTCTTTTAATTTTCCCGTGCGCGTTTGGGCGATGAACGCGCTGGTCGCGCTGGCGTGCGGGAACTCCGTCATCTGGCGTCCGTCGCGAAAAGCGACTCTGACCGCGTTTGCCGTCAATACGCTGTTGCGCCGCGCCAAAGCCCGCAGTACGGCGAATTGTCCCGAATATCTGTCGCAACTGTTGATCTGCGACCATCCCGAATCGGCGATTTTGGCGCAAAGCAAACAAATTCCCCTGCTCTGCGCCACCGGTTCCCCCGTCATTTCGAACGCGCTGCAAAGCAAGGTCGGCGCGCGTCTGGGACGAAGCATCCTGACGATCGGCGGGAACAACGCCGCCGTCGTCGCCGAAAGCGCTGACATCGATCTGGCCGTTCGGGAAATTTTACTGTCCACCATCGCCGACTGCGGCCAGCGGAGCACGTCGCTTCAGCGCTTGTTCTGCCACCGTTCGGTTTACGACGCCGTCGTCGGCCGTCTGAAAGACGCGTTTTTAAAAGTTTATGTCAATTCGCCGTTTGAGCGGATGAGCGAAATCGGACCGATGATTGACCGTGAAGGGTTCGATATCATGCAATCGGCTCTGGATCGGGCGCGTGCGCTCGGCGGCGTCGTGACCGGCGGTGACCGTTTGAAAGTCGTCGGCAGTGACAAAGCGTACTACGTTCAGCCCGCCGTCGTCGAATTTCCCGACCAGAACGACCTGGTCAAAGCCGAATTGCTGGCGCCTTTGCTCTATGTGATGCCGTACGACGATCTGGAAGACGCCATCGCGAAAGTCAACGCCTATCCGCAAACGCTGGTGTCGTGTCTGTTTACGAACAATGTTGCCGAAGCGGGTCTTTTTTCGTCCATGAACGGCGTTCTGTCGACGACGGCGACGATCAACGCCGGCACGGTCGGTTACGATCTGCAAGCGATTTTCGGGTCGGGGAAAAGCGTCGGCGCCGGCGATCCGGCCGAATCATGGCGGACCTTCATGCAGGCGCGAACCTGTCTGATCAATTACAACGTCTGACAGCGGGGTTTTCCGATGAAAAAAGTGCTGTTGGCGATTTGCGTTCTTCTCGGCGCCTGCGCGACGGAAGCTCCCGATCCGGAAACGACCTCCCCCGAGGAATTATACAACTACGCGGCGGATCTGCTGATCGAACGGCGCGAATACACCCGTTCCGTCGAAGCGTTCGATCAGATCGATCGCTATTATCCCTATTCCCGTTGGGCGTTGAAAGCTCAAATCATGGCGGCGTTCGCAAACTACGTCAAAAAAGATTACGACGACGCGGAAATCCTGCTTGAGCGTTTTATCAAGCTGTATCCGGGGAACCGGTACGCGCCTTACGCCTACTATCTGAAAGCGATGTGCGATTACGCCCGTCTGTCCGATCCGCGCCGCGATCAGGCCCGAACGGAGGACGCGTTGGCGGCGCTGAACGAGGTTGTTGCCCGTTTCCCCGACACGCCCTATGCCGAAGACGCGAAAAAGAAAACCGTTCTGGCCGCCGATTATCTGGCGGCGCACGAGTTGAACGTCGGACGGGCGTATGAAATGAAAAGCGAACACGCCGCCGCGCTGAACCGTTTTGAAACCGTCGTCCGGCTTTATCCCGCCACGCAGTCCGTTCAGGAAGCGCTGTACCGGATGACGGAAATATTCCTGATTCTCGGGTTGGACGATCAGGCGCAGAAAAGCGCCGCCGTTCTGGGATACAATTATCCGGACGGCGTTTGGTACGCCCGCGCGTACGCTTTGATCGGCAAGCACGCTCCGCATTTATTGTCGCCGAAAGGATAAGCCCGTGCTGACCCGCTTGTCCGTCCGCGACGTCGTTTTGATCGAAAAGCTGGATTTGGATTTTGCCGGCGGTTTCTGCGCTTTTACGGGCGAAACGGGCGCGGGCAAATCGATTTTGCTTGATTCTCTGGCGCTGGCGATCGGCGCCCGTTCCGATTCGGGACTTGTCCGGCACGGCGCCGAAAAACTCTCCGTTACCGCCGAATTTTATCCCGTTCCTTCCGACATCGAAACTCTGCTGGACGAACAGGATATCAAACCGGAGGACGGCGAAGCGCTGATTTTGCGCCGCGTCGTGTCGGCGGACGGACGAAGCAAAGCTTTTATCAACGACCGCGCCGTCAGCGCATCCCTTCTGAAACAGATCGGGGAGCGGCTGGTCGAAATCCACGGGCAGTTCGCAACGCACGGCTTGCTCAACCCCGCGGCGCATCGGGATATTCTGGACGCTTACGGCCGGTTGGACGAGTTAGCCGGACAATGCCGGAAAGCCTATTCCGACTGGCAGGATAAGATCGCCGACCGCCAAAAAGCCGAAGAAATCCTGCAAAAGGCGCGTGCCGACGAAGACTTTTTACGCTCTGCCGTTGCCGAACTGAAAACTTTCGCGCCGCAGTCGGGCGAAGAGGACGCTTTGGCGCAAAAACGGGCGCTGATGATGAACGGCGAACGGCTGGCCGAAAGCCTGAACGGCGCTTTGGAAGCGTTGCGTTCCGACGAACTCGACCGCGCCGTTCGAACCGCGCGCCGCCAAACCGAAAACGCCGCCCATCTGGTCGAAAACAGATACGACGGTATTCTGACCGCTCTGGATCAGGCGAACGAAGCTCTGAACGAAGCGGCGAACGCGCTGGAAACGGAGTGCGCCGAAGTCGATTTCGACCCCCGCGAACAGGAAGCCGTCGAAGAACGGTTGTACGGTCTGCGGTCGCTGGCGCGCAAATATCAGACATCCCCGAACGACCTGCCCGCTCTGGCGGACGAATTTTCCGACCGGCTCGCCGCTTTGGATCGGGGCGGAACGGACGCCGTTTCCCTTGCCAAAGAAGAGGAAAAAGCGCGGCTGACCTATCTGACGGCGGCAAGGGCTTTGTCCGACGGCCGCAAAAAAGCGGCGGCGGCGCTCGACGCGGCGGTCAAAAACGAATTGGCGCCTTTGAAGCTTGAAAAAGCGACGTTCTCAACGCAGATCGACACTTTACCCGAAAGCCTGTGGAGCGCGGACGGCTTTGACAAGGTATGCTTTACGGCGTCAACGAACGCGGGCGTTCCGCCGGCGCCGCTGAACAAAATCGCTTCGGGCGGCGAACTGGCTCGCTTCATGCTGGCGCTGAAAGTCAATCTGGCGGAGGCGGAAAAGATTCCGACTCTCGTGTTTGACGAAGTCGATTCGGCGGTCGGCGGCGCAACGGCGTCGGCGATCGGCGAACGGTTGGCGCGCCTGGCGCGGGAGGGTTGTCAGGTTTTGGCCATCACCCATTCGCCGCAGGTCGCTTCGTTCGCGCGCAACCACTTCCGCGTGCGCAAAGGCGAAACGGACGGCAAGACCGTAACGGAAACCGTTCTGCTTTCCGCCGCCGAAAGCGCCGAAGAAATCGCCCGTATGCTGTCCGGCGCCGCCGTTACCGACGCGTCGCGCGCCGCCGCCCGCGAACTTTTGAAAAACAGGACGTAAACCGATGACCGATATTCCCGTTTCCCGCCTGACCGATCTGGAAGCCGCGGCGGAGCTTGCTTTTTTGGCAAAACGCATGGCGGAACTCGACAAAGCGTACTATCAGGCGGACGATCCGCTGGTCAGCGACGCCGAATACGACGCGCTGAAGAAGCGCAACGAAGATATCGAACGGGCTTTTCCGCATCTGGTTCGCGCCGATTCACCGTCCAAGCGGGTCGGCGTCGCCGTTTCAAGCGATTTCGCCAAAGTAACGCACAGCGTTCCGATGCTGTCGCTGGCGGATATTTTTTCGGCGGAGGAAATCCGCGACTTTGCGGACAGAGTCCGGCGTTTTTTGGGGTTGTCCGACGCGGACGAACTGAATTTCTGCGCGGAAACGAAGCTTGACGGGTTGTCTTTTTCGGCGCGCTACGAAAACGGCGTTTTCGTCAGGGGCGCGACGCGCGGCGACGGCGCCGTCGGCGAAGACATCACCGAAAATCTGAAACAAATCAAAGGCCTGCCACTCCGCCTGAACGGGGATGACATTCCGGACGTCATCGAGATCCGCGGCGAAGTCATCATGAACAAAGCCGATTTCATGGCGCTGAACGAAGAACAGCTCCGCACCGGCAAAAAGCCGTTCGCCAATCCTCGCAACGCGGCGGCAGGCTCGCTCCGTCAACTGGACCCCCGCGTCACGGGGCAACGCCGCCTGTCGCTGTTCGGATACACGTTCGGCGCCGCGTCCGCCAATCCGTGGGATACGCAAACGGCTTTTCTGAACAAAATCAAATCATGGGGCTTTCCGGTCAATCCGCACACGGCTTTGTGCGCGAACACGGACGATTTGATCGCCTATTTTACGCGGCTCGGCGACAAACGGCCGGATCTGCCTTACGACATCGACGGCGCCGTGTACAAAGTCGACCGCTTCGACTATCAGCGCCGGCTGGGATTGCTGGCGCGGTCACCGCGCTGGGCCGTCGCGCACAAGTTTCCGGCGGAACAGGCGCGGACGCGTCTGGAAGCCATCCGGATACAGGTCGGGCGCACCGGAGCGCTGACCCCCGTCGCCGATCTGACGCCCGTCAACGTCGGCGGCGTTCTGGTCAGCCATGCGACACTGCACAATGAAGACGAGATCCGCCGCAAAGACGTCCGCGTCGGCGATACGGTGATCGTCCAGCGTGCGGGCGACGTGATTCCGCAAATCGTCGGCGTCGTTCCCGAAAAGCGCCACGCCGACGCCGTTCCGTTCGTTTTCCCGACCGTTTGCCCCGTTTGCGGCGCGGCGGTCGTCCGCGACGACGAAGACGCCGCCGTCCAACGCTGTTCGGGCGGGCTGACCTGCCCTGCGCAAGCCGTCGAAAGTTTAAAGCACTTTGCGTCCCGCGACGCGCTGAACATCGAAGGACTGGGCGACAAGAACGTCGAGTCGTTTTTTGATAAGAAATGGCTTCTGCGCCCGTCCGACATCTTTTCGCTGGAAGAAATGCACGGCGAAGAATTGCGAAAAACCGAAGGCTGGGGCGCAAAATCGGCGGACAAGCTTTTCGCCGCCATCGCCAAAGTCCGCGACGGCGCGCCGACGGAAAAGTTTCTGTTCGCCCTCGGCATCCCGCAAGTCGGACAGGCGACGGCCCGTCTGTTGGCGGCGCACTATACCGATATGGCGACGTTCCTTGCGCAAACGGAAAAAGCGCAGGACCGCGGATCGGACGCTTACGCCGAACTGACCGCCATCGAAAGCATCGGCGCCGTCGTCGCGAACGACATTCTGGTTTTCACGGCGCAGGATCACAACCGCGCCGAAATCGAAAAACTGATGAGCCTGATGACGCTGATCCCGTTCACGCCGACGGCATCGACGTCGCCTTTGTCGGGAAAGACGGTCGTGTTCACGGGAACGCTGACGACGATGACCCGTAGCGAAGCCAAAGCGAAAGCGCAGGCTTTCGGCGCGAAAGTCGCCGGTTCCGTTTCCAAAAAAACGGATTACGTCGTTCAGGGCGCCGACGCCGGTTCCAAAGCGCAAAAAGCCGCAGAGCTCGGCATTGCCGTTTTGAGCGAGGACGAATTCAACGCGCTTTGTAATAATTTGTAACTCTTTGTTTATGGTTTTTTGCGACATTTGACCTTACCGTTAAAGTATAGGCTGTATTCCAGAAGGGAGGAAGGTCATGAAGAAAACGTCATTGCGCGTATCGCTCGCTCTTTTTGCGATGATTGCCGCTTTTCCCGCCGCGGCGGGACAAAGTTTCCGTTTGGCGGAAGCCGAAAACACGACCTATCCCGACCCCGAACGGTGGAACACCTTCCGCGACCATTCCGATAAAACGACGACTCTCGGCGGCGAAGCGGACGTGTATTCGGGCAATAAAGTAACGCTCGGCGCGTCGGCGGAATACACGATGCCCGACAAAGAAAAAACCGACACGGCGGGCGAAAAGCCGGATAATCAGTTTGCCATCGGCGTCAGCCTTAAATTTTCGCTTTGATTTCCCGTTTCAGCGCCGCCAGCACGTACAGCCGCAGCGCGGACGACAATCCGCCCGTCCGGTCGGCATCGATTTTCGTGATCAGCTCCGACACGCTCGTTTTTTCATCGGCCGCCAAACGGCGCAGTTCCGCGTAAAATTCGGGTTCAAGCGAAACGCTGGTGCGGTGTCCGGCGATCATCACGGAATACTTACGCACGGCGGGCAAGCTCCTCGTAAAAATCCTCGCCCTCGTCGTTGATCAGGATAAAGGCCGGCTGGTTTTCGACGCGGATCTTCCACACGGCTTCCATGCCCAGATCGGCGAAATCGACGCATTCGCAAGACGTGATCCGCGTGGCCGTCAGCGCCGCCGCGCCCCCCGGCGTGCCCAGATAAAAGCCGCCGTTCTTCCGGCACGCGTCGCGCACGGCCTTCGACCGGTTGCCTTTCGCGAGCATGATCATCGAGGCACCGTTTTCCTGCAGCAGATCGACGTAAGGATCCATGCGCCCCGCCGTCGTCGGTCCGAACGACCCGCACGGCAACCCCGCCGGCGTTTTCGCGGGCCCCGCGTAGTACACCGGCCACCGCTTCAGATAATCGGGCAAAGGCTTTCCTTCGTCCAGCAAAGCCTTGAAACGGGCGTGAGCGATGTCGCGCGCGACGATCAGCGTGCCGGTCAGCGACAGGCGCGTCCCCGTCTTCCGCCCTTTGAGCAACGCGAGCGTTTCGGACAAAGGCTTGTCCAAATCGACGGCCAAAGCGTCGTCCGTCTCTTCCCGAAAAGCGGGGGGCAGGAACTTTTCCGGATTTTGTTCAAGGATTTCCAGAAAAACGCCGTCTTCGGAAACATAGCCCGTTATGTTCCTGTCGGCGACGCAGGACACGCCGATCCCGACGGGCAAAGACGCGCCGTGCCGCGGCAAACGGATGACGCGGACGTCCAAACAGAAATGCCGCCCGCCGAATTGCGCGCCCAAGCCGTTCGCGTTGACGGCTTCGAGCAGGTCTTTTTCAAATTCCGTGTCGCGCAGGCCGTTTTCGGACGCCTGCATATCGTCCAAAGCGTGCGCGGACGCCAGCTTAACGGTTTTCAGGTTCTGCTCCGCCGTCAATCCGCCGACGACGACCGCCAAATGATACGGCGGACAGGCGGCGACGCCCAAAGACGCGGCTTTTTGCGTCAAAAACGCCAACAACGCGTCCCTGTTCAGCAACGCGCGCGTTTCCTGAAACAAAAAAGTCTTGTTCGCCGACCCGCCACCTTTGGCGATGAACAGAAAGCGGTACGAATCGCCTTTGACGGCTTCGAGTTCGATCGCGGCGGGCAGGTTCGTTTTGCTGTTTTTTTCAACGAACAGCGACGAGGGCACATTTTGCGAATAGCGCAAATTCCGTTCGCGGTACGCCTTTCCGACGCCTTCGGAAAGATCGACGGCATCGTTCCCGTCCGTTAAAACAAGGTGGCCTTTTTCCCCGATGACGACGGCGGTCCCCGTGTCCTGACACAACGGCAGG
>DGGW01000010.1:0-28459 GCA_002393065.1 Alphaproteobacteria bacterium UBA3864 | reverse complement strand
CGGCGTTTTTCAGCAGTTCGCCCGCGACAAAGCGTTCGTTCGGCGACGAATCGGGCGAATCGAACACGGCGCGCAACTGCGCCAGATGAGAGGAGCGCAAAAATCGGGAAACGTCCGAAAAAGCTTCAAAGGCCAAATCGCGCAAAGCTTCGGGCGGGACTTTCAGCAACCCGTTTTCTCTGACCGGCTTTGCGGTTCCGATTTGGCGGTAAACGGTCATTTCTTTTTCCTGAACGCGCTTAAGCTGATGACGTTTTCCGCTTTGCTTTCGTCAGCGGCGGCGACGGGAGCTTTCTTTTCCGGTCTCTTCTTCTTTTCAAAGGAAGGCTTGAAGCTCAAAGCGAACTGCGCGTAGGGATCGGCGAAACTGAAAATCGCCGCGAACGGAACGGTGATCTGTTCGGGGACGTCGCCGAAGCTCAACGTCACGGAAAAAGCGTCCTCGTCGACGACCAGATCCGAATATTCGTGCTGCAGAACGATGGTCATTTCGTCGGGATAAGCCTTCAGCAGCCGGTCGGACAATTCGACGTCGGGGTGCGCCGTTTTGAAACCGATATAAAAATGGTTCGTTTGATCCAAGCCCTGCGCGGCGCCGAGTTTCAACGCGTCGCGCACGACGCCGATCAACGCCTTTTCGACTAATTCATCATATCGGATATCGGACATTTTTTCCCCGTAAAAAAATCAAGCAAAGAAAAACGGGACACTTCTGTTGCTAGGCAAGTCCCCGCCCCACCCTTACCGCTCAAGGCAAGGGGATTGGTTCGGTTTCCCCGACCGCATTACGCGGCGAGAGCAACCTGAGCGCGATTATCATTCGCATTTATAAGTTTAGCCCGATAACGGCGGTACAATGCCGGAAACAAATCTTACCTTTACTGCGCACGTCGATCCTGTGTCGCCCCCGTCAATGGTGGAGGCGCCGGGTACCGCCCCCGGGTCCGCAACGCCTATGCCGCAAGACGTTTAGTTTCATAGCCGGATCGCTCCGGCAAAAAAGAGTATAAGGATTCCCCGCCCCGAAAGCAAGAAAGAAAGGATTTTTGAACAAGATTGCGCTTGTTTCGGACGAAAAAGTTGTTTAACCTTTTTCTTATCCGTATCCGGCAATCGTTCCGGATACGAACAGAGCCTGAAAAAACAGGTTCGGAGCCGTCAGAAGCTCTTTCCACAGCGGTATTGATATAAATGCCGTACAATTCGTTTTGTTTATCACAAAACGAAATTATATCCCCGATTTCCTTTAAGGGTCGGGGAGGTTTTGACGTATGTTCAGAAGCCTTTTCGGCTTTAAAGGTCAAAGCGTCATCTCTGTGGAAATGATTCTGAACTCTCCGACCGCCTGATTTCAGGCGGTTACAGGGAGTTTTTATATGAATAATGCCATTGCCGAATATGTTGCCGCTTTGAACAATCGCCTTAACACGGGATATGCTCAGGAACATACTTATCGAACAGCTTTACAAAACCTGTTTGAACAAGTCATGCGCGACGTTCAGGCGATCAACGAACCGACGCACATGCGTTGCGGCGCGCCTGATTTTATGGTGATGCGGCGTGGCGTTCCGTTCGGGTTCGCCGAAGCCAAAGATGTCGATAAAGACTTGGATTTCAAAGGATATGCGGAACAGTTCTCCCGTTACCGCAACAGTCTGAACAATCTGATCATTACCAACTATCTGGAATTCCGCTTTTACCGTGACGGCGAAGAAGTCGCCCGCGTCCGCCCCGCGCGGCTGGAAGGCGGGAAAATCATCGGCAACGTCAACGAATACGAAGCTTTTTTGCGCTTATTAAACAGTTTTTCAACTTACGACGGCATAACGATCCGATCCGCGGCGAAATTAACGAAAATCATGGCGGGAAAAGCCAATTTGTTGGCCGATGTTATTAAGCGGGCTCTACGCGATAAAGACGATACGAACGGCAACAAGACACTGCGGCAACAATATCAGGCTTTTCAAAAGGTTTTGATTTCCAATCTGTCAACCGATGAATTTGCGGACGTTTATGCACAGACCATCGCTTACGGATTGTTTGCGGGGCGGTTGAATGCCAATGATCCGTCCGGGTTTTCACGGGCAAAGGCGGGAGAGTGCATCCCGCGTCAAAACCCTTTTTTACGCAACTTGTTTAACTATATTGCAGGCAATACCATTGACGACAGAATCAAATGGATCGTTGATGATCTGGCTCGCGTTTTTGCCGTCGCGGATTTATCCGCCGTTTTAAAAAACTACGGGAAAGCGACGGCGACGCATGATCCGCTGATTCATTTTTATGAAACGTTTTTAAGCGAATACAATCACGAAGAACGTAAACTGCGCGGCGTGTGGTATACACCGCAACCTGTCGTGAACTTTATCGTTCGGGCGGTGGACGATTTGTTGAAAACGGAATTCGGATTGCCTGACGGGTTGGCCGACGATTCGACGTTTTCCCGTACGATCACGGATTCCAGATTCGGCGACCGGAAAACGGGCAAACGTTCGGCAACCGTTACCAAACAGGAATACCGTGTGCAAATTCTTGATCCCGCGACCGGAACGGGAACGTTTTTAGCGGAAATTATACGGCAGGTGTATGGAAAATTCGCGGGAAACCTTGGAATGTGGCAAGGCTATGTCGAAAAATGCCTGTTGCCGCGATTGAACGGGTTTGAATTGCTGATGGCGTCTTATGCGATGGCGCACCTGAAGTTGGATTGGGTGTTGAAAGAAACGGGATACGAAGCCAAAAACGATAACCGTCTGCAAATTTATCTGACGGACAGTTTGCAGGAAGCGCACCCCGACGCGGGAACGATGTTCGCTTCGTGGTTGTCGGACGAATCGCAGGAAGCCGACCGAGTGAAACGCGAAACGCCGATCATGGTCGTTTTGGGCAATCCTCCGTGGAACGGAAAAAGTCAAAACAACGGCGAATGGATCAGAAATTTGATCGAAGTCTACAAACGGGAACCGTCCGGCGGAGCGTTGCGGGAACGCAATCCTAAATGGCTGAATGATGATTATGTCAAATTCATCCGCTATGCCGAACACTATGTTGAAAAAAACAACAGCGGGATTTTAGCCTATATCAGCAATCACTCATTTCTGGACAATCCGACGTTTCGCGGCATGCGGGCGCATTTGTTGCGCACGTTCGATAAAATTTTCATTTTGGATTTACACGGAAATTATAAAAAGAAGGAAACGTGTCCCGACGGTTTGCCGGATGAAAACGTGTTCGATATTCAGCAAGGCGTGTCCGTCAGCCTGTTCGTCAAAACGGGTGAAAAGGAAAAGGACGCTTTGGCGGAAGTGCGGCACGCCGAATTGTTCGGAAAAAGAGAGGATAAATACGCTTTTTTGGCGGAAAGATCCCTGTCGGACATCGAGTTTCAAAAAATCGAAAACCGTCCGCCGTATTATTTCTTTGTTCCGAAAGATTTTTCAAACGCCGATGAATACAACGCCGGTTTTTCTCTGACCGAATTATTCTCTGCCAACAAAGTCGGTATTGTAACGGCTGACGACAAGACGTTGATCGATGATAATAAGTCCGTCTTGATTGAGAAAGTGGAACGGAAGTTTAAAATTTCAGCAGACGAAGATAAAATTCAGAAAATATCCTACCGTCCGTTCGATGACAGGTTTGTTTATTATGACGGGGAAATACTGGAACGTCCTCGGGAAGAAATCATGCGCCATTTTATCGGACGGGAAAATATCGGTCTGGTCGTGTCAAAACAGGTAAAGGCGTTTGAAGAATGGCATCATGTTTTCGTTACGGAAGACATATTCGAATCCTGTATCGTTTCAAACAAAACAAGTGAGATTTCATACGGCTTTCCTCTTTACACGTTTGATCCGCTTGACGGAACGCGGCGGCCGAATTTCAATGACAAAATCGTTCGGAAAATCCAGAAAGCAACCGGAAAAGAGATTTCCGAAGCCGATGTTTTCGATTATGTTTACGCCGTATTGCACAGCCCCGCATATCGTAAAAAATACGCAGACTTCCTGAAGACCGACTTTCCGAAAATTCCTTATCCCGAAAATGCGGAACATTTTGAAAGGCTGTCTGAAACAGGCGGAAAACTGCGAAAAATTCATCTGTTAAATGTTGATGAAACACTCTCCCGCAAAGTGTCTTTTCCCGTTTCGGGCGATAATACCGTTGAAAAAATTTCTTATCAGAACGGCCGGGTCCTTATCAACAAAAAGCAATATTTCGACAATGTGCCGTCCGCAGTCTGGGATTTCTTCATCGGCGGGTATCAGCCGGCGCAAAAATGGCTGAAAGACAGAAAGGGAGCGACATTGGATTATACCGATATCCGTCATTATCAGAAAATCATCGCCGCCTTAATACAAACGGATGAAATCATGCAAAAGGAATTAAAATAAAGTCCCTTGCGTCCGGACGCTTCGTGCTTTAAACTGCCCGCAGTAATTTCTTTCAACAGAGGTTTTTCAATGGAACTGACAGAAAGCCAACAGCGGGAAATCGGCGAACTGACGGCGGCGGCGTACACGACGAAACGCCCGACCGTTCCCGCTTTGGAAGACATCCTCTACACCCCTTTCCCCGTTCTGGACCACGGTTTCATCCGCGTCATCGACTACATGGGCGACGACGCCGCAGTCGTGCAGGCCGCCCGCGTTTCCTACGGCCGCGGAACAAAGCAGTCTTCGCAGGACAAGGGGCTGATCAACTACCTGATGCGCCACCGCCACACGTCGCCATTCGAAATGTGCGAAATCAAACTGCACGTCAAACTGCCGATCTTCGTCGCCCGCCACTGGGTCCGCCACCGGACGGCCAGCATCAACGAATACTCCGCGCGCTATTCGATCCTCGACCGCGAATTCTACTTCCCGAAATTCGAAAACATGGCGGCACAATCGACGCAGAACCATCAGGGCCGCGGCGAAACGCTTTCCATGGCCGAAGCGCAGGAAGTCTTTGAGATTTTGAAACGCGACGCGGCGCAATGCTACGACGATTACGAATACATGCTGAACGAGAATCCCGACGGCACGAAGCGCGACGAAAACCGCCTCGGTCTGGCGCGGGAGCTGGCGCGCATGAACCTGCCGGTCAACGTCTATACGCAATGGTACTGGAAAACGGACCTGCACAACCTGTTCCACTTTTTATCGCTGCGCGCCGAAAGCCACGCGCAGCAGGAGATCCGCGAATACGCGAACGTCATTTTAGACATCTGCCGCAAGTGGGTGCCGCTGTCGACCGAAGCGTTCGAAGAACACGCTTTGGGCGGAACGCACCTGTCTAAAAAAGCTTCCGCCGCCGTTGCGCGCATGATGCGCGGCGAAAAAATCACCCGCGAGGACGCCGGCATGATGAAAGGCGAATGGCGCGAACTGATGACCGCTTTCGGTCTGGACGAAGAAGGAAATCCGTTATGACAAACAACCCTTGGGACGATGACGAACAAGACAACGACTCCGCGAACGAAAACCCGTGGGCGGGAAACGGTCAGGCATCGGAAGACATCGAATTCCTGCTGAAAAAAAGTCAGGATAAAGTTCGCCGTCTGGTCAAAAAAGGCCGGCCGAAAAACCGGAAACCGTTCAATCCGTGGATCATTGTCGCCGTTGTCGCCGCGCTGTGGGGGCTGACCGGCTTTTATCAGGTCCAGCCGCAGGAACAGGGCGTCGTTCTGCGCTTCGGCAAGTACGTTTACACGACAGCGCCGGGGCTTCACTACCACCTGCCCTATCCGTTCGAATCGGTGCTGACGCCGAACGTTTCGCGCGAAAACCGCATCGAAATCGGATTCCGTTCCGAAACGCCGCGCCGGTCGCGGACGACTTATTCCCGCGACATTCAAACGGAAAACATTGCGCTGACCGGCGACGAGAACATCGTCGAAGTCAACTTTACGGTCACGTGGAAAGTCAAAGACGCCAAAGACTATCTGTTCAATATCCGCGATCCCGAAGCGACGATCCGCATCGCCGCCGAATCCGCCATGCGCGACGCCATCGGTTCGACGCCGATCATGGAAATCATCGCCGACGACCGCAAAGGCGTTCAGGAAAAAGCGGAAAAGACGCTCCAACGCGTGCTTGACGAATATCACGCGGGCGTCGCGGTCACTTCCGTCCAGCTGACGAAGGCTGACGCGCCGGCGCAGGTCATTGACGCGTTCAACGACGTTCAGCGCGCCAAAGCCGACAAGGAACGTCTGGGTAACGAAGCCGAAGCCTACCGCAACGACATCCTGCCCCGCGCGCGCGGCGAAGCGTCGCGATTGGTCAGCTCCGCCGAAGCGTACAAAGCGCAGGTCGTCGATGCCGCCAAAGGCGACACCGCCCGTTTCAAAGCCGTCCTGAACGAATATCTGCAGGCGAAAGAAGTCGTCGCCCGCCGTTTGTACCTTGAAACGCTGGAAGAAGTCTACGGCAACGTCGATAAAGTCATTCTGGACGGCAAGAACGGCGTCGTTCCCTATCTGCCGTTGAACGAATTGAAAAAAGGACAGCCCGCCGGAGGTGACCGATGAACACTCATAAAAAAATCATTCTTATCGTCGTTTTGATTGTTTCGGCGTTTTGCCTGTTGGATTCCCTGTTCATCGTTCCGCAAACGGGACAAGCCATCGTCATCCAGTTCGGCGATCCGAAGCGCGTCGTCCGCGATGCGGGGTTGCACATGAAACTGCCGTTCATCCAGCGGCTGGTCATGTACGACAACCGGCTGCTCAGCCTTGATCCGCCGGCAAAGGAAGTCCTGCTGGCCGACAAAAAACGAATCGTCGTCGACACCCTTCTCCGGTTCAAGATCATTGATCCGCTGCTGTTTTATCAGGCTTTGCAGACCGAAGAAATGGCGCATTCCCGCTTAAGCGACGCCAGCGTATCGTCCTTGCGCGACGTGTTGGGCAAACACGACATGAAAACGGTTTTATCGCCTCGCCGCACCGAAATCATGGCGCAGATCCGCGACGAAGTGAACGAAAAAGGCAAAGCGTTCGGCGTCGAAGTTGTCGACGTCCGTATCCGCCGCGCCGATCTGCCCGAAGAAACGTCGCAGGCCGTTTACGCCCGCATGCGCTCCGAACGCGAACGCGAAGCAAAAGAGTTCCGCGCGCAGGGCCAGCAGACGAATCAGAAAATCAAAGCCGAAGCCGACCGCGACAAAATCAAAATTCTGGCCGAAGCGCAGAAGGAAGCACAGATCATTCGCGGCGAAGGCGATCGCGAAGCCGCCCGCATTTGGGCCAAAGCGTCGTCGATGGACAAAGAGTTTTACGCGTTCTACCGCTCGCTTGAAGCCTATAAAGCTTCCATGAAAAACGGTAAAACGTCGCTGGTTCTTTCGCCCGATTCCGATTTCTTCAAATACTTCAAAACCTTCCCGTCAAAGAAGTAACGCATGCACGAGTTAGGGCTGGCTTTGGCGTTGGTTTTCGTTTGCGAAGGCTTGTTTTACACGATCGCCCCCGACCGCGCCCGTCAGGTCATGCGGGAAATCGGCGATATGCCGCCCGAGGTTTTGCGCACCGCCGGTATGATTCTGGCTCTGCTCGGGTCGTTTCTGTTGATTATGTTGAGGAGATAACATGGTTTTGCGCTTTCTTACGCTCGTCGCCGCATTGCTGACAACGTTTCGCGCCGTCGCCGCCCCCGTATCGTACGCCGACACCGTTGAAGGCTTGTTACCGTCGGTTGTCAGCGTATCCTCCATCAAAACGGCGGACGCCTTCCCCGATATGGCCCAAGCGTTGAACGGATCGCCGTTCGAAGATTTCTTCAACCGTTTCCGCCGCGACGGGGATTACGATGCGGAAAAAACGATTTTGCTCGGTTCCGGATTCGTTTACGACGACGAAGGATCGATTCTGACCAGCGCCCATGTCGTCGAATCGTTGAACGAAGTCACCGTTACGCTCAATGACGGGAAAACCGTTACGGCAACGGTCGCGGGTCGCGATCCGAAAACGGATCTGGCGTTGTTGAAAACAAAGGCGAAACACCTCAAGCCCGTCAAAATCGGCAATTCCGACGCCGTACGGATCGGCGATCCCGTTTTGGCGATCGGCAACGCTTTCGGTTTGGGTAACACGGTCACGTCCGGCATCGTTTCCGCCCGTTCCCGCGACATTCAGGTCGGTCCTTACGATGATTTCATCCAAACGGACGCCGCCATCAACAAAGGCAATTCGGGCGGCCCGCTCTTCAATACGGCGGGGGAGATGATCGGCGTCAACACGGCGATCTTTTCGCCGTCGGGCGGCAGCGTCGGCATCGCGTTCGCCGTCCCGTCGAAAATAGTCCGCTTTGTCGCCGATTCTTTAAAGAAACACGGGAAAGTCCGTCGGGGGCGGCTGGGCGTCAAAATCCAAACCGTTTCTCCGGAAACGGCGAAAAGCGTCGGGCTCGCTTCACCCAAAGGCGCTTTGATCACCGACGTCGAAGACCCGAAATCCCCTTTGAAACAGGGGGACGTCGTTTTGACTTTCAACGGGCGGAAAGTCCCGTCCATGAAGGCTTTGCCGCGTATGGCCGCCGCGGAAAAAGTCGGTTCCAAAGTCAAACTCGGCGTTTGGCGGAACGGGAAAACCGTCCAACTGACGCAAACGTTGACGGAGCTGCCCGACCCCGACAAGAAAAAGCCCCTTGTTATCGCGGCAGCCGACACATTTCCGATCCCGCTGATCGGCCTGACGGCGGCGGAACTGACGCCCGCACTGAAATTGAAAGCCGGCATTCCGGCCGAAAAACAAGGATTGCTGATCACCGCCGTTGCCAAAAACAGCGACGCCGATAAAAAAGGTCTGCAAACCGGCGATATCCTGCTCGAATTGGACAAAGTTCCCGTTCCGACGGCGGACGCGGTCGCGCGATGGGCGACGGAAACGGCCGAAATGGGGCTGGAGGCGGCGTTCATGCTTATCGAACGCAACGGGGAACGTTTCTTTTCCGTCGTCAAATTCGTCATGCCGGAGGACTGATGCGCGTCGATTTTTACCACATGGTCCGTTCCGCGCTTGATCAGGTCGTTCCCGTTCTGACCGAACGCGCCGCCGGAAACGGCAAACGCGTTCTGATATGCACCGCTTTGCCCGAAATGGCGGCGCATTTGGATTCCCTGCTTTGGACATATCGTCCCGACTCGTGGTTGCCTCACGGTCTTGCTGGCGGCGGGTTCGAATCGGAGCAACCCGTTTTGATTTCAACGAACGGCGAAAACCTGAACAAAGCCGATATCGTCATGTTGACGGACGGCGGATCTTTACGGGAAATACAATCGTTCGAACGGTGTCTGGCCTTGTTCGACGGTAATGACGAAACGGCCGTTTTGTCGGCGCGCGAATTGTGGAAAGAAGTCGTCGCCGCCGGCTACGAAGCTTATTACTGGGCGCAAAACGAAGCGGGAAAGTGGATGATGAAAGCGTCCAAAAACGCGCCCGTCTGATCTTGTTCCGCCTTCATTCGGACACGGAATCGCCCGTTGCGGCCGGCTGTCCGGCAACGATCCAATAAACGATTTTTCTGTCCGACACATCAATGACGGCGATTCTGTCGCCTTTGACGGCATCGGCGACCGTTACGCAGAAAAACTTGCCGCAGGAAACCGCGTCTTTGATTTTATCGGCGGCCAAAGGCAACTCTTTGACGACAGCCGGTTTAGGTTTGACCGGCAAAGTGCGCGACAAAATCTTCGGTGTCGTTTTGTAGTGCCTGATTCCGTAAACGAGCCCCGCGAAACATCCCAAAATCGCCAATCCCAAAACGACGATCAGCACTTTGATCAAAAAAATCCCGTCGAAAAATTTGTGCATTTTAAAAACCCGTTATGATACAACTATTGCCATGATTGACAATTTTGACGACCAAAGCAACGAAAATCCGATTCGAACGCCCCCCGTCCCGTTCGAAAAGAGCGGCTTGCGCATCGACAAATGGCTGGCGGAAACAACGGATTTGTCCCGTAGCCGTCTGACCGCCCTGATCGAAGAAGGTCGCGTTTTTCGAAACGGATCGCCGTTAGCGGGCGGGGATAAAAAAACGGCCGAAAACGACGTGTTCGACATCTTCGTTCCTCCTCCCGAACCGGCCGTTCCGCTGCCGCAGGACATTCCCTTGTCCGTCGTCTATGAGGACGACGACCTTTTGGTGCTGAATAAAGCGGCGGGAATGGTCGTTCACCCTGCGGCGGGAAATCATGACGGCACGTTAGTCAACGCGCTTCTGGCGCACTGCAAAAGCGGTTTGTCGGGCATCGGCGGCGTCGCCCGTCCAGGAATCGTCCATCGGTTGGATAAAGACACGAGCGGTTTGATGGTCGTTGCCAAAAACGACTTTACACATCAGGGCTTGTCCGCGCAATTCGAGGTCCACAGTCTGGAACGGTGTTATCTGGCTTTGGTCTGGGGCGTCCCCTCTCCTTTATCCGGCGTAATCGAAACGCAGATCGGCCGTTCCGCCGCGGACAGAAAAAAGATGGCCGTTCTGACCGGCGGCGGGAAACGCGCCGAAACGCATTACCGCGTTTTGAAAATTCTGGCGGGCGGCGCGTTCAGTTTGGTCGAGTGTTCGTTGAAAACGGGACGGACCCATCAGGTCCGCGTCCACATGACGCATATCGGGCATCCGCTGATCGGCGATCAGCTTTACGGCCGGCCGCCGCGAAGGACAGACGAAACTCTCGCCCCGGCGCGCGCTTTTCCCCGTCAGGCTCTTCATTCTTACAAAATGAGTTTCACGGCTCCCCGCAGCGGAAAGCTTTTATCGTTCGAATTACCTTTGCCCGACGATATGGCGGATCTGATCGAACGCTTTTCATAAAAAAAGCCTGTTTCCGAACGAAACAGGCTTTTATTCCGGACGAATCCGCCGATTATCCCTGACGGGCTTTCATACGGGGGTTTTTCTTGTTAATGATGTAAACACGACCCTTGCGGCGGACAATCTTGCAATCTTTGTCGCGCAACTTGGCGGATTTCAGAGAATTACGAATTTTCATAACAACCAATCCTTAAACTTGACGTTCTTCCGAAGAAGTTAGATGACATTACAAAGAAAGTCGGTTAATGTCAATACATTAAAGTCCGTTTTCGAACTTTGAAAAGGAGTTTTTCATGTTTAAGGCTATTTTGACCGCTTTATTAACTGCCACAACGGTTTCGGCATGCGTTTTTGTTCCGACTTCCCTATACAACAATTCGACTCCGAATCGGGATTTGGACGAATCGAATCGGTCTTATGCCGTCTTGCCGGCGCCGCCGAGCGAAGTTCCGAACGGAAAAGAAGACGTTTTCCGTTATAATTTCGTTTTAAACGAACAACGGTCCGTTCGCCCCGGCGAAGCCGTGTTGCGCGTACAAGCTTTCAAAAAATATGAAACTTTGTTGTCGCAAATGCGGTTGGATGAAAAAGCGGAAATTCAAACGGGAACCCGAAAAATCGTCCTTTCGCCCGGCGTATATCCGATTTACGGCATTATCGAAACGGAAGGGGAGCCTTATTACCTGTTAGCGCCCCGCGGTTCCCTTTTTCCGGTGATTGACATGTCCGGCGTTTTACAAAATCGGATGATGGACCGTCTCGGCAGCACGTCGGCCGTTTCCTTTTTACCCGAACGCGTAAAACTGACCCCGAAAAACGTCCGGCTCAAACGCGTCGTCCAAAAACGGGAAAACTCTCTGCCGTTTACGGATTACGAAATCGTTTACGACGGCATAAAAAACAATATGATGGCGTTCTTTGCAAAATACAGCGTTCCGGGGACAAACGGCGAACAAGGCCACTTTGAAACGCTGACCTATCCGAAAGACGCGACGACGATATCCCTTCGCGGCGGATTGATACGCATCATCCGCGCCGACCGCGAAAAATTGGATTACGTCGTTCTGACGAATCCGAAATAATAAAAAAAGCGCCGAAGTTTCCTTCGGCGTTTTTTTCACACTTTTTTCAAAATCCCCGGCAACTGGTCCGTCGTTCCGACAAAACGTCCGTCCATAAAGATTTGCGGGAAATGCATGCAGTTCGTATATCGACGAAGCCCGTCACGCAACGAGGGATCCGATAATATATCGACGCTCTTGTACGAAACGCCCGCATTTTTCAACTTTTCCGCCGCCGCCGCGGAAAAAGCGCAACGCGGCTGCGCGGGCGTACCTTTCATGAAAACAACCAAATGATTGTCTTTCAGTTCCTGCCGAATGCGGGATGCGTACTGATCTTGCCCCATAAAAGCCCCCTTTTTTAAAAAGCCCCGCCGAAAGTATATCCCCGTCGGCAAAAAGATAAAAGCATCTTTTTCTTTTTCGTGTTAAACTGTGATTTCAAAGAGGAGGAAACATGAAAGTTTTAATGATTAACGGCAGTTGCCATGAAAACGGATCGACCTTTGCGCTTTTGAGGGAAATCGCCGACGAATTGCATAAAAACGCCGTCGAAACGGAAATCGTCCAGCTTGGCAACGGACCGCAACAGGATTGCGTCGGATGCGGCGGATGCCGGCGTTCGGGAACGGGACGATGCGTTTTCGACAACGACATCGTCAACGTCATCATCGACAAAGCGAAAACAGCGGACGGATTCGTCTTCGGAACACCGGTTTACTACGCTCATCCGTCCGGCCGCCTGTTGAGCGTTCTGGATAGGGCTTTTTACGCGGGAAGCGCGGCTTTCGCGTTCAAACCCGGCGCCGCCGTCGCCGTTGCCCGACGCGCCGGAACGACCGCCAGCATCGACGTTTTGAACAAATACTTCACCATCGCCAAAATGCCCGTCGTATCGTCGACATATTGGAACATCGCGCACGGCGTTTGCGCTTCCGAAGTGCCGGAAGACGAGGAAGGTTTGCAAACCATGCGCAATCTGGCGCGCAATATGGCATGGATGCTGAATTCGTTAAGCAAAACGACTCCGCCCGAAAACGAAAAAGCGCATAAAACGAATTTCGTCCGATAAAAAAGACAACATAAAAAAAGGGCAAGCCGTCAAGCTTGCCCTTTTGATTCCGGAAAAAGCTTATTTCGCTTCTTCGTCGGCTTTGACTTCTTCAAGGACGGGACCGGAATCCAATCCTTTGGCCTTCACATCGCGATCAACCAGTTCGATGAACGCCATCGGCGCGCAATCGCCGTAACGCAGACCGGCCTTGAGGACGCGGGTGTATCCGCCGTGGCGGTCCTTGTAACGGGGCGCCAGAACGGAGATCATTTTTTCCGCCATCTTTTCATCGCGCAGGAAGGAAATCAGCTGACGACGCTTATGCAAATCACCGACTTTGGCAATCGTGATAAGCTTTTCAAAGACAGGGCGCAGTTCCTTGGCTTTGGGCAGCGTTGTTTTGATTTGTTCGTGTTTGATCAGCGCGTTCGCCAGATTGGCAAACATCGCGCGGCGGTGTGAGTAAGATTTATTCAGCTTACGTTTGCTGTTACGATGATTCATAACTTCCTCCTTTTAAGGTTTCGCGCACGAAACCGATAAAAACGCCTTCGATACCGCCCGCTTCAAGCCCACCGTAGAACTCTGGCGGCGCGAATAACGAAGTCCCGTTCCGCAGAACGGAATAAAATTAAAACGGTTCTTCCAATCCCTTGGCGAGCGTTTCGATATTTTCAGGCGGCCAACCGACCACTTCCATACCGAGATGCAAACCCATCTGGGACAGAACTTCTTTGATTTCGTTCAACGACTTGCGTCCGAAGTTCGGTGTGCGGAGCATTTCCGCTTCCGATTTCTGGACCAAATCGCCGATATAAACGATGCTGTCGTTTTTCAGGCAGTTCGCCGAGCGCACGGACAATTCCAATTCTTCGACCTTGCGCAACAAATTGCGGTTGAACGGCAGTTCGTCTTTCTTTTCCGATTCCAGATCTTCTTCCGGCTCTTCGAAATTGATGAACGGTTTGAGCTGATCCTGCAGAATACGGGCGGCGAGAGCCACGGCGTCTCTGGGGGATACGGTTCCGTTCGTTTCGACCGTCAGGGACAGTTTGTCATAGTTGGTGATCTGTCCCACGCGAGCGTTGTCGACCTGATAGATGGCCTTGGTCACCGGGCTGAAGATCGAATCGACCGGAATCAGACCGATCGGGCAGTCTTCAGGACGGTTTTGCGACGCGGGCACATAGCCTTTGCCGGTTCCGACCGTCATTTCCATATTGAGCTTTGCGCCCTTGTCCAGCGTGCAGATGACCTGATCCGGATTCATGATTTCGATATCATGTCCCGTTTCGATCATCGCGGCCGTTACTTCGCACGGACCTTCCGCTTTCAGAATCATGGTGCGGGATCTTTCGCCGTCATAGCGCAATGCGAGCGTTTTGATATTCAAAATGATATCGGCAACGTCTTCGCGAACGCCTTCGATTGACGAAAATTCGTGCAGAACGCCGCCGTCAATGCGAATCGCCGTCACAGCGGCGCCCTGCAAAGACGACAACAAAACGCGGCGCAACGCGTTTCCCAACGTGATGCCGAAGCCGCGTTCCAGCGGTTCAAGCACCAAAGTAATCCTATTCTGTCCGTCATCGGAAGACGGGATGTCGATAGGATTCGGCTTAATCAGGTCTTGCCAGTTTTTTTGAATCACGAGTTTTCTCCTGTTCTTGTTTATCATGCCGACCGATAAACGGCGGCATAAACCATAACGTCCGAATCGGTAAAACGATTCGGTATGACGTCCTTAAACGCGACGGCGTTTACGGGGACGGCAACCGTTGTGGGGAACAGCGGTAACGTCGCGAATCGCGGTAATGGTGAAACCGACCGCCTGCAACGCGCGCAACGCGGATTCACGTCCCGAACCGGGACCTTTCACCCAAACTTCCAACGTCTTCATCCCGTGTTCGGCGGCTTTGCGTCCCGCGTCTTCGGCCGTCACCTGAGCGGCGTACGGCGTCGATTTACGGGAGCCTTTGAAGCCGTGAGCACCGGCGGAAGACCACGAAATCGTGTTGCCCTGCGCGTCCGTAATCGTCACTTTCGAGTTGTTGAACGTCGAATTGACATGAGCGATTCCGGAAGCAATATTCTTGCGTTCGCGTTTCTTCGTACGAACGACTGTTGTAGCAGTTTTAGCCATGAATTGATTGCCTTTCCTTACTTAACAGCTTTCTTCTTGCCCGCGATCGGTTTCGCCGGACCTTTACGCGTACGAGCGTTCGTATGCGTTCTCTGTCCGCGAACGGGCAAGCCCTTGCGATGGCGCAGACCGCGGTAGCAGCCCAAGTCCATCAAGCGTTTGATATTCATACCGACTTCGCGGCGAAGTTCGCCTTCCACGCGATAGTCGTGGTCAATCAATTCGCGTAATTTCAAAACATCGTCATCCGTCAGTTCGGAAACGCGACGGCTGTCTTCGATGTTCAGTTTCCCGCAGATTTCGCGGGACAACGTCCGACCGATGCCGTGGATATACGTCAAAGCGATTTCCACGCGCTTGTTCGTCGGAATATTCACACCTGCAATACGTGCCAAGTTGTATTCTCCTAATAACAAATCAAAACAAGCCCTCCCCTTATAGAAAGGGCGCACTTCACCACGGGGCGACTACTGCGCGCACCCCACAGCGGCGTTTACAATATAATGAAAGTCCCGCCGAGTCAAGCGTTTCACTTAAAAAAATAACGATTTTCGACGGGTCCGCCCCCGCGGGAAGGAACACTCGTTCCGTTCCGCCGCATTCAACGGCATTATTTCGACAACGAAGTCTGAAGCTTTTTGGCAAAAACCTTTTTACGGGCGGCAAGCAGGCCGCACTGATCCTTCAAAGCGCTTTTCAGCGCATCATCCTTCAACGCCGGATTCAATAAAATCATTTTGGCGCGCTCGTCGCGAACGGACGGCGTTCTCATGGCGTTTTCAAAAGCGATCGTGTATCCGGACGTTTTCAGCTCCGTCAACAACAGACGATCGGATTTATCCGCCGACAAATCGTTGATCAGATGGTTGATCCGCCGGACATCGGAGGAACCGCCTTCCTTCGCCAAACCGATTTCGTCAGACTTGTCCCGTTTTGCCGTTTGACGGTACTCTTGCGAAAAAGCGCGCTTCAGGTCGTTGATCTTATTCTTAAATCCGCGTTTTCCGTCCCTGATTTTAAGAGTGGTGAAACTCTCGTCCGCCGGCATCCCCGTCCGTTCCCGCCGAAGCGTGAAAAATTTCTCAAACGCCGCCATCGTTCCTTCACTGACGGCGCATTTTTCCCGATCTTTCAAAACGGTCTTGTCGTCTTCAAAATAACATTTTCCTTCCGGATCGATGCAAAAAGCGGAAACGATTTGTTCCGAGGTCAACGTTTTGCCGAACATCGCGCGGGAATAATCCCCCGTTCCGTTCGCATAATTCATTTTCGCCACCTGATAACATTTTTCATAGGTTTCGACGGTCGACGTATGTTCGAACCATCCGTTGAAACCGGCTTTCAACACTTCCGCCGTTACGGGGGATTTCACGTTCTTCAGAGCCGATTCCATCGGAAGAACGATATGCGGATCCGTCAGACGCATTTCCGTCAGCGGACCGGAATTGCCCGTCGTCGCAAAAATTTCAAAGCATGCGGCGGCGGCAACGGACTGCGCGTCGGCTTCCATGGCTCTGGACAACATCAGTTCCGTTTCGATGGAAAAGTCGCCCCG
Organism: Alphaproteobacteria bacterium UBA3864; assembly: GCA_002393065.1. Classification (GTDB taxonomy): domain Bacteria; phylum Pseudomonadota; class Alphaproteobacteria; order CAAGCB01; family CAG-977; genus UBA2903. The sequence goes on along the minus strand of DGGW01000010.1, from coordinate 11,841 downwards.
CGATCCCGTCCATGTCGCATTTTTATTCTGTTCCGCATGGCGGGCTTCGTGAACCATGGAAGAAATCATCGTTTCTTCGGAAAAAGCGGGATTCAAAACAATCACTTTCGCTTCGCTGTTACAGACGGCTCCCGCTCCGGCCACATAATTCATCTTGATTTTATAGCCGTCCGCGGCAGCTTTTTCCAACAGCGAACGTCCTATCTTCGATCCCCGGGCGATCGTGTTGATCACGTAAAACGCTTGCGCCTGTTCGTAATCCGTACCGCTTACCTCTTGAAATTTAATCAGAGGATCTTCCCGCTTAATGGGTGTTCCGCGATGAATTTCGTTATAAGCGGCATCCAATATACCCATGGCGTTTCTCCGATCAAAAAAGATTAAAAGCCGATAACTTTACGCAACTTTTCGGAAACGGCTTCCACCGTTCCCGCGCCGTCGATGGAGGACAGCAACCCCTGATATTCGTAATAAGGCAAAACGGGCGTCGTGATCGCCTGATACGTTTTCAATCGCGACACCACCGTTTCCCAGTTGTCGTCCTGCCGGCGCGTAAAGCTGGTCCCGCCGCATTCGTCGCAAATGCCGAAAACTTTTGTCGGCTTGAACGTGTCGTGATACATCGCGCCGCAATCCGTACAAGAAAAACGCCCGATAATGCGTTGAATGATCAAATCGTTCGGGACCTGAATCTCGATGACGTGATCAAGCCGCGTCCCCTTTTCAAACATCAGTTCGTCCAAAGCCTTTGCCTGCGGCAAGGTGCGCGGGAAACCGTCAAGAATGAATCCTTCTTTGCAATCGGGTTCGTCCAAGCGTTCGGATATCAATCCGACAATCATATCATCGGGGACGAAATTCCCTTTGTCGATCAGCGCTTTGGCCTGAAGACCGAGCGGCGTTCCCGCCCGTCCCGCGTTACGAAGCATTTCCCCTGTTGACAGATGCGGCACATGCAACGCATCGCGAAGAACGCGCGCTTGCGTTCCCTTTCCGCCGCCCGGAGGCGCCATCAAAACAAGGTGCTTGCCGTTACTGATCACTTAATCCGACCTTTCAGTCTGGCCTTTTTCATCAAGCCCTCATACTGATAGGCCAACAAGTGGGACTGGATCTGCGTCGCAAATTCCATCGTCACGGAAACAACGATCATCAACGTCGTTCCGCCCAAAATGAACGGCACGGAAAAACGCGCGATCATAATTTCGGGGAAACAGCAGATCGCGGCCAAATACAACGATCCGATCACCGTCAGACGCGTAATCACGTAATCTAAATACTCGGCCGTGCTCTTCCCCGGACGGATACCCGCGATAAAGCCGCCCTGACGCTTCAGATTGTCCGCCGTTTCTTCGGGATTGAACACAACCGCCGTATAGAAGAAGGTGAAGAACAAAATCAAACCGGCATACAACGCCAAATACAAAGGACGTCCGTGCGACAACATCGACGACAAAGTAACAATCCAATCGGCGCCCTGCCCGTCTTTGGCCGAAAAATTAACGATCGTCATCGGCAACAGCAACAACGAACTGGCAAAGATCGGCGGAATGACGCCCGTCGGGTTGATCTTCAAAGGCAAATGCGACGCTTCGCCGTTCATCACGCGGCCGTTGATCTGCCGTTTCGGATATTGAATCAAAATCCGGCGTTGCGCTCTTTCCATAAAGACGACAAAGTAAACCAACGCCGCCGCCATGAACAGCAGGAAGAACAAAACCGGCGTCGACAGAGACCCGGCACGCGCCAATTCGAACGTCTGCGCCAACCCCATCGGGATACCGGCGACGATACCGGCCGTAATGATCAGAGAAGAACCGTTACCGACGCCGCGGGCCGTAATCTGGTCGCCCAGCCAAACGATGAACATCGTTCCGCCCAGCAACGATACGACCGTCGTAAAACGGAACCATGGCCCCGGCATCAAAACCGCCGAAGCGCCCGTTCCGTCCACCATGGCTTCCAAACCCAAAGCGATGCCGTAGCCTTGAATAATCGTAATCAAAACCGTTAAATAACGAGTGTACTGCGTCATTTTACGCTGTCCCGATTCGCCTTCCTTTTTCAACGCCATCAGCGAAGGAATGACCGATCCTGCCAACTGAACGATGATCGACGCCGAAATATACGGCATGATGTTCAGCGCGAACAGGGTCATACGGGATAACGCGCCGCCCGTAAACATATTGAACATTCCCAGAATACCGCCGGCCTGTCTGGCGAAAATATCGGCCAGAACGGACGAGTTGATTCCGGGAAGGGGAATAAACGTCCCCAAACGATACACAATCATCGCCCCCAAGGTAAAAAGTAAACGTTTCTGCAGATCTGTCGCTTTAGAAAAAGTTTCCCAACCCAAACCGTTCGACATTTTATCTGTTAAAGCCATGGTATCTATCCAAACTATGTAAATATGTTTCAAACACGCAAAAGAGGGATTACCCCTCTTTTGCTTTTTTTATTTTTGCGGACCAAGCCCTTATTCGGCAATAATAACTTTGCCGCCGGCCTTTTCAACCGCTTCTTTGGCAGAGGCGGTCGATCCGGCGACTTTGATCGTCACTTTCGCCGTCAATTCGCCGTCGCCCAGCAATCGGATGCCGTCAAACGCCGATTTTACGACACCGGCAGAGATCAAAGCTTCCGCATTGATTTCTTCGGCAGCGTTCAAAATGCCTTTGTCGATCGCAGCCTGCAACCGGCCCAAGTTCACTTCGGCATATTTCAGCGCAAAAATGTTCTTGAAACCGCGTTTCGGCATACGACGGTAAATCGGCATCTGACCGCCTTCAAAACCGTTGATCGCAACACCGGTACGAGCAGTCTGGCCTTTGCCGCCGCGTCCGCCGGTCTTGCCTTTGCCGGAACCGATGCCGCGGCAAATACGCATACGACCTTTACGGGCGCCGTCGTTATCACGAATTTCATTCAGTTTCATTTTCTTAACTCACTTTTTTCAGAGCGGGGGAACACCTTTTTGGTGTTCCCGCCGTCCATCACTCTTCGACAATCTTGACCAGATGGGACACTTTTCTGATCATACCGCGAACTTCCGGCGTATCCTTCAGTTCTTTGACGGCATTGACCTTTTTCAGCCCCAGCCCTTTGACGGTCGCGCGCATTTTTTCCGTTTCACCGATCAGGCTGCCGATCTGTTTCACTTTCAACATTTTGTCAGCCATCGTCCTTACTCCTTGACTTCGGTTTTAACGATTTCGCGTTCGACATCGATTTCGGCGACTTTCTTACCGCGTTTCGCGGCGACCATGCGCGGAGAGTTCAGGCTCTTCAACGCTTCCAAAGTCGCTTTAATCATGTTGTGCGGATTCTGCGTTCCGGTCGATTTCGCAACGACGTCCTGCACGCCCAGCGTTTCGAAAACCGCGCGCATAGGTCCGCCGGCGATGATACCGGTACCGGAAGGAGCCGTCCGCAAAATCACGGAACCGGCGCCGAAGTTGCCGCGAACGTCATGATGAATCGTACGACCGTCTTTCAACGGGACACGAATCATCGTGCGTTTGGCCTTTTCCGTCGCTTTGCGAATCGCTTCGGGGACTTCGCGCGCTTTGCCGGACGCAAATCCGACGCGGCCGCGCTGATCGCCGACAACGACCAAAGCGGCAAAAGCCATACGCTTACCGCCTTTTACGGTCTTCGACACGCGGTTGACGTAAACAAGCTTGTCAACCAGTTCGTCGGCTTCGCGATCCGCACGGAAATCCGTGCGCTGATCATTTTCACGTTCTTTATCGCCATGACGGCGTTCTGTATTAGGTGTACGTGCCATTTTTCTACTTTCCTTCAGAATGACAATCCAGCTTCGCGCGCCGCATCGGCCAAAGCCTTAACGCGGCCGTGATAAACGAAGCCGCCGCGATCGAAGCAAACTTCCTTGGCACCCGCTTTCAAAGCGCGTTCCGCAACGATCTTGCCGACCAGCTTCGCCGCTTCGATATTGGCACCGTTTTTCAATTGAGCCTTGATTTCCTTCTCCGTCGTGGAAGCGGCAGCCAGCGTTTTTCCCTGCTTATCGTCGATAATCTGGGCGTAAATGTGGTTGTCGGAACGGAAAACGGACAGACGAATACGTCCGGCGTTTTTGCGCCGTAAAGAGGCACGGGTCCGAACCCGACGACCTAAATACTGTTCATAAGCCTTACTCATATTCGTTATCCTTTACTTCTTCTTGCCTTCTTTACGGAGGATGAATTCACCTTCGTATTTGATCCCCTTGCCTTTGTACGGTTCGGGCGGGCGTTTGGCACGAACAACGGCGGCAAACTGACCGACTTCCTCTTTGGACATACCGGAAATCTCGACATTCGTCGGCGTCGCGCAAACGACCTTCAATCCGGCGGGGATTTCAAAGTCAACGTCGTGGCTGAAGCCCAGACTCATCTTCAAAATCTTACCGGCGACCTGCGCTTTGTAACCGACGCCGTTGATTTCCAGCTTTTTGGAAAAGCCGTCATGAACGCCTTTGACGATATTGTTCAAACGCGCGCGGGTCGTTCCCCAAGAAGCGCGATTGATACCGGTTTCCTGCTTGATCGGATGGACCCAAAGCTTGCCGTCTTCCAGCTTCACTTCAACGTCATCCGCGTAAGAATACGTTAATTCGCCCAATTTCCCTTTGGCTTTGACAACACCGTTTTCAACGGAAACCGTCACACCGGCGGGAATGATCACGGGATATTTACCGACACGAGACATCGCATATCCCCCTTAAAACACTTTGCACAGAATCTCGCCGCCGACATTGGCCTGACGAGCTTCGTGATCGGACATGACGCCCTGCGGCGTCGACAAAACGGAAATACCCAGGCCGTTGTAGAATTTCTGCAATTCCTTAACGCCCGAATAAACGCGGCGACCCGGCGTGGAAACGCGAACGATTTCCTTAATGACGGGGTTGCCTTCGTAGTATTTCAGTTCAACCTTGATTTCATCAATGCCCTTGCGCAGGGTAACGCGTTCATAACCGCGGATATACCCTTCACGCTTCAAAACATCCAAAACATGCTCGCGCAGTTTGGACGCCGGGACTTTAATGTCGCTCTTACGAGCCTGCTGACCGTTACGAATACGGGTCAGCATATCTCCCAACGGATCGGAAAATGACATGGCAGTATCTCTCCTTACCAACTAGACTTGACCATGCCGGGAATCTGACCTGCGGAGGCCAAATCCCGCAACATAACACGCGACAGTTTGAACTTGCGGTAGTTACCGCGAGGACGTCCTGTCAATTCACAGCGGTTGTGAATGCGGACGCGGGAGGAATTGCGCGGCAATTCCGCCAGCTTCAGAACCGCATCAAACCGTTCTTCTTCGGGAACCGAGCGATCTTTGATTTTCGCTTTAAGAGCGTCGCGGCGGGCTTTGTACTGCTTCGCCAGATGTTCACGTTTCTTATTGCGTTCGATAGCACTTGTTTTCGCCATTCTTTCTCTCCAATCGTGCGGTTATTTCGCAAACGGCATATCAAAACCGGCCAGCAGAGCTTTCGCTTCCTTGTCGGTTTTCGCCGATGTACAGAATACTATATCCATTCCGCGGACTTTATCAACAGAATCATAATCGATTTCCAGGAAAACGATCTGTTCCTTCAGCCCCATGGCATAGTTGCCGTTGCCGTCGAAGCTTTTGTTCGGGATACCGCGGAAGTCGCGGACGCGCGGCAACGCAATCGTAACCAGACGGTCCAAAAATTCGTACATATGCTCGCGGCGCAAAGTCACTTTGCAACCGATCGGCATACCTTCGCGCAGTTTGAACGACGCAATGGATTTTTTAGCATACGTAACAACGGGTTTCTGACCGGAAATGGCGGCTAAATCCTTAACGGCCGCGTCAACAGCTTTGCGATCGACGACAGCGTCACGACCGACGCCCATATTGATTACGATCTTCTGCAGACGGGGGATTTCCATTTCGTTTTTATAGCCGAATTCCTTGACCAGATTCGGACGGACTACTTTTTTGTAGTGATCATAAAGTCTTGCCATATCCGATGCTCCTTACTTCTTTTCCGGCGTCTTGCCGACAATGACCTTGCCGGATTTCTTCGCGACGCGAACTTTTTTGCCGTCGATGATTTTCATGGCGACACGAGTGGCCTTTCCCGTCTCCGGATCGATCAGAGCGACGTTCGACGCGTCGATGGCCGCTTCCTTGGAGATGATACCGCCCGCGCTCGTCTGAGACGGACGAGTGTGGCGCTTGACCATGTTGACACCCTGCACAATGACCTTGTTTTCCTTCGGCATGGCTTTCAGGACTTCGCCCTGTTTGCCTTTGTCGCGACCGGTCGTAACGATGACTTGATCACCTTTTTTAATTTTCATTTTGACCCTCTAACCTCAAATTACTTCAGGCGCCAAAGAAATAATTTTCATGTATTTCTTCGCACGCAATTCTCTCGTCACCGGGCCAAAGATACGCGTACCGATGGGTTCACCCTGCTTGTCGATCAGAACGGCCGCATTCGTGTCGAAACGAATAGCGCTGCCGTCGGCGCGACGGATTTCCTTTTTGGTACGGACGATAACCGCGCGGTGTACGTCACCTTTTTTCACATGGCCGCGGGGTATCGCTTCTTTGATAGAAACAACAATAACGTCGCCGACAGCCGCCGTCTTACGTTTGGATCCACCTAATACCTTGATGCACTGAACTTTGCGCGCACCGGAGTTATCGGCGACATCCAGGTTGCTTTGAACTTGAATCATGGGATAATTCCTTCACTTCCCGATTATTCAGCCTCGACCAGAACTTCCCAAGATTTGTTCTTGGAAAGCGGACGGCATTCGCGGATGCGGACGACGTCGCCGATCTTGAACTGATTGTTTTCGTCATGAGCGGCGTACTTTTTGGAACGCCGGATAAACTTCTTGTAAATCGGATGCATGACGCGACGTTCGACCTTAACGACGACCGTCTTGTCCATTTTGTCGCTGACGACTACACCCTGCAAAATACGTTTGGGCATCTTTTTACTCCTTAGACCCCGCTTTGCGTTCCGTCAGGATCGTTTTGATCTGGGCGACTTCACGCTTGACCTGGCGCATACGCGCGGTATTGGTCAGCTGTCCGCCGGTCTGCTGGAAACGCAAATTCATGCTTTCTTTCTTCAACGCGATGATCTGATCGTTGAGCTGATCATCGGTTTTTGCACGCAAATCCTTAACATTTGCCATTGATTAAGCCTCCTCAACCACGCTGCGGGAAACAAAGCGCGCCTTGATCGGCAACTTTGCGGAAGCCAATTCAAAAGCTTCGCGCGCAATCTTTTCCGAAACGCCGTCAATTTCAAACATAATACGCCCCGGTTTAATGCGGCAAACCCAAAATTCGGGCTGCCCTTTACCTTTACCCTGACGAACTTCGGGGGGCTTCTTCGAAACGGGAACATCGGGGAACATCCGCAACCAGAAACGTCCCTGACGTTTCATGTGGCGGACGATCGCGCGACGCGCCGCTTCAATCTGACGAGCCGTAACACGTTCCGGCTCCAACGCCTTCAGACCGAACGATCCGAAAGCCAAAGTCGTTCCGCCTTTCGCAACGCCGTGAATACGGCCTTTGAATTGCTTGCGGAATTTTGTTCTTTTAGGACTCAACATTTCCTTTGCCTCACTTATCGTTGATCAGACAGACGTTTGTCCTGAGCCATCGGATCATGCGCCAGGATTTCACCTTTGAAAATCCAGACTTTGACACCGCAGGCCCCGTACGTCGTATGAGCCGTGGACAAACCGTAATCGACATCCGCACGCAAGGTGTGCAAAGGCACGCGGCCTTCGCGATACCATTCGGTACGGGCGATTTCGGCGCCGCCCAAACGGCCGCCGCAGTTGATACGAATGCCTTCGGCGCCCTGACGCAACGCAGACTGGACCGCGCGCTTCATCGCACGACGGAACGACACACGGCGTTCCAACTGCTGGGCGATGCCTTCGGCGACCAACTGCGCGTCGATTTCGGGCTTGCGCACTTCCATGATATTCAAGTGCACTTCGTTGCCCGTCATCTTCTGCAGTTCGTTTTTCAAGACGTCGATATCCTGACCTTTTTTACCGATGATAACACCGGGGCGAGCGGAATGGATCGTAATACGAGCCTTCTTCGCCGGGCGTTCGACGACGACGCGGCTGACGCCGGCCTGATCCAAGCGCTTTTTCAGGAAGTCGCGAATCTTGAGATCCTCGTGCAACTTGTCAGCATAATCGCTGGCGGCAAACCAACGGGAATCCCACGTACGGTTGATTCCCAAACGCAAACCAATCGGATTAACTTTCTGACCCATTTTAACGATTCTCCTCGTTTTCGCGAACAACGACCGTCAGATTCGAAAACATCTTTTCAATACGGCCGGCACGACCGCGCGCACGCGCATGCCAACGTTTCATAACCATGGCTTTTCCGACATAAGCTTCGGAAACGACAAGCTTATCAACGTCCATATTGTGGTTGTTTTCGGCATTGGCAACAGCCGACTGCAACACTTTCTTCACTTCTCCGGCAATGCGACGGGGCGAAAAAGTCAGCTGATTCAGCGCCTTTTCAACCGCCAGACCGCGAATGGACGCCGCAACCGCATTCAATTTGCGGGTGCTGGTCCTCAACGTACGGCCGCAAGCCATAGCTGTTTTAATATTTTTAGCAACCATTTTTCTCAACCCTTCTTGGCTTTATTGTCGGCTGCGTGACCGTAGAACGTGCGGGTCGGAGCGAATTCGCCCATCTTGTGCCCGATCATGTTTTCGGTAACCAGAACCGGAATAAACTTTTTACCGTTATAAACGCCAAAAGTCAAGCCTACAAATTGCGGTAAAATGGTTGAACGACGCGACCAGGTCTTGATCACTTCGTTGCGTCCCGAATTGCGGACCTTTTCTGCTTTCGAAAGAAGGTAGCCGTCAACAAAGGGACCTTTCCATACGGAACGAGACATTATCTACTACCCTCCTCGATTAAGCTTTTTTCTTTGCGGCATGACGGCTACGCATAATAAAGACGTCGGTCTTCTTGTTATGGCGAGTCTTCTTGCCCTTTGTGCATTTACCCCACGGGGTAACCGGATGACGTCCGCCGGAGCTGCGACCTTCGCCGCCGCCCAACGGGTGATCGACCGGGTTCATCACGACGCCGCGGACGGACGGACGAACGCCCAGCCAACGGTTACGTCCCGCTTTGCCGAGATTTTCGTTCTGCTTGTCGGGGTTCGACACGGCGCCGATCGACGCCAGACATTCCCCGCGAACCAAACGCAATTCGCCGGAATTCAGACGAAGCTGAACATAGCCGGCATCTTTGCCGATCATCTGAGCATAGCATCCCGCCGAACGGGCGATCTGTCCGCCGCGGCCGGGTTTCAGTTCGATGTTGTGAACGACCGTTCCGACCGGCATATTCTTCAACGGCATCGCATTGCCCGGTTTGATATCAACCTTTTCACCGGCAACGACGGTGTCGCCCGCCTGCAAACGCTGCGGCGCGAGAATGTACGCCTGTTCACCGTCCTCATATTTGATCAGAGCGATGAACGCGGTACGGTTCGGATCGTATTCCAAGCGTTCGACCGTCGCGACGACATCAAACTTGTTGCGTTTGAAGTCGATGAAACGGTAGGTGCGCTTATGTCCGCCGCCCATGCGACGGCTGGTCATATGACCGCTGTTGTTGCGGCCGCCGGTTTTGTTCAAACCTTTGGTCAGCGTTTTAACGGGACCGCCTTTGTACAGATCACTGCGGTCGATCAAAACCAAGTGTCTGCGGCCGGGGGTCGCGGCTTTAAACGATTTCAACGCCATTTTCAAACTCCCGTCGTCAAATCGATGTTGTTGCCTTCAACTAAGGTAACAACCGCTTTTTTATAATCGCTGCGAACGCCGATCGTGTTGCGGAAGCGTTTCTTCTTACCGCCGACGCGAATCGTATTCACAGATTTAACCTTAACACCGAACAAAGCTTCGACAGCCGCTTTGACTTCGGTTTTCGTAGCGGTCAAAGGAACACGAAACGTGACCTGTCCGTTTTCCGAAGCTTTCATCGCTTTTTCCGTAAAGATCGGATTGCGCAAAACTTCGTACATTTTTTCCGTTACTTTGATTTCCGGCTTATTCATTTCAGACGAGCCTCCAGATTTTCGGCAGCTTCTTTGGTCAGGACCAAAGTATCGCGGCGCATGATGTCATAAACGTTGGCGCCCTGTTGCGGCAAAACGTCGATACCGACGATGTTGCGGGCGGACAGACTGAAGTTGTCGTCCAGTTCGGCCCCGCCGATGAACAAAGCGGAAGCCCGACCTTCTTTGCTGATCAGGCCCATCTTGTCCATTTTGGCCAACAGGTCTTTCGTTTTGATCGCCGGCAATTTCAGTTCGTCAACGACGACGATCTTGCCGTCCTGCGCTTTGGAAGACAAAGCGCAACGCATACCGAGAGCGCGGATTTTCTTCGGCAAATCCTGCGCGTGAGAGCGAACGACCGGTCCGAAAACAATGCCGCCGCCGCGATACTGCGGAGCACGCAAAGATCCCTGACGGGCGTTACCCGTTCCTTTTTGTTTGTACGGCTTCTTGGTCGTACCGCTGACTTCGCCGATCGTTTTCGTTTTGTGCGTTCCGGCGCGGCGGTTGGCCAGCTGCCAGTTGACGACGCGGCTCAAAATGTCGGCGCGAACTTCGACGCCGAAAACGCTGTCCGCCAATTCGATATCAGCGACTTTCTGGTTGTCCAGATTGACGATTTCACATTTCATCGCCGTTATTCCTTCACTTCTTCGGGAGAGGCTGTCTTCGCTTTCAGACCGGCGGGCATCGGAACGTCCTTCGGCAGAGCTTTCTTGACAGCATCCTTAATCAAAACATAGGCTCCTTCAAAGCCCGGAACGGCACCCTTGACCATGATCAAGCCGCGATCAATGTCCGTCGCAACAACTTTGAGGTTTTGAACGGTAACCCGTTCGGCGCCCAAATGACCGGGCATCTTCTTTCCCTTGAAGACGCGACCCGGATCCTGACGGCAACCCGTAGAACCCAGAGAACGGTGAGAAATGGAAACACCGTGCGTAGCTTCAAGACCGGCAAAGTTATGCCGTTTCATACCGCCGGCGAACCCTTTGCCCAAAGAGGTGCCGACCACATCGACAAACTGTCCCGCGACAAAATGATTGGCGGCAAGTTCGTCGCCGGGGTTAAGGACGCAATCCTCACTAACCCGGAATTCAACCAGTTTGCGTTTCAATTCGATGTTGGCTTTCGCGAAATGACCGCGTACCGCTTTGGAAACGCGATTGGCTTTCGTGGCGCCAAAACCCAACTGCAACGCGACGTAGCCGTCCTTGTCCTTCGACCGGACGGAAACGACTTCGCATCCCTCAACCTTGAGCACGGTGACGGGAACGTGAGTCCCGTCTTCCGTGAAAAGGCGAGTCATGCCCATTTTTTCAGCTATAAGACCCGAACGCATGGCTCTTTTATCCTTTAAAGCTTAATTTCGACGTCAACGCCCGCAGCGAGATCGAGCTTCATCAAAGCGTCAACCGTCTGCGGTGTCGGGTCGATAATGTCCAGCACCCGTTTATGAGTGCGAATTTCAAATTGTTCGCGCGACTTCTTATCGACGTGCGGCGAACGATTTACTGTAAACTTTTCTACGCGCATTGGCAAGGGAATTGGTCCGCAAATTTGCGCTCCCGTGCGTTTCGCGGTGTTTACAATCTCGCGAGTCGACTGATCCAGCAACCGATGGTCGAAGGCTTTCAGACGAATTCTAATGTTTTGTGTTTCCATCTCAAATTTTCCTTACATTATTCGATAATTTTGGAAACGAC
>DGGW01000003.1:504-39756 GCA_002393065.1 Alphaproteobacteria bacterium UBA3864 | reverse complement strand
GCCAGGATCAAACTCTCATGTTTATCTCTAAATCATAAGCGCCAATCCTGCGCATCTCTCAAAGTCCTCAACGGAAGCTTCCTCGTCTACCTAAATAAACTTGTACTCTTCCGTCTCCTAAAAGACTTCTTTCTCATGCACAGTCAGCGCTCGTCTCACTCAGACAGCCCGCCGCCTGTACATCTCTTTCCTCTCTCTTCACCCTTCCAATATCTCTTCGCCCTTCCCAGAGCGCAAAATCGGTTATATATCTCTTTGACGGCGAGAGTCAACACGTTTTTTTCATATTTTTACGGAACGTCCCGCCAAATCGAATATTTCATCAGGATTCAAGCCGTTTTCACGCAAAGAACGGATCGTAACGGCCTTATTCCTTTTTTCCAATCTCTGCCCGTTTTCGTTGCAGACAAGCCCATGATGCACATACTTCGGCGTGTTAAATCCGAGCAATTCCTGCAGGAGTCGGTGGATATGAGTCGAATCGAAAAGGTCGATTCCCCTTGTCACCAGCGTAACACCCTGTCTGGCGTCATCGGCGACCGAGCAGAGATGATAGCTGGCGGGCGTATCTTTGCGCGCCAGAACGATATCCCCGAAAATCGCTGGATTTGCAAGCGTTTCCCCTTGTGTTTCATCGCAGAAAGTCAGCGGCGAATCGATTCTTTCCATCGCTTTCCCGACATCCAGCCGCCAGGAATACCGGTCGTATCGGGACAGATCGAGCCGTTTGCCGCGACACGTTCCGGGATAAACGGCCGTTTCGCCGGCGTGGGGAGCGTGCCCGATTCGGGCGTTTTCCGCTTCGATGTCTTTGCGCGTGCAAACGCAGGGATACAGCAACCCCTCCGCTTTTAATCGGGTCAAAAGCGAATCGTAATAGTCCATGTGTTCGGATTGGATCAGCGGTTCGCCGTCCCAATGCAGGCCGAGCCAGTCCAGATCTTCCATGAGGACATCCGTAAATTCCGGCTTGCACCGGACGGGATCAATGTCTTCGATTCGCAAAAGGAACCGGCCGCCCGATTCTTTCGCTTTGTCGTAAGCGAATTTCGCCGCAAACGCGTGTCCCAGATGAAGATAGCCCGTCGGCGACGGCGCGAATCGGGTAACAATCACTTTTAAAATCCTTTCGCGGCAAGAATCCCGCCGACCAACAGCAAAAAGAAAAGCGTCGCGAGCCAGCCGAGGTTTTTATCTATAAAGGTCTGAATCGGCGCGCCGAACTTCCACAGCAAAGCGGCAAGCAAAAAGAATCGGGCGCCGCGCGACAAAACGGAGGTCAGCATGAAGATGCCGAAATTCAGGTGCGTCATCCCGCTGGTGATGGTAATGACTTTGTACGGGAACGGCGTAAAGCCCGCGCCGGCGACGATCCATGCGCCGTATTTATTATAAGAGTCGATAAACATCTTCAATTTGTCGGTGTAGCCGTAAAACTCGAACACGGGAACGGCGACCGTATCATACAGGAACAGCCCGATCGCGTATCCCGCCGCGCCGCCGGCGACGCTGGCCAGCGTGCAGATTGCGGCGTATTTGAACGCGTTTTTCGGTTTGGCGATCATCATCGGAATCAGAATAACGTCGGGGGGGATCGGAAAACAGGAACTTTCCGCAAACGATACGAGCGCCAAAATCCAGACGGCCTGCGGTTTTTCCGCCGCGGCGACGACCGCGTCGTACATTTTTTTCAGAAATAATGTCGCTTTTTTAAACATACGGGCTCCTCCGCCAAAAGATTTTTTACTATGAGCCATCCGCGGAAATCCGTCAACAGCGTATAAAGCGCCGTTTGTTTCGTCTTAAGGCTGAATTGACGGCGAACGGAAGGAAGCGCAGACTTTTCGCGTACACCATTTCAGGGAGAAGACAACATGAAAAAACTGCTCTTTGCTATAGCGGGACTATGCCTGACGGCTTCGCCCGTTCGGGCGCAGGATGCGGGAATGCCGGCGGCCGTTCCTCAACCCGTTGCTGCCGCGTCGGTCGTTTCATCGAAAAACCTGCCGGACGCGACGCGTTTCGACCGGCGAATGCAAGCCAAATACGCGAAAAAAATCGCTGAAATCAACGAAGACTACGAAGAAGACGTCGAAGAAATCAACCGATCGTCCATGCCGCAGGAATTAAAAGAACTGCGTCTGCAGCAAGCGGCGCAGATGCGCGATCTGGAATTGAAACAGGCCGGCGAAAAAGCGGAATTGAAACAAGCGCACCGCGACGCATTGAACGCCATGCCCGCTTATCGTAACAAATCTTATAAAAAACATAAAAAAAACAAAAACTGACGCTGAAAAGGCTCCCTTCCGGAGCCTTTTTTAAAAAACGATGCCCGCCGCGGCCAAATCGTCGCGCAACTTCCGGCAATCCGTAAACCGGAACGCGGTAAAACCCATCCGTCGCGCCGCTTCGACGTTCGCTTCCGAATCGTCGATAAACGCGCATTCCCGCGCGTCCAATCCGTAACGGTCGAGCAGAATCTGAAAAATCTTCAAATCGGGTTTGACCTCTTTTTCAACGCCGGACACGACGATTTTCCCGCCGAAAATCTTGAAGAACGGATGCTTCGGTTCCGTTTGCGCCCATTTTTCCGTCGACCAGTTGGTCAGACCGTAAACGCCGTAGCGGCGGGACACGCGTTCCAACAGTTCGACGTTTTGCTCTATGACGTCGCCCAGCATTTCGTCCCATCGTTCGTCATACGCTCTGATGGCGTTGGAAAAGGAGGGGAAAGCCCGCATTTTTTGAACGACCCCCTCTTTGAAAGGCAAACCTTTGTCCAAAGCTTTGTTCCATTCGGGCGTGCAGACGTTTTGCAGAAAGAAATCCCGTTCGTCTTCGTTTTTAAAAAAGTCGCGATATAAATTAAGCGGATTCCAATCGATCAACACCCCGCCGAAATCGAAAACAACAGATTTTATCATCCTCCGCCCTTCCGAAAAAAAAGGTTTACTCCGTTCCAAAAGGGTATAATATTGGGAAAAATTTACAACAACAACCGATTTTTTAAAATGACGGACGTCCGTAAACTTCAGCTGAAACCGATGTCGCAGGAAAAGCGGGAAAAAACGCCCGCTTTGGAAAAAGTTTGCGATTTTCTGTTTATGGGGAAACACGGGTTCGTTTTTGTCTTCGTCGCCGTTTTGCTGGTTTATCTGATGTTTTGCATCGCAACGGAACGCGCTTTGAAAAAAAGCGTTTACAACATCATGCGGGAAATCGGCGCCAACGGATTCGGCGTGTCTTACACGACGGAAACGTCCTATCACGCGCTGACCAGCGGATTGTACATCGACAACTTCGTTCTGACAGCGCCGGAATCCCTGGGAGGATGGACGTTGAAAACGGGAAGGCTGACCGTTTCGGCTTTTCCGTTTTCCGAAAAAGCGACTTTGCGTTTTGACGGGACGCATTCGTTGACGACGCGAAACATCGGCGATATCAGATTGAACGTCGTCAAAGGGAAAATCGACTATAAAAAGCCGACCTCGTCCGAACCTTTCGCCGTTCTGGCCGAGATAGAGCTGATGACGGCCGCGGCGCCGGCGTCGATGGCCGGATTTTCCGTCCGCCGGTTCCAAGCGGAAATATCGCCGTTGAATCCGACGGCTTTTTCGTTTCAAACCGAAACGGACGACCTGATTTTACCCGCCTATCTGTCGTATTATCTGCCCCGAACGGTCGCGCATCTGACGGCGACGGGAAAGCTGACGGGATTTTCGGAAAAGCGCGAAAAACCGCTGTGGGCGGATTGGACGGACAACGGCGGATTGGTCGAATTGGACAACGCGGAAATCGTTTGGGAACCGTTTATGGGAAAAGCGACCGGAACGCTGGCCTTTGACGGGAGTTACCGGATGTCCGGAGCGTTGATGGCGAAACTGTACGGCTTTTTCGATTTGCTGGACGCGCTGGACAAAGGCAGTTATCTGCAAAGCGCCAACGTTTCCGTCGCGAAAGTCGTATTGGGTGAAAACCTGAAAAAGGAAAACGGAGAAGCAATCGAATCCCTGACAGCCTCCGTCGGTTTGCAAAACGGCATGCTTTATGTCGGTCCCGTTCGGTTGTATTAAGCGTTCTTCCTCAACCGGATTTCAAAAGACGTCCCTTTTCCCCGCTCGCTTGCGACAGAGATTTTCCCGCCGATTCCCTCGACGATATTTTTCACGATAGGCAATCCCAGCCCCGTTCCTTCGCCGTTCGGCCGCCCTTCGGAAAAGAACGGTTCGAAAATCCTGTTCAGATTTTCCGGAGCAATGCCGCAACCCGTGTCCGAAACGCGGATGACGATCTCGTCCCCTTCGGCGGCGGACGACAACGAAAGAACGCCGCCGTCGGACATCGCGTGAAAAGCGTTTTGCATCAAATTAAGAAAAACCATCCGCATTTCCGGATCGGAAGCTTTTATGACGGCTTCCGGTTCGCAAAAATCCTGTTTGATATCAACGCCGTTCTTTTTCGCTTCGTATTCCAGCAGGCTGACCGTTTCGGCCATGATTTTGTTCACATCAACGGGTTCCTTTTCTTTTTCGGCCTTGCGGGACAGCTTCAGCAGCCGTTCCGTGATTCCGATGCAAAAGCTCATTTGTTCCAGAATAAGGTTCAGATAGTTGTTCGTTTCATCGGGCAACATCTTCTTTTCGATGATGTTTTCCAAAATCAGTCTGGCCGCGCCCAAAGGATTGCGCAACTCGTGCGCCACGGATTCAGCCAACAATCCGATCGACGACAATTTTTGCGCGTGCGAAAAACGAATGTCCTTGTCCAGCGAACGGATGACTTCCAGAATCAATTTTTTGCCGTCGGCCATATCATTCAGCAACTTTACCGACACTTCGACAAAGAAATCCCGTCCGGACGGCGCCGTATAAGAATGGATGACTTTTACGGGCGCGTCCGTGTCCGGACCGATTTGTCCCAACGGGCACAAAGCCTTGCCGTCCGAACATTCCCGCTTAAATCCGGCGCATTCGTAGCACTTGACGGCGTCCGGCAACGACAATTCCTTAAACAGTTCCCGACAGGTTTTATTCATAATAACGATATTCTTGTTTTCGTCGATGACGCGGACGCCTTCGGGCAATGAATCGATCAGATTTTGCAAAAAAAGCTGTCTTTGACGTTCTTTTTCAAAAGATTCGTCAATCGTCTGCGCCATTTTATTCAGGTTCCGCGCCAAAAAATCCATTTCGTCGTTGTCGGATTTCAAATCGGAAACGGGGATTCGCGCCGTCAGATCGCCGGCAGCGAATTTTTGCGAAAAAAGAG
Organism: Alphaproteobacteria bacterium UBA3864; assembly: GCA_002393065.1. Lineage (GTDB taxonomy): Bacteria > Pseudomonadota > Alphaproteobacteria > CAAGCB01 > CAG-977 > UBA2903. Next base: position 34,488 of record DGGW01000003.1, on the reverse strand, counting down.
TCATTTGCTCGGCGGGAAGCAAAATCAAACGACGGACAACGACCCACATCACGGACAGGAAAAGGAAAATCCCGAAACAAGCGATTGCCGATATCCACCCGAGCGAATCCATTTTTTTCGCTTGTTCTTTAAACTTGTTCGCGTCTTTGATCAAATCGCCGCGAAAAGCCATGGACAAGTCGTCCGTATCCGAATCTTTCAAAAATTGACGTTGCTGCTTCAAAACGGCCTCGGCGGACATCGGAATCCGGCCTTTTTCCGATTCCGCAATAAGGGAACGCAAATAATTGTTTTCCTGATAAAGGCGCGCCAAGAGTTGCGATTTAAGCGCGCGCGTCTGTATATCCTCGCGCGCCTGCACCGCGTAGTCCTGCATAAAGAAGAAGATTCCCGCCGCCGACGCGGATGCCAGCAACACAAAGAACAACAGAACGATTTTTGTTCCCAAACTTAAAAAATGCTTCTTCATTCCGTTCCGTCCTTAAAAAATATCCCGTCTGTCAACGTCTTTCCATTGTCCGCGCGCCAGATCGCCCAACGCCAACCGACCGATTTTCACGCGCACGAGGCGCAACGTCGGGAAACCGACCGCCGCGGTCATGTGGCGCACCTGCCGGTTTTTGCCTTCCGTCAGCGTCAGGGAAATCCACGATGTCGGAATGTTCGCGCGATAGCGGATCGGCGGGTCGCGCGGCGGGAAAAAAGGATCGTCGATCCGTTCCGCACGGCACGGCTTCGTTTTGTATCCGCCCGCGATGACGACGCCTTTTCGCAGTTTCTCCAGCGCTTCGTCCGTTACCGCGCCGTCGACCTGAACGAAGTACGTCCGCGGATGAGCGCTTTTCGGATCAAGCAGTTTTTTGATGAAACGGCCGTCATCGGTCAATAAAAGCAGTCCTTCGCTATCGCAGTCGAGCCGTCCCGCCGCATACACGTCCGGCGGCAGGGAAAAATCACGCAAAGCGCGATGCCCCGCTTCGGGGGTGAACTGGCTCAAAACGCCGTACGGTTTATGAAAAGCGATGTATCGCGGCATGTATCCGACCTGAAAAGACCGGATACAGTTTACGATTTTCAAACGCTCTTTTCAATATCAGTCGAGCGTTTCCGGAACGCCGCCCGACACAACGGGATCACCGAAAGCGGCATAGCGGCAAAAACGGTTCATAGCGACGCACGGCCCCGTAAAGAAAAAGATCCGCCCGTCGGCGACTTCCTGCGACTGAACGGTGTATTCCGCCAATCCGACGTTTTCGACGTTTTCGGTTGCGACAACGACCGCCGAAGCCAGACCGTTCGAACAAATGAACGGATACGACCACAACGTCCCGTTCAAAATCCACGGGCCGTAAGACTGAACGTACAGAAAATCGCCCTCGCACACGGGCGGCGGCATCTGCGCGGCGGCGGCAAACGGCGAAAACAGCATCAAAACGGACAGCACCGCTTTTTTCATGATTTATTTCTCCTTTGCTTCACGATAAAATAACGCGTCGGAACAAACCAGCTGTCGGAAAGGCGATAAGACCGTGATAGACGCGCATCTTCATTTGGCGGATCCCCGCTTCGACCCCGACCGCGCCACCGTCATCAAAGCCGCGCGGGACAAAGGCGTGTCGGGCTTTCTGTCGGCCTCGACCGCGCCGGACGAGTGGGCGAAAAACCTGTCCTTTCAAACGGACGGCGTTTTCGTTTTCATCGGCACGCATCCGAAACGCGCCGACCGGCACGACCAAGCCCTGCTCCGCCGATTGTTGCAGGAAAATCCGCAAACGGGCATCGGCGAAATCGGGCTTGATCCCGCGGGAACGGCGGAACAGGAACGCGTTTTCGAACAACAATTCGCGCTGGCCGCGGAACTCGGCCGTCCCGTCGTTGTTCATTGCGTCAGGCGTTTCGACCGCCTCGCCCCTTTTTTCAAAACGCTGCGGAAATTCCCGCCCGCCGTCCTGCTGCACGGCTTTTCGGGAACAGCGGCCGACGTCGCCTTTTTCAAACGTTATCCGTGCTTTTTCTCGTTTTCGGGACGAATAAAGCACCCCGACGCCGCCCGCGCCGTCCCCGCAAACAGAATCGTTTGCGAAACGGATTCGCCCGATCAAAAGCCGGAAACCGCCTTATGCGCCGATCCGGACGAAAAAAGAAACGTCCCCGCGAATCTTCCTTTGATTTGCGGCGCTCTCGCGGCTATAACGGGAACCGGAGCGGAACAAATGACCGAAAACACGAAAGCTTTTATCCATGCCCGATGACCAGTTCACACGTCTGCGCCTTCTGATCGGCGAAGAGGGAATCGAAAAACTCCGCGCGTCGTTCGTCATCGTCGCCGGCGCAGGCGCCGTCGGCGGATACGCGATCGAGGCGCTCGCCCGCGCCGGAATCGGCCGGTTGAGAATCATCGACAACGACACCGTCGACGTCACAAACATCAACCGGCAGATTTTGGCGCTCCATTCGACCGTCGGAAAACCGAAGGCCGCCCTCGCCGCCGAACGCGTGCGCGACATCAATCCCGCCTGCGCCGTCGATCCCGTCGCCGCCTTCATCCGCGAAGAAAACCTGCCCGCCCTGCTGGACGGCAAGCCCGACTTTGTCATCGACGCGATCGATTCGCTCAATCCGAAAACGGCGTTGATCGCGTATTTGCGCCAAAACGACATTCCGTTCGCGTCCGCGATGGGCGCGGCGCTGCGCACCGACCCTTTCCAAATCCGCTTCGGAAAAATGAGCGACGTTCATCACTGCAGGCTGGCCTATATGCTCCGCAAACGCTTGCGCCGGCGCGGCGTACCGCTCGATTTCGACTGCGTTTATTCGACGGAATCCCGCGAACACATCCCCGATCCGGTCTATGCGGACGACGCGGCGGACCATCCGGACGGACAAGGGCGCGCCCGCGTCGTCATGGGCAGCATGCCGACGATCACGGGGATTTTCGGTCTGATTTTAGCCAATATCGCGATTCAGAAACTGTCCGGCCAGCCTTTGCCGTGAGAAGCCCCCGGCACGACGACAATCGTTTTCGGGTCGGGGATCCAGCGGCGGGCAAGCTCTTCCGGTACGACTTTATCCTTTCCGCCGATAAAATGCTTTTGCGGCAAAGCACCCCAGACTTTCACTTCCGCCGCGGCGTTCAGCGAACCGTCAAGCGGCGAATCGCCGAAATAGTCCGTCCACAACGCGTGATCGACGACGCCCGCCACCGTCGTCAGCGAACGGACAAGCCCCGCGTGCCGCGCCGCCAGCAAAGCGGCCACCGTCGCACCGCCCGAATAGCCCGCGACATCGACATCCTTCGCGCCCGCCGATTCGACGGCGCGAACGAAAGCCGCGTCAATCGCGTTGATGACGGCCGGATCGAAACGCCCGTTCGTCCAATAGTAAAAGCGGCACGGATCGGAATCGACGTACTGGCATGGCCGCGCGATATACGCGACGTTTTCCGCCGCGTCGTTTTGCGCCCAGGTCAGGACGACGCGGCCGTGCGGCGTCGGATCGTACGACGGCTGCGTCGGCGTCCGCCACGCGAAACCGTCGCCTTCGAACCAGATTTTCAGCGGCGCCCCCGCTTTATTGACGCGAAGCCACATCGGAACGGTGAAACCGCCGGCAGACACGGGAACGAAATCGAATCCCCGCATATCGGGCAAAGACGCGCATCCGTTGACAAACAACAAAAAAACAAACATAAAAAAACGCATAGTCTTTTTTAACATTTTTTTGTTAGGAAGGGAAGAGTCCGGTTTATCTTTTAACTGCGGAGATGACGCTTTGAAGACTTTTTTGTGCGAACTGATCGGAACCTTTTGCTTTGTTTTTCTGGCGGCGGGCGCCGTGATTTTCGCGGGGCCGTTCATCGGCTATCTGGGAATTTCCTGCGCGGCGGGACTGGCTTACGCCGCCGTATTGAGCGCCTGTAACGACGCGGCGTGCAATCCGGCGCTGTCGTTTGCCGCCCTGATCGGCGGAAAAATATCGTTCAAAGAGTTTTTATCCTCCGTCGTCGCGCAATTCGGCGGCGCTTTTGCCGCGGCCGCCGTTCTGTCCGCGGTTTTTTCCGGCAAGACGGGCTTCGTTTCCGAAACGACCTTCGCCGCCAACCTTTCCGACCGCTATCGGTTTTCGGCGGTTTTCACGACCGAAGCCGTCTTATCGCTTCTGTTCTGCGCGTTGTATCTGAAAGTGCGCGAAAGAATGGCGGCGCCCGTCGGTCTCGGCGCGTTTCTGACGGCGGCGTATCTGATCAGCTATCCGATCACGAAAGGTGCGCTCAATCCGGCGAAAGCCGCCGCGCTGGCAACATTTTCGACAGCCGAAGCCGTATCGGAACTGAAAACCTTCTGCACGGCGCCGTTCGCCGCCGCGCTGATCGCGGGACTGTTCGCGCGCTTTTTGAACAAACCGGTCAAAAGTTCGACAGAAGAGAGCGAACCTTCGACAAAGTGACCATTCTGTCGCCCGACGTGTCGATGACGTTCCACGTTATCGGCCCGACGTCGATCGTCAGCTGTTTTTCAAGTTCCTCGGCCGTTTTGACGTCGGACGGATTGCGCAGACGCTTCATCACGCGTTCCTTGCGCACTTCAAGCGGCGCGTCCACCCATAATCCCAGAAAACCGGTTTGAGCCTCCCGCGCCACCGCTTCGATCCGCAGTCTTTGTTTCGGGTCGTGGAACAAAGCGTCGGCGACGACGGACTGTCCGGCCTTGAGCAGCTGAAGACACCGTTCGCACAGCTCGTCAAAAACCTTTTGTTCCAGTTCCGGCGTGTACGACGCCGTGTCGATATGCTCCTCCAGCCCGACGCCGAGGATGTTTTTGCGCAAAACGTCATCGCGCAGGATGACCGCGCCGGGGGGATCGCCGACGAACGGCGCCGTTTCGCGGCCTATCCGCGATTTTCCCGAACCGGACAAGCCGCCGCACGCCAGCAAAAGAGGTTTTCGCGGGATCAGATAGCGGCGCGCCAGAACCAGATGCGCGTAAGCCCTGTTCGCCATCAGGTTCGATTCGACCTTGTCGGTCATTCCCGCCGCCTGCTCCGCGAACACATACGCGTTGACGGCCGCGCGGCAGGACATGAACAGCGGCAGAGCCGGAACGCCGTCCCAATCGTCGGACGCCGCCAGATAATGGTTGAACAGGATGCTCGCCAGCCGGCGCTGTCCCTTGCTTTCCATATCGACCAGCAGAAACGCGAAATCGTACAGCGTGTCGATCTTCGTCAGGTCATCGTAAAACTCGATCGGGTTGAAGATCGTTACCTTGCCGTCGCGCATCGCGATATTGCGCAGCGTCAAATCGCCGTGGCAGACGCGGATCTTTCCTTCCTCCCCGCGTTTTTTCAGAACGTTCTTCACCCGTTCGAGGGTGTCGATCTGCTCTTTTTCAAGGGCGTCGACCTCTTCGGCGTCGAAGTATTCGGGCACGAAACAGCGAATCATCGCGTTGTTTTCGTCAATGCGCCCGCGAATGATGGCGGCGGGGTCGCGTTCCTGGACGACGGCGGCCTGCCGCTGCATGGACAGGATCTTTTCCGCCGTGTCCATCATTTCGAACCGGTCAAGCTCGCCGCGTTCGATCATTTTATCGAACAGCATGTCTTCGGGAAATTCGATCATTTCAAGTAGCCAATCGACGACTTCGCCCTGTTTGTCCGGACCGATCGCGTACCCTTTTTTCGTTTTGACGACGGGACGGACGGCAATGCCGAACCCCGCCGTCCAGCGGTTGCACAGCTCGAATTCCTTTTCGCAGGCGGCTTTGCGCTTTTCGGGCGTCGAGTAGTCCACATACGGGAACTTGACGCCGAGCTTGAGCTTGAACGCCCTGTCGCCCGTCAGGAAAACGACGGAGATGTTCGTCCTTTTAACGACGATTTTACGCGATGTTTTCAGTCCGTATATCGCGGGATCGGACAGCGCGGAAATCAACGCGCTCTGGTCGTCGATCAGCAACGGGGAACCTCCTTATTTGCAGGGATCTTCGGGTTTGTGGGACGGGTTCGTGTTGCCGACGTTCTGCGGCTGCGACGCCAGCGACGAGTTGAACTGCTGGGTAACGCGGACGAACGTCGTCCGTTTCGTCAGTTCTTTGAGCATGCGCGCGCCGACGTAGGTGCATGTCGACCGAACGCCGCCCAGAATATCGAGAACCGTGTTTTCGACGGGACCTTTGTATTCGACCAGAACGGTGCGGCCTTCGCTGGAACGGTACTTGGCGACGCCGCCCGCGTATTTTTCCATCGCGGTATCGGAACTCATGCCGTAGAAGCGGCGGAATTTCCGTCCCGTTTTTTCATCAACGACGATGTCGCCGCCCGATTCGTCGTGGCCGGCCAGCATGCCGCCGAGCATCACGAAATCCGCGCCGGCGCCGAACGCCTTGGACACGTCGCCCGGACACGTGCAACCGCCGTCGGCGATGATGTGCGCGCCGAGCCCGTGCGCCGCGTCCGCGCATTCGATGATCGCGGACAACTGCGGATAACCGACGCCCGTCTGGATGCGCGTCGTGCAAACGGAACCGGGACCGATACCGACCTTGACGATGTCGGCGCCCGACAGGACGAGTTCTTCCGTCATTTCACCCGTGACCACGTTGCCGGCAATGATCGTTTTGTCGGGGAAGACATCGCGGATCTTGCGCAGGTATTCGACGAAGTGCTGCGAATATCCGTTCGCGACGTCGATACAGATGAACTTGATGGCGGGATTGGCACCGCAGATGCGGTGGATGCGTTCGAAATCCTTATCGGATGTGCCGGTCGAAATCGCCAGATAGTCGTAATCATCCGGTTCACAGGCGGCGTTGAAGTCGTTCCATTGTTCCTTGGTGTAGTGTTTCTGGACGCAGGTGAACATTTTGAACTGTTTCAACGCGCGGAACATTTCAAACGTACCGACGGTGTCCATGTTGGACGCCATCACGGGCACGCCCGTCCATTCGGCTTTGGAGTTCCTGAACACGAACGTGCGGTTCAGATCGACTTCCGAACGCGACCGGAGCGTACTGCGCTTCGGACGAAACAGGACGTCTTTGAAATCCAACTTCATATCTTCTTCTATTCTCATGTCATTCTCCAAAAGCTAGATAAGGACGGCGGTCATTTTTCGCATGACCATTCGGGGATTTTTTCCCGCAGTCCCGCCGGATCCTGATGGATCAGGATTTCGGCGTGCGGGAAAGCTTCGTTCAGCCGCCGTTCGACCTCGTCGGCGACGGCGTGAGCCTTCATCAAAGAAAAATCGGGACAGATCTCCAGATGCAGCTGGACGAACCAGCGGGTGCCGGACGCGCGGGTGCGCAAATCGTGCAGACCGACAACGTCGGGCGACGCCAGAACGATATCGGCTATTTTTCGTTTTTCGTCATCGGGAAGTTCGGCGTCAATCAGTTGTCCGAGCGCTCTTTTCGCGACGGCGAACGCGTTGACCAGCAGATAGGCGGCGATGCCGAGCGCGAACGCGGGATCCGTCCAGTTCAGACCGAAACGGGCGCTGACGATCAAAGACGCAATGATACCGAGGTTCATCAACACGTCGCCCGCGTAATGGGCGCAATCGGCGGAAACGGCCATCGACCCCGTCCGGCGGACGACGAAACGCTGAAAAGCGACGAGCCCCGCGGTCAAAAGCATCGAAAAGACCATCACGACGATACCGACGGTCGTTTGTTCGACGGGCTGCGAACGGAACAGCGCCAGAACGGCCTCAAAAACCAATAAAACGGCGGATCCGGCAATAAAAGCGGCCTGACCGACGGCGGCCAGAGCCTCGATCTTGCCGTGGCCGAAGCGGTGATCCGAATCGGCGGGCGTCAGCGATTCGCGGATCGACCAGAACGCCAGCATCGATGCGAACGCGTCGATGGCGGAATCGATCAGTCCGGACAGAACGGCGACGGATCCCGTTACAACGACGGCGGCGCCTTTTACGGCAACCAAAGTCACAGCGACCGCGACGGACGCAAGGGAGGCGGCCTTCATCATCGTTGCCGGTGTTTTTTGTTCTGACACGACAGTATTTTCCGTTTCCGTAAACAGACAACCGGCGGGTATTGTACCAGAAAGGCGCGCCGAAAGGGAAGATATTTCACATCCGCTTAAAAAAATCTTTTTAACAGCTTGCGCGCGGCGGTCGTCTTCTCTATCTTAAGCGAAAGGAAAATACCGTTTCAGTTTATCGAGGCTGTTGCAATGTCGAATCCTTACACCGTTCTGGGGCTGACCAAAAACGCGTCGCAAGACGAAATCAAGCAGGCGTTCCGCAAGCTCGCCCGAAAAATGCACCCCGATCTGAACCCGAACGACCCGAAGGCCGAAGACAAATTCAAGGAATTGAACGCCGCCTACGACATTCTGTCCGATCCGGAAAAACGCCGCCGCTACGACGCGGGCGAAATCGACGACGCGGGCAAGGAACGGGCCGGCTTCGGATTCAATCCGGAAGGGTTCCGCCAATATCGCCGGCAAGCCGGCGCGGGCGGCGGTTTCGAAGAGTTCAATTTCAACTTCGCGAACGCACAGGCGGGAAGCGGCTCCAAACGTTCCGGCTTCGACTTTTTCAGCGATATGTTCGGCGGCGCGCAAGGGGGCGAAGACATCTTTTCCGCCATGCGCGGGTCGCGGCGCAGATCGGCGAAAGCCGCCGGCGAAAACGTCAATTACGACCTGTCCGTTTCGTTTATCGAAGCCGCTTTGGGCAAAAACAAGGAGATCATCCTGCCGAACGGCAAGCACCTGAACGTCAAGATCCCCGCCGGAACGGAGGATCAGGCCGTCCTGCGCCTGCGCGGACAGGGCGAAGCCGGCGTCGGCGGCGGACCGGCGGGCGACGCGCTGATTCACATCCTCGTCAAACCGGACCCGCATTTCACCCGCAACGGCAACGACGTTCAGATCGACATCCCGATCACGATCAAAGAAGCCGTGCTGGGCGGCAAAGTCACCATTCCGACGCTGGACGGGAAAGTCGCTTTGACCGTCCCGCCCAATTCCAACACGGGAACAGTCATGCGCCTGCGCGGCAAAGGCATCAAAACAAAATCGGGAACGGGTGATCTGCTGGCCAGACTGCAAATCGTCCTGCCAGACGCGCCCGACGCCGACCTGAAGGATTTTATGGGAAAATGGATCCCGAAACAAACCGACCCGCGGGTCAAAGCGGGCCTGCTGTGAACAAAAAGCCTTTTCCGCGCAGGAAAAGGCTTTTTTATCTGACGGTTTTGTGATACTTTCCCGTCAGTTTTTCAATATTTCGACACGGAGGTAGGCATGACCCCTTTAATGGCGGGAAAGAAAGGACTGATCATCGGTCTGGCTAACGACAAATCGATCGCGTGGGGGATTTCCAAAGCCCTGCACGACGCGGGTGCGGAACTCGCGTTCACCTATCAGGGGGCGGCACTTGAAAAACGCGTCCGTCCGCTGGCCGCTTCGCTCGGCGAAGACTTCGTCATGCCTTGCGACGTGACGCAACCCGAAACGCTCGACGCGCTGTTCGCCGCGATCAAAGAACGCTGGGGCGGTCTGGATTTCGTCGTTCACGCCGTCGCTTTTTCCGACCGCAACGAACTCAAGGGGCGCTACTGCGACACGACGCTCGCGAACTTCCTGAACACGATGCACATTTCCTGCTATTCGTTCACGGACGTGTGCCGCCGCGCTGCCGCCATCGCCAATCCGGACGCAGCGTTCCTGACGCTGACCTACTACGGCGCCGAAAAAGCGATCCCGAATTACAACGTCATGGGCGTCGCCAAAGCCGCTTTGGAAGCGTCCGTCCGCTACCTCGCCCGCGATCTGGGACCGCAGGGCATCCGCGTCAACGCGATATCGGCCGGTCCGATCAAAACGCTGGCCGCGTCGGGCATCGGCGATTTCCGCATGACGCTCGGCTGGAACGAGATGAACGCCCCCCTCGGCCGCAACGTTACGACCGAAGACGTCGGCAGGACCGCCCTTTATCTGCTGGGCGAACTGGCGTCGGGCGTTACGGGCGAAGTCGTTCACGTCGACGCCGGCGTCAGCACGACGGGCATGGTCAATCTGGACAAGGCGCACGAATTGGGCGCCATGCTGACCTCTTTGCACGCGGAAAACTGACCTCATGAGCGGCAACACGTTCGGCACCCTTTTCCGGTTCACGACGTTCGGCGAAAGCCACGGCGAACTGATCGGATGCGTCATCGACGGCGCGCCGTCGAAAATCCCGCTGTCGGAAAGCGACATCCAGCCCGCCCTCGACCGCCGCCGTCCGGGGAAAAGCCCGCTTGAAACGCAACGCGCGGAAGCGGATAAAGTCCGTATCGTGTCCGGCGTTTTCGACGGACTGACGACGGGAACGCCGATAGGTCTCCTGATTGCCAACGAAGACCACCGCTCCGCCGATTACGGCGACATCAGGGACAAATTCCGTCCCGCTCATGCCGATCTGCCCTATCAGCTGGCTTACGGAATCCGCGATTACCGCGGCGGCGGACGAGCGTCCGCGCGGGAAACAGCGATGCGGGTCGCGGCGGGCGCCGTCGCCGAAAAGATTTTGAAAACGATGATCGGGGATTCCGTTTCCGTTTCGGCGCGCCTGATCCGCGTCGGCGGGGAAACTGACCCGTCCCGTTTTGCCGCCGTCATCGAAAAAGCAAGGGATGAAAAGAATTCCGTCGGCGGCGTCATCGAAATCGTCGCCAAAAACTTTCCCGCCGGGCTCGGTTCGCCCGTTTACGACAAGCTCGACGCCGAACTGGCCAAAGCGCTGATGAGCGTCAACGCCGTCAAGGGCGTCGAAATCGGCGACGGTTTCGCGGCGGCGGACCTGACCGGAACGGAAAACGCGGACGAAATGGTCCCCGACCCCGCCGCGCCGAACGGGATCGGCTTCCTGTCCAATCACGCGGGCGGGATTCTCGGCGGCCTGTCCACGGGACAGGACATCGTCGTCCGCATCGTCGTCAAACCGACGCCGTCTGTCGGAATGCCGTTAAAGACGGTTGACGGGAAGCTGAACGCGACCGACATCGTAACGAAAGGCCGGCACGACCCCTGCGTCGCCCTGCGCGCCGTTCCCGTCGCCGAAGCGATGGTTTGGTGCGTTCTGGCGGACGCTTTTCTGCGCCGCCGCGCGGTCTGTTTCAACAAAGATAAGGATTGAAAACTATGCTGTCGTCCTACTCCACGGAAAAAAGGGAAAGCGTTTTAACGCTGGCCGGACGTTTCATCCGCGGTTTCTTCTGTATCGTCGGTTTTTTGACGGTAGCAGTTTTATGCGCCTTCTTTTACAAAGGTTTCTCGGCGGGGAAACCCGCCCCCGTGCAACCGAACACGGCGCTGAACGTTTCTTTCAACACCGATTTTTACGAAAGCCGACCGACGGATATCGTTTCCGCGATGACCTTCGGCACGTCGCCGACCGTTACGGATCTGACCTCCGCCCTGTATCGCGCCGCCGAAGACCCGAACGTTGCGGCGTTGGTCGCCTATTTGCCGAAAACGAACCTGACGATGGCGCAGGTGCAGGAAATCCGCGCCGCCGTCGCCGCTTTCCGCGCGAAAGGAAAAAAGACCGTCGCGTTTTCCCCCTCCTTCGGCGAACTGGGCGGCGGGCTGACCGAATACTATCTGGCGTCGGCGTTTGAAGAAATCCGCCTTCAACCCACAGGCGAAGTCGGTATCGCCGGCGTTTCCATGGAAGCCCGTTTCCTGAAAAAAGCGTTGGAAAAATGGGGGATCCGACCTTCTTTTTCAGCCCGTCACGAATACAAATCCGGCGCCGACGCTTTAGCGGCCGAAAGCATGTCGGCGGCGGAACGCGAAAACATCACGGCGATGATGAACGATCTGCTCGGCCAAGTCGCCGCCGATATCGCCGCAGCCCGTAAAATACCGGTCGAAAAAGCGCTCGACCTGATCAAAAACGGTCCTTATTTCGCCGATCGGGCGTTGCAGGAAGGCTTGGTGGATAAAGTCGAGTACGTTGACGTTCTGGAACGCGAAGTCAAAGAAAAATACGCCGACATGATATCCCTGTTCGATTACGACGACAGAACAGCGCCGAACCCGTCGAAAAAAGACCCCGTCTTCGCTTACGTTCCGGCGATGGGCATCATCGGCAACGGCGAATCGATCTTCGGCGGCGAAGCGGATTCGTCCTTTCTGGGCATATCGACCGTCGGCGAAGCGTTGCGCGCCGCCGCGGACGACGAAACGGTCAAAGCGATCATCGTCCGTCTGGATTCGCCCGGAGGCGCCTATACGCCGTCGGACACACTGATGCGGGAAATGAAATACGTTCGGGAAACGTCCGAAAAACCGATCGTCTGCTCCGTCGCGTCCGAAGCGGCGTCGGGCGGATATTTCCTTTCGCTCGGGTGCGACAAAGTCTTTGCCCTGCCCGCGTCGATCACCGGTTCCATCGGCGTCTTCGGCGGGAAGGTCGTCATCGGCGAATTGCTTGACAGGCTGGACGTCAAAACGGAAGCGATCGAAATCGGCAAAAACGCCGGCATGTTTTCCGTTTCAAAAGATTTCTCGCCCGAACAAAAGGACTTTTTCAATAAAAGCCTTGACCGCGTCTATGACGATTTCACACGCAAAGTCGCCGAACGGCGGGGATTGAGCCCCGAACGGATCGACGCCGCGGCGCGCGGACGCGTTTTTACGGGAAAAGAAGCGCTTGAAAAAGGATTGATCGACGGTCTGGGCGGGATGAAAGAAGCCCTTGCCGCCGCCGCCGAGCTGGCGCAAACGGATGCGCCGTTGCCGCTGGTCGAATACCCTTCGCAGCCGACGCGTTTCGAAATGATCGAAGATTTCCTGATGAGCGGCAAAATGAAAGTTTCCGGAGTTCTGCCGAAAATCAAAATGATGATGCGAAACGGGTTTGACGTTTTATGTCCTTTTACCTTATCCTTTAAATGAACAAGCGAAAGGATTTTCCGATGAAAGTGTCACTCTTGCTTCCGATAACGCTTTTGCTGGCCGCGTGCGCGACGGTTCCAGCATCCGAACAACCGGCGGGAAATCCTGCCGCCGAGCTCGCCACGGAAGCCTCCGCCGCTTTGCGGAAAACCGCGACCGAAAAAAAGAAACCCGCAAAAGTCGCCGATTACATGACCGAACAGGAAACGGCGATCCGCGCCGTCGTCGCGCAGGGCGTTTCGCGGCAACGCAACATCCTGACGATAGAAATCGGCGGGAAAGCCGCGTTCAAAGGCGGAACCCCGTCCGAACAAACGACGGCTTTGCTGAAACGGCTCGCGCCGATCTTCGCCCGCTACGACAAAACGCGGATCAGCATCACCGGCTATTCGGCCGATACGGGCAAACCGTCGCTGAATCAGCTGTATTCCGAAAAACGCGCCGATATCGCTTCGGATATCCTTGAACAGGCGGCGAATATCGCCGACGTGCGGATCTTTGTCGAAGGCAAAGGCGCTCAGTCCGATAAAATCGAAATTGTTTTGACCCCGACGTTCCGATGAAAAAAATACTTGCTTTTATCGCTTGCTTTTTCCTGCAGAGTTGCTCCACGTTTTTGTTCTATCCCGAAAAAACGTATGTTTCAACGCCCGAATCCCTGCAAATCCCGTTTGAAAACGTCGATATTCCGACAACGGACGATCTGGTTTTGCGCGGATGGTTGCTGAAAGCGTATTCCCTTGACGACGGAACGGAAACCGAACCGAAAGGCGTCATCGTTTTCCTGCACGGCAACGCGGAAAACATATCCACGCACATCAACGGCGTTTTATGGCTGGCTTTGGAGGGATATCACGTTCTCGCCGTCGATTATCGGGGCTTCGGCCATTCCGACGGCGAAGCGACCTTGTCCGGCGCGCAGGACGACGCGCAGGCGATGATCGACTATGCCTTGAAACGTTTTCCCGACTTGTCGGTCGGCGTCTTCGGACAAAGCATCGGCGGCGCCGTCGCACTGTCCGCGATAAACACGTTCGCCGATAAGGATAAAATATCCGCCGTCATCATCGACAGCGCTTTTTCGTCAACGCGGCGAATCGCCCGCGACAAACTTTCTTCGGTCTGGCTGACGTGGCCCTTCCAGTATCCGATTTCATGGACGGTCGCCGAAAACAATCCGGAAAAGCACGCGTCGGAACTGTCGTTGCCGAAACTTTTTCTGAGCGCGCAGGACGACCCCGTCGTTCCGGCTTATCATACGCAAAGATTGTTCGAAAGCGCCGCCGAACCGAAAGAGCTGCTCGTTTTACCGAACGTTGTCTGCCATATCTGTTCGACGTTGGATAAAAGCGTACGATTGAAAGTTTTGGATTTTCTGGAACAACATCAAAAGGCGCCGTTTTAACGGCGTCTTTTTTTATTTTCATACGGATTTTTCGCTTTGCGCATAACGATGCGAACGGGAACGCCGTCCATATTCAGATCGCTGCTCAAACCGCGAATCAGATAGCGCAAATAAGATTCCGGCAGTTTTTCCGGATTGCTGGAAAACAGCGCGAACGTCGGCGGCCGGGTCTTGACCTGCGTCATATACTTTAACGGTATCGGACGCTTCGTCGCCGACAACGGCGGCGGCGTCGATTCCGTCATCGCGGACAGCCACCGGTTCAGCCGTCCGGTCGACACGCGCGTGTTCCAAACGTCGTACACGTCGAAAACGGCCCGCATCAGCGCGTCCAGTCCCTCCCCCGTCCGGGCGGAAATCAGAACGGTTTTGATGTTTTTCACCTGCCGCAACGAATCTTCGATTCTTTCGTTCAGCTCCCGCACGACGGCGCGCTTGTCCGCCACCGTATCCGTTTTGTTGACGGCGATGACCAAAGCCCGCCCTTCGTCGAAAACCTGACGGGCGATCGTCAGGTCCTGCTTGTCCAGAATAGCGGCAGCGTCAACGACCAAAACGACGACCTGCGCCAAAAAAGCCGCCCGTTTCGTATCGGCCGCGGACAGTTTTTCCAAATCGTCGTCGACACGGGACGATTTGCGCAAGCCCGCCGTATCCGTCAAGCGCAGGCGACGCCCTTTGTAAGTCTGACGAACGGAAATGGCGTCGCGCGTAACTCCCGCCGTCGGTCCCGTCAGCAACCGGTCTTCGCCCAGCAAGCGGTTGACCAGCGTGGATTTGCCGACGTTCGGGCGGCCGACGAAAGCGATGTCGATGATACGATCGGCCTGATTCTTGTCGTCGTCGGGAATCGTTTCGTCGTCAAGGGCGACATCTTCGTCGTCCTTCTTTTTGCGGCGGCGGGGCTTTTTATCCTCAAAGCCGTCGTCTTCGGCATTTTCCGTTTGCGGCGGAACGATGTACGGCGACAAAGCGTCGAACAGATCTGACATTCCCGTCCCGTGTTCGGCCGAAATCAAAACAGGTTCGCCGAATCCGAGCGCGAAGAGGTCCTGCATCGGCTGATCGGCGGATTCAGCCTTGTTGGCGACCAGAATGACGGGCTTGTTCAGGCGGCGCAACACGCGTCCCGTCGCCTTGTCCAGCGGCGTTACGCCGGCGCGCACGTCCACCATGAACAGAACGGCGTCCGCCTGATCAAGCGCTTTTTCCGTCTGCTTCCACATGGAATCGGCCAATTCGCCGCTCTGCTCCAGACCGGCGGTATCAACGACCGTAAACGGATACGTGTACAAAGTCGCTTCGCCTTCGCGACGGTCGCGGGTCACGCCCGGCCTGTCGTGGACCAAAGCGCGCTTACGCCCCGTCAGACGATTGAACAAAGTGGATTTGCCGACGTTCGTCCGGCCCGCCAAAACAATAATGCTCATCTGTATGCCGCCAGTTCGGCGTCCTGATTGAAAAGGAAAAGGGTGTTGTCAACGACGATCGCGGGCATGACCGCGGAACCGCCGCCCAAATCGTCCCAGCCGACGACCGTTCCCGTTACGGGCGAAGCGACGATGACTTTGCCGGCCGAGTTCGACAAAATCAGACGATCCCCCGCCAAAACGGGTCCCGTCCAGTACAAACGCTCCTTTTTGCTGTCGGGGTCATCCCATTCCGACAACTGGTTCACCCACAATATTTTACCGTCGGCCGCGTCAAGCGCGATCAATTCCGCCGACGAAGACACGACGTACAGGATGTCGCCCGCGATCCACGGCTGATTGATGCCGCCGATTTCGCGTTCCCACAAAACGGCGCCCGATTTCAAATCCAGCGCGGACAGCAGTCCGGCGGCGGAAATGATATAAACGCGGTCGTTGTCGATGACGGGACGGGCGCGAATGTCGTTGATCGAGGAAGACGCGTTGTTCAATCGCGTCGCGCCGAACGTTTCCGTCCACAAGATACTGCCGTTTTCCGGTCTGAACGCAACGACTTCGCCCGACGCGAACACGGCGATGCCGATTCCCTTGTCCAAAGCGGGTGCCGCCCGTCCCATCAGGGAAACGGGCGCCATGAACGCATAGTGGCGCCACAGGACGCGGCCGTCGTCTTCGGCAACGGCGGTCAGCTTGTTGTCGGCCGTCAGAACGTACAGACGCCCGCCGTACACGGCCGGCGCGGACCGGACCGGCGATTTCAGATCGACGCGCCAGATTTCGTGACCGTTATAGGCGTCCGACGCGACGATTTCGCCCGTGCCGAGCGCGGCGAAAAGCATATTGTTGTCCAACGCCAGTCCCGCGCCGACGATGCTGAGCCGTTTCGCGGCCTTGTCCGCCGTTATGTTCCTTTCCCAGATCATTTTCCCGCTGATGGCCGCGGAAGCGCGCACCTTGCCGACAGCGTCGATCGTATACACGATACCGGAATGCGCGACGGGTTCGGCGATCAGCCATTTTCCGGAAGAAGCGCCTTTGCCGACATCGGTTTTCCAGGCCTGCATGATCTTCTCGGGCAGAGCGATGTTCTGCATGGCGTGATGCGACAACCCGCCGGCTTGCGTCCATTCGGCCGTCGTTTCGGGTTTGGGAAGGCGGACGGTTTTTCGCAGTTCTTTATCGGGAATCGGTTTCTGTCCGTACGCCAACACGGACGAACGACGACCTTCCAGCCGTTCGTCGGCGGAACAGGCCGACAAGAGCGCGCACAGCAAAATCCCAGCGACAATCCGCCAAACGCCCATTGTTACTCTTCCGCCTTTTTATTCAGGAAATTCAGATTTTCCGTCGCGCGCATCCGTTTGAGGTCGGACACTTTCGGCAAAGCCGTAATACGGACGTAATCCTCTTTCGCGCGGGCGGCGTCGCCCTGACGCAAAGCGATCAGTGCGTCCAGCTCCAGCGCGTCCGCCGTCCAAACGTTGTTCGCTTCGATCATCGGCGCCAGCTTATTTTTCAACACGGCGTAATCGGGTTTTCCGGCGTCGATGCTCAACGAAACGCCGTTCAGCGTCGCGAGAGAACGCAACGATTGCGGAGCGGTTTTATCTTTTGCGATATAGTCCAGCGCCTTAACGGCTTCGTCCGGACGGTTTTCCGCCGCCAGAACGTCGGCGTACTGCAAAGCCGCCAGCCATTTATAGCCGAGCGACGACGAATCGCGCAAAGATTTCAACGCCGTCAGCGCGGTATCCGTTTTGCCGTTTTCGATGTCGGCGAGAGCGTCCTGCAGTTGTTCCGATTCGAGGGCGGACTGCTGACGGATCAGATGCTGACGGTATTCATAACCGCCCGTTCCGATCAACGCCGCGACAACGGCCGTCGTAAAGAACGGCGAAATCTTTTTCCAAAGCTTTTTAAGCTCTTCCTGACGCAGGTCCTCTTCGACTTCGCGCAAGATCTCGCTTTCCAGAGCGGACGGTTCGTCCTCTTGCGTTTGTTTTTTATCGACCATGGAACGACACTCCTTAAAAATGATTCATTTGAGATAAGCTATAATCAAAAGCGTTTTAAAACAAGTCCGATTAACTCTTTTTTTCACTTTCCGTTTTAATGTATACTGAAAAACGGAGGCCGTTGCCAATGAAATATGCGTTTTTGCTTCTTTTTGTCTGCTCGCTGTCGGGATGCTTTTTAACGGCGTCGAACAAGCATCTGCCGTTCCACGCGTCGCCGCTGACCGTTCTGGCGGTCGGGGAAGCCGTGTCGTATCTGGCGACGGACCGGACGCTCGGCGACCATCTGTCGTCGGCCGTGACGGGCAAACACTGCTCGATCGCGCGGAAAATGTCCGGCGAAGGCAAATACTGCATGACGGAAGCGGAAATCAAAAAAGCGAACGAACCGAAATACGCCGTCGAAAAAGAATACTGCTACAGGTCTCTGGCGTCGGTAAGCTGTTATTCGGAACCGAGCCCTTATCCGTCTGACGTTCTCGTCGGCGTTTACGAACGTCCCGTCTATCGCTGACGAACTCAACTTCTTCTTGATTTGAACGCGTCGGACGGGTATTTTCAAATATCCGCCCTCATGACGGATGCTTTTACGGATATGTCGCGATGATCAGAAGATTCGTCCATACGTTGGTTTTGGTAATGACGTCGAAAGCGGTCCTGCACCATTGCACCGCCTTCGGTTTTTTGTGCGCCTTATGGGTGTATTACGGCGCTGCGGAGGATGCCGAGATTTATTCCAGGCTCCTGACGCCGGATCTGTATCTGCTGATGTTCGCGTTGTGCGCGCTGTACCGTCTGTTGCTCAAGCGCACGATGGACAGGGACGGCAACATTGATTTCAAAATGATGGGGCTTTATATCGTCGGCGACACGATGCACGCCGCGCTCGCGATGGTCTGCATCACGTTTTTCTTCCTGTCGCTGTCGGTCGGCGATATGTCCGCGACGACGAAATTTCCCGGAGCGCATTTATGAACCTGATCGGATTGAACCGCGACGCGCTGACGTCGATTTTGACCGGCATGGACGAAAAACCGTTCCGGGTTAAACAGCTTTGGCACTGGATCTATTTTCAGGGCGCCACGGATTTCGGTGCGATGACAACACTGTCAAAGACTTTGCGCGCCAAGCTTTCCGACGCCGGACACACGTTGAAACGTCCCGTCGTCGTTCGGGAACAGAACGCCGCCGACCGCACGCGCAAATGGCTTTTGCGCTTTGACGACGGCACGGAAATCGAAACGGTCTACATTCCCGAAGACGACCGCGGCGCCGTCTGCGTATCGACGCAAGCGGGATGTCCGAACGCCTGCGCTTTCTGCCGGACGGGTTCGATGAAATTCCGCCGCAACCTGACCGCCGGCGAGATCGTCGCGCAATTCATGGCCGCCCGCGACAGTTACGGCGAATGGCCGTCGCCGTCGCTCGAACCGCGTTATCTGTCAAACGTCGTCGTGATGGGGATGGGCGAACCGCTGCTGAATTACGAAGCGACGCGCGACGCTTTGAAAATCATCACCGATCCGGAAGGCATCGCCCTGTCGAAGCGGCGCGTCACACTGTCCACGTCGGGCGTCGCCCCCGTCATCCCCCGCGTCGCCGAGGATCTGGACGTCAAACTGGCCGTCAGCCTGCACGCCCCGACCGACGAGGTCCGCGACAAAATCATGCCGATCAACCGCAAGTATCCCCTGAAAGAACTGATGGCCGCCTGTCGCAAATTCCAGGACATCGCCGGCACGCGCAATTACATCACGATGGAATACGTGATGCTGGACGGCGTCAACGATTCCGAAGCGGACGCCCGCGAACTGATGCGGCTGGTCAAAGGATTGGCCGTCAAATTCAACCTGATTCCGTTCAACGAATGGACCGGATGCCCGTTCAAATGCTCGCCGACGGGACGAATCGTCAAGTTTTCGAAAATCCTTGAAAACGCTCACTACGCCGCGCCCGTCCGCGTTTCGCGCGGACAGGAGATCATGGCGGCCTGCGGTCAGCTCAAAGCTGCGGCGGATAATTAAAAAACTTTATTTCCGGCGTCAAACTTGTTAGAATCTTTCGGTAAGTTTTTCTACGGGACGACGACAGTGACGCAAAAAATAGCTTTGATTGACGACGACCAGAACATTTTGACCTCCGTTTCCATGATTTTGGAGGAAGAAAATTTCGCCGTCCTGACCTACAACGACGGCGTTGCGGGGCTGGAAGGCGTTCTTGCCGAAAATCCGGATCTGGTCGTTCTGGACATCAAAATGCCGCGCATGGACGGCATGGAAACACTGCGCAGGCTTCGGGAAAAATCCGACGTTCCAGTCATTTTCCTGACCAGCAAGGAAGACGAGATCGACGAATTGTGCGGCTTGCGCATGGGCGCCGACGATTACATCAAAAAACCGTTCTCGCCGAACCTTCTGATTGCGCGTATCAAAGCTTTGTTGCGCCGCTCCGACCCGATCGTCGTCGGCAACGACGGCAAAACACCCGTCGGCGACGATATCACGACGGAAGGCGATCTGGAAATCAACAAAACGCGCCATACCTGTTCGTGGAAGGGCAAAACCGTCGATCTGACCATCACGGAGTTTCTGATCCTGGCTTCTCTGGTCGAAAAGCCCGGACAGGTCAAGACCCGCGACCAGCTGATCGACAAAGCGTACGGTTCCAGCGTTTACATCGACGACCGCACGATCGACAGCCACATCAAAAGACTGCGCCGGAAATTCAAAGAGGCGGACGCCGATTTCGCCTGTATCGAAACGCTGTACGGCGTCGGATACAGATATAGGGCTTCCGTATGATTTTTTTCAATCAACAGGGCAAAACGCCGCAATCGGGCTTTGCGCTTCCGCCCCGATCGTTTTTGCGTTCCCCTTTGATTTTGCGATTGCTGACGGTCAATTTGATCGCACCCGTTTTGTTGCTGGCCGGCTTGTACTACACCGACCATTATCAGCGCGGGTTGGTCACGGGCACGTTCAACACGCTGAAAGTTCAGGCCGAACTGGTCGCTTTGGCCATATCCGAAGGCGCCGTCGCCGCCGGAGGCATTCCGGGCGGCCCGCCGCCGATACAGGAAAGAACGTTGAAGAACGGCTTTTTCGGCGGGAACGAAAACAAAGGGGCTTTCCTGACGGAAACGGGGCGGCGGCCGTCATCGTCCTCCGTCGGTTCCACGGCGTTCTTTCTGCTAAGGAAAGAAGCGGCCCGCCGGATTTTGATGCAATTGTCGCAAATCGACAGCGACGTTCGCGTCCGTCTGTTCGATCATAACGGCGTTTTGTCGTCGGATTCCCGCCAGGCCGGACAAGCGACGCCGAAATCAACCGTTTCTTTGGAAAAATCCTTTTTCGGCGCGCAGGCTTTCCCTCATTCGAAACTGATGCCTTACGAAGAACCGAAAAACATGACCGCTTTCGATTACGAGGAAGTCGGTTCGGCGCTGGGGGACGGGAAATTCGCGTCCGAAATCAGATATTCGAAATTGTACGGCACGATTTTGAGCGTCGCCGTCCCCGTCATTTCAAACAACCAAATCGTCGGTGTCGTCATGGTCACGGGCGGCGTCGAAAAAATATTAAAAAATCTGGCTCTGTTTCGATTCAGTTTTTTCCGGTTGTTCCTGATCGCCCTCGGCATCACGATATTGCTTTCCGTTTTTATGGTCGGCACCATCGTCCGTCCACTGAACAGGCTGTCGCGCGCGGCGCTCAACGTCCGCACGGCGGGCGGCAGACGGCAACGCATTCCCGACGAAACGAAAAGAAAGGACGAAATCGGCGCGTTATCGGGCGCGCTGATCAATATGACCGACACGATTTGGGAACGTCTGGACGCGACGGAAAAATTCGCCGCGGACGTGTCGCACGAATTGAAAAATCCGCTTTCGTCCATGCGGAGCGCACTGGAAACCGCCGATATGATCGCCAATCCGGACAAGAAAAAGCGGTTGATGGGGATCGTTCACGACGACGTTTTACGGATGGACCGCCTGATCACCGACATTTCCAACCTGTCCCGTCTGGACGCCGAATTATCCAGAGAAATTTTTGAAAACATAAACATTTACAAGCTGTCGTCGTCCGTTGTCGAAGTTTGCAACATGGGTGAAAGCGCTCAAAAAAGAGGCCTTAAGTTCGTCCTGAACTGGGATTCCGCCCTAACCGATCAGGCTTGCGTTCTGGGGATGGAGAGCCGGTTGGCGCAAGTATTCCATAATCTGATCGGAAACGCCGTTTCTTTTTCGCCCGACAACGGAACGGTTTTCGTTTCGGCCCGAAAGGACGGCGGCGACATCGTCCTTTCGTTCGAAGACGAAGGCAAAGGCATTTCGCCCGGGGACGAAAAAAAGCTGTTCGACCGTTTTTACTGCGAACGGCCGGCACAGGAAAAGTTCGGGCATCATTCGGGATTGGGATTGTCCATTTCGAAAAAGATCGTCACGGGTCTGGGCGGCCGGATATTCGCCGAAAACAGGATCGACGAAAACGGCAAAATTCTGGGCGCGCGCTTTGTCGTCGTTTTACCGTTGGTTTGCGGAGAAGAATGAGATGGCTCTGCGCCACGCAACCTGCGTTGATTGGAACGGGCACGGGATATTGATTTCGGGCGAAAGCGGTTCGGGAAAATCCGACTTGGCCTTACGTCTGATCGACGCCGGCGCCGTTCTGGTCGCCGACGACCAGACGGAGGTGTCCGACGACGGTTTTGCATCGGCGCCGAAACGGTTGCGCGGATTGCTGGAAGTCCGCGGCATCGGTATTCTGCGTTTCCCTTACGTCGAAAAAACGAAAGTCGTCCTGACGGTGAAGCTGAAACCCGCAAACGAAATCGATCGCATACCTGAAACGGTCGAAAGCGGCGAAATATCCCTTTTTTCTTTTGAAAACTCGGCCGTTTTGAAAATAAAATTGGCTCTGGAAGTCGTTTTGCGCGAAAGAAGTTTGATTTTTCAAACGGATTCATAGTATTCTGTAAACGGTTCTTCATTGGCGGGAGGTTTGTCATGATCGGATTGCTTTTGGTTTCACACGGACATCTGGCCGAAGAAATGAAAAAGGTTCTGGAACACATCGTCGGGGAACAGCCCCAAATCGAAACGGTCGGCATCTGTCCCGATGACGATATGGAAGCCCGCCGGACGGAAATTCAGGAAAAGATAGAAAACCTCGATACCGGCGCCGGCGTCATCATTCTGACGGATATGTTCGGCGGAACGCCCTCCAATTTGGCGATTTCCGTCATGGAACGCCCGAACGTCGAAGTCGTCGCCGGCATGAATCTGCCGATGATGATCAAGCTGGTGCAGGTGCGCAAAGACAAAACGCT
Organism: Alphaproteobacteria bacterium UBA3864; assembly: GCA_002393065.1. GTDB lineage: Bacteria > Pseudomonadota > Alphaproteobacteria > CAAGCB01 > CAG-977 > UBA2903. The sequence continues at coordinate 11,395 of DGGW01000003.1, read as the reverse complement.
GGCGGAAACGTCGGCCGCCGCGCAGGAAGCCGGACGCAAATACATCAACGTCGCTTCCGCTTTGCTTGGCGGAAAGGAATAAGCCATGGTGTCCGAAACGTTGCAAATCCTGAACGAAAAAGGTCTGCACGCCCGCGCGGCGGCGGCTTTCGTGCGTTCGGCGAACGCTTTTGCGGCGGACGTTACGGTTGAAAAAGACGGACAAAAGGTTTCCGGTCATTCCATTTTGGGGCTGATGATGCTGGGCGCTGCGTGCGGAACGTCGATCACGATCACGTGCTTCGGCGAACAGGAAAACGAAGCGCTTGCCGCTTTGGCGAAACTGGTGAAAGACAAGTTCAATGAAAATTAAGCGTCTGTTTTCATCCATCGTTAGCCGACCGCGTCATCCGGCCCTGCCCGAAACGGAAACGACGCGCGACGGTGTCGGCGTATCCCCCGGCATCGTCATCGGTCAGGCGTACGTTTACGACACGACTCTTGAAAACGTGCCCCGCTATCACCTGAAAGACGAACAGATATCGCCCGAAATACGGCGCTTTACGGATACGGTCGGACAGACCGTCAACGAAATCAACGCCGTCACCGACAGAGCCAAAAACGTTTTGGAAAGCGACCCTTTGACGTCGCTTTTGGACGTTTACCGCCACATTTTAAAAGGCTCGCGCCTGATGCGCGGCGTCGTCCGGCGCATCGAAAAGGACAGAATCAACGCCGAAGCCGCCGTTTTGGATGAAATCGCCGCCCTGTCCGACGTCTTTTCCGCCATGGAAGACCCGTATATTTCGGCGCGTATCGAAGACATCCGCAATATCGGCCAGCGCTTGTTGCGCAACCTGCAAACGAACATCAGCGACAATCTGGACCAGTTGCCCGACAACGCCATCGTCATCGCCCAAAATCTAAGCGCCACCGATACCGCCATGTTGAGCATGCGCAAGATCGCCGCGCTGATCACGGTCAACGGTTCGGCGCAAAGCCACACGTCGTTGTTGGCGCGGTCGCTGGGAATCCCGTCCGTCGTCGGCGCCGCCGACATCATGAAGATCGCATCGACGGGCGACCTGATCGCTCTGGACGGAACGTACGGCAAGATCATCGTTCATCCGACGCCGGAAACGATCGAACTGTACCGCAAATACAGAACGGACTTCCTGCGCTGGAAACGATCGCTGAAAAGACTGCGCGACCAGCCTTCCTCGACGACCGACGGCGTTTACATCCGGCTGAAAGGCAATATTGACCTGCCCGAAGAAGTTCCGTTCCTGTTGCAAACGGGCGGCGACGGCATCGGTTTGATGCGCAGCGAATACCTGTACATGAACCGCGACACTCTGCCCGCCGTTGACGATATCACCGCCATTTTAAACAAAATCGTCGACCAGATGCCCGACAAGCCGATCATGTTCCGCACGGTCGACATCGGCGCCGACAAATGTTTGCCCGATTTTTCAAACTACAAAGCGCCGAACCCCGCTTTGGGGCTTCGCGGCATCCGTTTCGCGCATCAGAACGAAACCGTTTTGGCCGACCAGTTCGAAGCCGTGTTGCAGGTTTGCTCCCGCGCAGACATCCGCATCCTTCTGCCGATGATCAGCTCCGTTACGGAAATCCTGAACACGAAAGCTTTGCTGAACAAAGTCGCCGACAAATTACGGGCGGAAGGCAAGCCCGTACCGGACAAACTGCCGCCCGTCGGCGCGATGATTGAAGTTCCCTCCGCCGCTTTGGAAGCCGATTTGCTGGCGGCGAACTGCGATTTTCTGTCCATCGGAACGAACGACCTGATTCAATACACCGTCGCGGTCGACAGAACGGATGCTATGGTCACAAAGCTGTTCAATCCGCTGAACCCCGCCGTTTTAAAACTGATCAAAATGACGATCGACGCGGCGAACGCGCACAACATTCCCGTTTCGGTATGCGGCGAAATCGCGGCGAACTATCATTATGCCGCGTTGCTGATCGGGTTGGGCGTACGCGAATTGTCCATGCCGGCCGTCAACATCCCCATGGTCAAAGAACGGATCCGCTCCATATCCCTGTACGATGCGGAACGGTTCGCCAATCATATCCTGACTTTACATTATCCGGACGATATCACGTCCGCTTTCAACGCTTTCGAAGAAGGAAAGCGTTTCTGACGTTTTTAAAAATCACCTTACGTCAGACGGAACGTATTGCCCTTCAAAGACATCTTTGTAGCTGTCCGATGATTTATACGTCGGCGAATAGTACCGGTTGCGGCAAGCGCCGCAAAACGCCGCAATCATCGCGATAACGAAAAAAGCCAAAAGCTTTTTCAGCATGTTTTCTTTCTCCTTTTACGGACAAGTCCCATCATAACGGAAACCAGCCCCAAAATCAACGGGACCGTATTGCCGTGCGTTCCGTAAAACGTCTGTTTTTCGGTGCGTCTGGGCAAACCGACGTCCAAAACGCCCTCTTTGTTCAACGGCAAAGACGCAATGATCCGCCCGTAAGCGTCGATCATGGCGGAAATTCCCGTATTGGCGACACGGGCAAGCGGCAAGCCTTCTTCGACGGAGCGCATTTGCGCCGCCGCCAAATGCTGATACGGACCGGCGCTGACACCATACCAGCCGTCGTTGGTCGCATTCATCAGCCAGTACGGACGGACTTGTTTGTCGGCGACGCGACCGGGAAAAATGACTTCGTAACAAACCAAAAAACCGACGGGAACGGTTCGCGGAATGATCGACGTGTGAACGCCTTTCCCGACCGAAAAATCCGTGTTTCCGGGAACAAGCCGGCGAATGAACGGCAAATAATCGGTCAGCGGCGCGTATTCGCCGAACGGGACCAGATGCGCTTTGTCATAATGACCGAGCTCGATTCCCAAATCATTGGCCGCAATAATGCTGTTATACAACTTGTACGGCGGCGTTTCCCCTTCTGCCCGTTCGGAACGCAAAGACCCCGCCAACAGGATGCTTCCCTGCGTCAAAGCGCTGGTGATCATGCCGCGGGCGAAGGAATCCTGCAGCAAAAAGAACGACGTCGCCGTTTCCGGCCACAAGACATGCGTGATTCTGTCAGCGTCGCCCTGCCGGCTCAAACGGACGTGTTTCATCAGATTGCGTTCGGCGGCGTCGCGGTTCCATTTGACGCCCTGCGGGATATTGGCCTGGACCAAACGGAAATTAACGCCGCGCACAAAGGTATTGTCGGCATGCTTCAAACGGATTCCGCCGTATATCGCGGCAGCGGCCATCAACGCGACGGACAGCAGCGGCAGCAGATTTTGCCGGCGGCGAAACGGTTTTCCGGCAAAAGCGAACAACGACGCGCAAAAGACGGTCGCGCCGCTCAACCCGTAAACGCCGAACAAAGACGCCGTTTGCGTCATCGCGGGAAAAGCCGTCCATACCGACCCGACGGGATTCCACGGGAATCCCGTGAACAGAACGCCGCGGAGCATCTCCGTCAAAATCCATGCGCCCGCCAACGTCAACGCCCGCCGCGCCCCCGCCGGCGCAAGCCGCGCCGCAAAGCACGCCATCGCCGGAAACATCGCGCCCCATAATCCGAAGCCGAGCGGCGGCAAAGGCGCCATCGCCCCGTATCCCATCCCGTCGATCAGCATGGCTTGCGACACCCACGCCAATCCAAATCCGAAATAGCCGAATCCGAAGCCGGCGCCGATCCCGACGGCGTCTTTCAGGCCTTCGGAACGGTCAAGCAGGCGCATCAATCCGGCAAAGCCGAAAAATACGGCCGGAACAAAGAAATACGGCGGCAGAGCAAAAACGGTCGCCATGCCCAAAAAGACGGCTTTGACACAAGCCTTGCCGAAAAATTTTTTAAAAAGGGTTCGCAATCCCGTTTTCCGCCAAAATCGAAATTTCAAGAGCTTCCATCACTTCGGCGTCCGCGTCGTCGATATGGTCGTAGCCAATCAAATGCAAAACGCCGTGAACGATCAGATGGAACAAGTGGTCTTCGACGGATATGCCGGCTTCCGCGGCTTCGCGCGCCGTCGTTTCGTAAGCGACAGCGATATCGCCCAGCAAAACCGGTTCGATCAGCGGTTCGTCGTCATCGGCGTCCAGCGCGGCGAAAGACAAAACGTTCGTCGGACGGTCGAGGTTCCGATAATCCCTGTTCAGGACGCGGATATGCTCGTCATCGGACAGGACGACACTGACTTCGACATCTTTGACGGGGATAAAGAAGTCGCCCGTATTGCCGCGTTTCCATGCGACACGGGCGGCGCGGCGCACCAGCGCCCTCACCGCCCCGATCTTTTTCCATTCGCCGGCTTCGATGCCGACGGCCGTTTTCACCGTCATCAGCCGCCCAATCCCTTTCTGGACGCATAGCGTTTGTCGTACGCTTTGACGATCGCCGACACCAACCCGTGGCGAACGACGTCTTTTTCCGTAAAGGTGACCATCGCAATGTCTTTGACGTTGCGCAGAACGTCAAGCGCGTCGGACAAACCGGACTGCACGCCGCGCGGCAAATCGGTCTGGCTCAAATCGCCGTTGATGACCATACGGGAATTTTCGCCCATACGGGTCAGGAACATCTTCATCTGCATCGGCGTCGTGTTCTGCGCTTCGTCCAAAATGACCATCGCGTTCGTCAGCGTCCGGCCGCGCATGAACGCCAGCGGAGCGACTTCGATCTCGCCGAGTTCCAGTTTCTTGTCCACGACGTCCTTCGGCAGCATTTCATACAGCGCGTCGTACAACGGGCGCAGATACGGATCGATCTTTTCCTTCAGATCCCCCGGCAGAAACCCGAGGTTTTCACCGGCTTCAACGGCGGGACGGGACAGAATGATCTTGTCGATCGCGCCTTCCAGCATCAGAGAAACGGCTTTAGCGACGGCAAGGAAGGTCTTGCCCGTACCGGCGGGCCCCAGTCCGAACACCATTTCGCAGCTGTTCATCGCGCGGATGTATTCGGCTTGCGTAGCGGAACGGGGTTGGATGTGGCGCTTACGTGTCCGCAAAGTCAGATCCTCTTCGCCGCCGTGTTCTTCACCGGCTTTTCCGGACGGAGTTTCGCGGCCTTTGACGACCATCGCGTTGTCGATATCCGACGAATCGACGTCGCCTTTGCGCGCCGCCGTCTGATACAGTTTTTCCAGAACGGAAACGGCCTTCGCGACAGCCGCTTTGTCGCCCTGCACGGTGATTTGATTGCCGCGCACCTTGATATCGACGTCCAGCTTTTTTTCCAACCGACGGACATTGTCGTTACGGGCGCCGAGCATCGCCATCAACACCTGATTGTCGGCGAATTCGCGAACATCCTGCATTTCTTTTTTCTTGACCACGGGAACCATCCTTTCAAGTAAGAGTCATCTGCCGTCAGTATATCGCCCTTTTACAAGCGAAAGCAAGCCCTTAACCGCGTCATCACAAACGGCTGACCGGATATGTGTACATCAGCCAGACTTTGACCTTGCCCCGCCCTTCGCTCTTGTATTCGGAAACAAGGCGCAGTTCGGACAGAACGGCTTTGTTGTCCGCCTGCTGCTGAACTTTCGCCAGCAGATCTTCGTACGCTTCGGCGCGGGCGGATTTGAAGGACGTGCTTTCGCCGTAACCGATGAAGTTCCGGTTCATCCTGTCGTATTGCCCGATAAAACCGTCTTTTTCATACAGTTCGACCCATTTCGGCTTTTCAACGTTCGCCGTTTCAAAAGCGGCGCCGTCGTCGGGCATCAGCGCGGACAGCTTGGAAATCAGCTGCGACGGATACGATGAATCTTTGATGAAAGAACACAGTTCGCTTTTCGAAACGCCCGTCATTTCGGACAAGGCTCTGATCCCTTCGCCGTCGCCGGAACCGGCCTCGTTTTCCAAAACATGCCAGTTGCGGGAAACGAAAAGCTTCATTTTGCTGACGGGTCTGTTTTCTTCGCCGACACGAATCATGTTCACATAGAAATGTCCCGGTTGATATTCCCAAAGCGTGCCGCTGGTGCCGTCGGTCGTCAGCCCGAACACACCTGTCAGAGCCGTGGCGGAGGAAATGATGTCCAACACGCCGCCCGTGCCCATTCTGGATTCCATGATCAGAGTTTGATCGTTGTAGCCTTCCTTTTTGGCGACAAGCATCTGCGCGCCCCCTTTCCGGCGTACCTCCAGCATCAGCGGTGTTTTGCCGACCGGTTTCCCGTCGCGGTAGATTTCGATGCCGGACGGCGAACCGTCGATTGCGACCGTCTGATGAAAACCGTCAAAGCACATGCCGCATCCCGACAAAAGCAGAACCGGCGCGACCAATTCAAGAATCCGTGTTTTTTTCATAAAAAGCCTTCTATATCCTTAAAAAACAATATGAAAGACGATACCGTCTTTATGCGATTGTTTCAAATAAAAAAAAGCAGTCTTTCGACTGCTTTTTAATGGCGGGAGCGACGGGGCTCGAACCCGCGACCTACGGCGTGACAGGCCGTCACTCTAACCAAACTGAGCTACGCCCCCGCAACACGGATGTTTATATAAGATTCGTCAGCCCTTTGCAAGAACTTTTTTCCGTCCGCTTCATTTTTTTTAAATCAGCTGCGCTAATCCCCGAAAGGCCGGATATTCCGCCGTCATCACATAGGTCGGAATCCGCGACAGATAGGACGCGAAACGACCTTTGGCTTCAAAACGGATACGGAAAGCCGATTCTTTAAACAAATCGATCAACCCCGGACGCGGCACGATGCCGCCCGCAATGTAAACGCCGCCGAAAGATCCGGCCGTCAACGCCAGATTCCCGGCGAACGTCCCCAACAGGCCGAACATCATTTGCACCGCTTCACGGCACAAGGGATCGCCTGCCAACGCCCGCGCGGAAATGTCTTCGGGCTGCAGCGGTTCGTCGGCTTTTTCGCGATGAAGCGTCAACAACGTCTTGTACAGATTTATCAGCCCCGTCCCCGAAATGACCCGTTCGGCGGAAACGTGGCCGTATTCCTGACGCAGGGCGGAAATCACCCTTTCCTCTTCCGGAAAAGGCGCCGGCATCGTCGCGTGTCCGCCTTCCCCCGGCAAAGCGATCCAACCGCCCGCCGAATCCGGCACCAGAATCGAAACGCCCAACCCCGTCCCCGGTCCGACGACCACGACGGGCGACCGGTCGCGAGGTTCGCCGCCGCCGACCTTGATTTTTTCGGCATCCGTCAGCGCGGGAACGGCCAACGCCTGCGCCACGAAATCGTTGACGACCTGCAAGCGTTCCAATCCGAGGGCGTTTTTCAGTTCTTTGATAGAAAAAGTCCAATCGCAATTCGTCATCGAAACGACGTCGTCCAGCACGGGACACGCCACCGCCAACGCCGCCGCGTTCAATCGGGATATTCCGTTTTTCTGCAGATACGCCTTTATCGCATCGCCGATTCCCGCGTAATCGCGGCAAAGCACCGTTTCGGAACAAAGCGCCCGTCCTTCTTTGTCGCAAAGGGCGAACCGCGCGTTCGTTCCGCCGACGTCGGCAATCAATCCCGTGTATTCAGTCATAAAAAGCCTCTTTTCCGTTTTTTCTTTCGGACAGAATGACACAGGCGGGAAGGAAAGGAAATATAAATTTTACAAATATAAATTTTACAATAAAGCGTCCATCGGCAAATCGGCTTCGGTCGGCTGACGCGCTTTCAGCCATGCGGCTTTGACGGCGAAAAAGAACGAAGCCTTTTCCGGAACGGGACCGAAACCGTCCGTTTCCGGCAGCGACCGCAATTTTCCGGCCAAATCGCCGTTGTCCAGACCGACGACATCAACATCGGGCCAAGCCTTTTGCAACGCCGCCCCGATCGCCAGATAATCCGACCACCCGTTCATGACCGCCCCGCCGATTTCGCCCGATGACGCAACGGCAACGGCAACGATTGCGCCTTGTTTTCATAATAAGCGACTTTATTGCGGCGGACGCGTTCGATTTTATCCGAACGGGCGAAGTGCTCGTCCTGAAACACGGCCGTTTCGACAAGCTTTTGTTTTCCGTCCGCCCCTTTTTCGTGCTTCATGCCGATCCATTCCTGCTTTTCGCCGGCGAACAGCGTGCATCCCGACGGCGTGACGGTGACCGTATCGCCGTTGCGCACCTGCCGGTCGAAAACGGAAAGCCCCTGCTTTGCGGCATAAGCGTTGAATTTGTCCGCCAACGGCGTCGGCAAGTGAATCGGCGCGATCATCTTCGGCTGCAACAGAGCGTTGATGCGGTCGAAGTCCTCTTTTTGGGCATGACCGCCGCCGTACATTTTCGGGAAATCCTTGGCCGTGACCCGTTTGCAGTTCCGCGCCCGTTCCGACCCGTCGATAAGGACCTGCAATTGCTCGTTCTTATCGTCCGTCAGCGGCGCGACGATAACGGCGTCCGAACGCAGATCGAAAGCTTTTTCGTCGCCTTTCAGGAAACGAACGAACGGCGAAGACTGTTCCGCGTAAATGCCCGTCGTGATGACGACCGTTTTTTCGGGATCGAGTTCGGCCGCTTTTTCGTTCAAAGCGCCGACAACCGTCGTTTTCGGGAATTTTTCCTGCAGATTCACGCCCGCCATTTCAAGCCCGAGCAGATTCGAATCCATCAAAGACCCGCCGTTCAAAACGACGTTCCGGCCTTTTTCCTGCGCCGCCGCGATAACGGACGCCAAACGTTCCAAATGCGCCGCCGGCAAAACGGCGACAACGGGCTTGCCTTCGTTTTCCTCAAAAATCGTTTTGTACGCGTCGGCGACTTCGGATTCGTAAGTCGCGTGCCCCGCTTTGGTAACGGCCAAAGCGTCAAAGCTCATAAAATCGATCGGGGCTTCTTCGACGATTTTTTTGTAGTCGTCGAAATCGACTCCGCCTTCCAGAAAAGACGTTTCATCACCCTTGGTGTCGCCCGAATGGAAAACCGATTCGGTGCCGTTTGAAATTTTGAAGCTCAACGCGCCCGGAATCGAATGGGATGCCTGCATCGAACGGACGGAAAGATCACCTATCCGAACGGTCTCACCCGCATGGATCTCGCGCATTTCGGGCCATTTTTCCTCCGGCACGCCGCGTTCGATAAACCCTTTGCGCAACATCGTCATCGTAAACGGCGTCCCGTAAACGGGCGGCAATTCCGCTCCCATTTCAGTATACGCGTAAATGCCGAAAATATGGTCCGAATGGCCGTGCGTCAGAAAAATCGCTTTAGCCTTGTCCTGTTCGGCCGGACGGTCGTGCCCCGGAACGGCGACGCAGTCGGTCACGACGGGAACCATCATGTCGTACTGTCCGCCCATATAGTTATACAACCGTTCTTCCTGTCCCAAATCGACGATGATCGTGTCGCGATGCTTTACGCCCGTCTGCTCGTCCGTCGTTTCCGAAGAAAAAACATGGCAGCTGCCCCAAGCGTCCGCCGCATTGTTCCCGCCCCTCGGCGACCAGAAAATCGTTTTGCTTTCCGCCATAACAAAGCCCTCAAAAACTTTTCTCTGGCCGGATTATACCGTTATTCTTAACTGTTTTGCAAGAAAATTTTGTCCAAAAAATTCGGAAAAATCACTTCTCGTCCGATTTAGCGGCGACATCTTCGAAAACGGGTTCTTCGGAAACGGCGGCGCGGCGGCGGGACATATATTCCTCGATCTTTTGTTTGCGCCATTCGGCCGAACGGCGTTTGGAATCCTGAATATCCGCCAGCGTTTTGCTTTTTTCCCGTTCCTTTTTCCGTTTTGCGATTTCCTTTTCGCGCCCGATTTTTTCGCGGCGGATCTCGTTTTCCCGTTTCATTTCGCCGGCCCGTTTTTCCCGAACGGCTTTCATGTCGGCAACGGCGGGATTGCCGTGTTTGTTCAGCCTTTTCCACGCGGAAAGCAACAAATCCTCGTATTTCATCGCCTTTTCGGAATTTTTCGAATGATACTGCGTCGCGGCGGCGCCCCAGGAATTGGTTTCCTTGTAATTCCTTTTTAAAAATTTCACCGCGTAAGCGATGTTTTTCGCCGGATCGAACGCCTCGTCAAGATCTTTGAACGCGTCCGGATGAAATTTCAGATTGATTTGCATGCACCCGACGTCAATGCTTTCTTCGCCCTTTTTCCGCAACTCGTTCACGAAATCCATCGCTTCGCGCTTCGTATCGAAGTACGATCCTTTTTCAGCCGTTCTGACCGTCCACGGCCAAGCGACTCCGGTCGGATACTCTTTGCGGTAACGACCTGTTTCGACCAGAGAAATGGCGCTGAGCAGATGTTTTTGGATCCCTTCCTTTTTTTCGATGCGCGCCGTTTCGCGCAGACACAGCAAAGCGTCGTCGGCCGCCGCCGGAAAAGCGGACAGGAACGCACAGGTGCAAAACAAAACAGCGAATCGCGCTTTCATAAAACCATCGAATCCGTCGCGGTCAGGAATTTGTCCGCGAATACGGAAAGCTTACGCCATAAATCCTTAAAATTGTCCGAAAAGACCCTGTTTTTTTCATCCCAATAGATTCGACGGGCTATTTCGATCTGCAAAGCGTGGGAGTGTTTGTCGGGAACGCCGTAGCACTGCGTCGTGTAAGCGCCGCGGTAAGGCGCGTTGACCGCGACGGTCAGCCCCAGTTCCGTCAGAATCCGCACGGCAGCGCTCATCACGTCGGGGGCGCAGGACGCTCCGTCCAGATTGCCCAGAATAATATCCGGCATCGTGCCGCGCATCAGCATGCTTTGCGGCAGATCAGGCGTCGAATGGACGTCCAGCAAAACGGATTTCCCGAAACGGGCGAGATTGTCGTTGATCAGCTCCGTCAGCGCCGCGTGATAAGGGAAATGAACGTCCTCGATCCGCTTCTTTTCCCGTCGCCAAAGCAACCGTTTCGGATAAACGGGTTCGGTCTTCGAAAGTCTGGACGGAATGACGCCGTGGCCGGCTTTGACGCGCGGGGAATCGGACAACGCGCCGGCGGG
>DGGW01000003.1:0-410 GCA_002393065.1 Alphaproteobacteria bacterium UBA3864 | reverse complement strand
TGGCGGTTCAAATCGACCCAAGCCCTGGCGTACACGGCGGAAATCAGCGGCAATCCCATGGCGGGCACGAAAGAAAACAACGATGAAACGGCGGGATCTTCGTATTTTTGGAAATCCTCGACTTTCAAATCGGTCAGGCGGAACAGGCGTTCGGGATAAAAAGTGCCGGAATGCGGCGAAGACACGACGACGGGACGGTCCGGGCGACCGTTTTTTTCCAACAGGAACGGAGGATAGGAAGTCGCGTCTGTCAAAAAAAATATCCTTATGTCATTTTTTGCTTGCAATCGGAACCGAAAGCATATAAAAGCTTAAATCGTCCCGATGAAAAAATCAAGACGGGCACGTAGCTCAGCGGTAGAGCACTACGTTGACATCGTAGGGGTCACAAGTTCGATCCTTGTCGTGCC
>DGGW01000065.1:6483-6660 GCA_002393065.1 Alphaproteobacteria bacterium UBA3864 | reverse complement strand
TTCTGCAACATCCCGTCACGCGCGAGGTTTTTGTTTGCGATTCGGATTCGGACGTTCCGACGGACATTTGCGCCGCGGAACTGGAGGAAGCGGGCTTCGTCCGCCTGACCGACAAACCGACTTTTCCGGGAAAGAACGACATTCCCGAACGCGGTTCGTATCCGACCCGCCGTTACC